>NZ_VAUV01000004.1:0-300000 GCF_005780165.1 Phragmitibacter flavus | reverse complement strand
GATGCCGTTGCAGCAGGCGGTGGTGCGGCGGCAGGAAGTGGAGCTGAGGTATGACGCAGGAGGACGTGGGGAGATCAGTTCAAGGACGGTGGAGCCGCTGGGGTTGACGTTTTATGGCCATCACTGGCATCTGGTGGCGTTTTGCCGGCTACGGAAGGATTTTCGGGATTTCCGGCTGGACCGGATGGTGGGCTGGGAGGTAATGCCGCAGTGTTTTGCGGGACATGAGGAGTTTTCGCTGAAGGAGTTCCTGAAGAGTGTGCTGGAGGGTTTGGATACGTTGCCGGTGACGGTGGTTTTTGAGCGTCAGGTGATGGACCGCGTGTATCGGGAGATGCCGGGGACGCCGTTGCAGGTGGTGGAGATTCGCGGAGGAAGGGTTCAGGTGGAGATGCTGACGTATTCGCTGGAGTGGACGGTGGGGTGGCTGCTGAGTTTTGGAAGGGGGATGGAGGTGGTGGGGCCGCTGGGTTTGCGGGAGTCGGTGCGCGAGGTTGCGCAATCGATGGCGGAGGGGCACGAGCCGGTGGATGAAAAAATTTTGATTCACTCCTGACATAGGGTTGTCAGCAGGGGGTGGTTGGATGGGGACATGCCAGCGAGTTCATTCTTCGCGGCGGCTTTAAACAACAAAACACATCCTTATTCAATCTTATGAAAAACAACGCACTGAACTGGTTTGAAATTTACGTGGCCGACTTTGAACGCGCCAAGGCTTTTTACGAGACGATCCTGGCGGAGTCGTTGACGCCTGCCGAGATGGAGGGTTGCCGAATGGGCATTTTTGCGTATGAGCAGGACAAGGGAGTCGGTGGGGCGATCACGCTGATGGAGGGATGCAAACCGGGTCCAGGTGGCACGATCATTTATCTGAATGTGGAAGGCGAACTGGACGCCGTGCTGGAGCGCATCACGGCGGCAGGGGGCAAGGTGATTCGAGGTCGCATGGACATTGCGCCACATGGCTTCATCGGGATTTTTGAAGATACGGAGGGCAATGTGGTGGGACTGCACAGCATGGTTTAATTTGATAAACGGCGTCAACTGACCGGGAGAAAGGGTGCCTTTCTCCCGGGGAAGGAAGAATGGAGATTGTGGCCGCGATGTGGATTCGCTTGCCAATTGGCGTAGTCAGGGCATACATGGCGCGCCTCACCATTGCGGTGCGGTCTGATGTCTAACCCCAAAGCTTCCAATTGGACGATGGCGCTTCTTGCGCTCGGTGTGGTGTATGGGGACATTGGCACAAGTCCGCTGTATGCGTTGCGGGAGTGTCTGGCGCACGGTCGGTTTGAGCCGGGGAATGAGCTGACGGTGCTGGGGCCGGTTTCGTTGATGATCTGGTCGTTGACGGTGATCGTTACGGTAAAGTATCTGCTGATTTTAACGCGGGCAGATTTTCACGGGGAGGGCGGAACTTTTGCGTTGTATGGGCTGTTGCGTCAGTCAAAGGTGGGGTTGGATCGGAAGGCGGTGTCGATTTTGGGGATGATTGTGCTGGTGGCGGCGGCGATGATGTATGGGGATGGGATGATCACGCCGGCGATCTCGGTATTGTCGGCGGTGGAGGGGTTGGAGCAGTTGAAGGTGGATTTTCCGGATTGGGCGATTCCGGCGATGGCGTCGGTGATCATCATCGGGATTTTTTGGGTGCAGAAGTTTGGCACCGCGAAAATTGGAGTGAGTTTCGGGCCGATCATGATGGTGTGGTTTGCGACGCTGGCCACTTTGGGAGTGGTGCATGTGGCGGAGCATCCAGATGTATTGCGGGCGTTTTCGCCGCATTATGGGGTCAGCTATTTGATCTATGAACGGGGCGAGGCGCTGCATGTGATGGGGACGGTGTTGCTGGCGGTAACGGGGTGTGAGGCATTGTTTGCGGACATTGGTCATTTTGGGCGGAGGGCGATGAACCGGTCGTGGTTTTTTGCGGCCTATCCGGCGTTGATGTTGAACTATCTGGGCCAAGGCGCGCTGCTCCTGCATGATGCTTCGGCGATTGAGCATCCGTTTTTCCGGCTGGCACCGGAGTCGATGACGATCCCGCTGGTGTTACTGGCGACGATGGCGACGGCGATTGCTTCTCAGGCGATGATCACTGGGGTGTTTTCGCTGACGCAGCAGGCGGTGCAGCTGGGGTTTGTGCCGAGGTTGAAAATTGTGCATACCTCGTCGGATGTGCGTGGACAGATTTACATGCCGCAGGTGAATTTCCTGCTGCTGGTAGCCTGTCTGGCGTTGGTGGCGGTGTTTCAGAAGTCGTCGGCACTGGCGGCAGCTTACGGGCTTTCGGTGTCATCGGTGATGGTGTTGACGAGCGGGCTGCTGTTCATGATCATGCGCAAGCTGTGGTTGTGGCCAATTTGGAAGGCGGCGCTGCCGGTGGCGCTGTTTTTGACGTTGGAATTGGGGTATCTGGCAGGGAGCTTGACCAAGCTGCTGCATGGGGCGTGGATCCCGCTGGTGATCACACTGGTGTTGGTGGTGATCATGAAAACGTGGCGGGATGGACGGGCCATTTTGATGAAGCGGGTGCTGCGGGCCTTGGTGCCGGTGTCGCACGTGGTGGACGAGTTGAAGGCGGACCGTATCGTAAGAGTGGCGGGGATCGGGGTGTTTTTGTCGTCGTCAGCCGAGGGGTTGCCGCTGGTGTTGTTGCATCATCTCAAGCACAACAAGGTGTTGCATGACACGGCAGTGCTGTTGACCGTGAAGTTTGCTGAGGAACCCTACATTCCGGCGGAACGACGAACGGAAATTGTGGAACTGCATGGGTCGTTCTTCCGGGTGATCCTCAACTATGGCTTCGCGGAATCGCCGAACGTGATGCGCGATCTGTCTGCGGTGTTTCAGGAACGAAAGATCACCAAGCGCGGTGGGGTGAGTTATTACCAGAGTCGCGAGTTGTTGCTGACGGATGGGCGCGGGGCGATGGCGCGTTGGCGGAAGAAAGTGTTTGTGTTGCTGTCGCGCATGGCGAGACCGGCAACGGGTTATTTTGAGCTGCCTTCGAGACAGGTGATCGAGCTTGGGATTCAGCTGGAACTTTAGTTCGGCCGGAAAGACGGATCGCGAAGTTTTACCTCAAGGCCTATGTGACGAGACACGCTCAGCGGCGGCGGCGGGTGTGCAGAAGGGCAAAACCGAACAGAAGAAGCAGCGCACGGGAGGGTTCGGGAATGACTGTCGCATAACCCAAGTCGGTAAGAATGGCGGCGTCCAGCAGGGTAAGGTATTTGCGGGTTCCCTGGGTGAGGGTAGGGTCCATAACCACCTCCTGCAGGGTTGAGGTTGATGGGGCACCCGCCCCGATGCCCAGGGTCCAACTCATGAGGTTTTCAATCAAATGCGATCCGCTGCCGTCGATGATTGCCGTGGAGCCACCCAGGATGCCGGAGACGGTGACTCCCTGCCATTCGTTTCCGATGACATTCTCTTCCCAGGTCTCGGACTCACCAAAGCCGATGGCGTGAAGGATTTCATGAAGGGCGACGCTGTAGAGGTCGGATCCAGTGAAGGTGGTGGCGGTGTGGTCGAAATTCCAAGTGGTGCTGCCATCGTTGTCGAACCACAACTGGCCGATGGCCATGCCGTAGGAAAGGGTGTATGATTCGCTGCCGATGCTGCCGGACAGGCTTCCGATGGTGGGCCCGGCACCGCGACCCATGTAGGTGTTGGAGAGGGTCTCCATATTGTCGACGGCAGTCCCAAAAGTGCCCCCCGATATGGAGGCCGACAAGCCGATGCCTGCCCCGCTTGGGCCTCCCATGCCAAGGGTGGTGCCGGAAAGGGGTTGGGCACCGACGTAGATGCGAATGGTGTTGGCGGCGAGGGAGGGACTGGCGATGGTGACGGTGCCGCCGAGATCGGGATCCGTGAAGTCGTATGACCAGTTGGCGGTCGCTGATGACCCCCCGGCAGTTCCGGTGATGTTGTCGACGTTGGGAGTGCCGGCAGGGGAAATGGCGGTGAGGAGGGTCGGGGCGAGAAGGGCGCTGATGTCGGCTGCGGCGGCATCGACCGCAGCTTTTGCAGCGGCATTGCTGAAAAAGCCGCTGGTGGTGTCGGTGAGGCTGTAATCGAGTTCAATAGTGAAACCGAAACAGGCCGGAGCGGAAAACGCCGCAGCAAGAGTGATGGCGGAAAACAGCGACGGTTTCATCGAAGGAGGAGTGAGGCCCCGAATGTCGTCGAGTTAATTTTTGATTCAACTTATAGCAATGAGGCTAATGGTTTTTTGGCGGGAAATATTTACAATATAACGACTTCGACTGGACAGTTTGGCATGGCGGCGAGAAAGGTGCGGCCATAAGGCTTGGTAAGAATGCGGTTGTCGAGAATGGCGCAGATGCCTTGATCCTTGTTGCTGCGGATGAGTCGACCCACTCCTTGACGGAGCTTGAGGATGGCTTCGGGAACCGAGTATTGGGCAAAGGCATTGCCGCCGGAGTCCTCGATGTGTTCCATGCGGGCGGCGGTGAGGGGATGGTCGGGGACGGCGAAGGGGAGTTTGGTGATGATCACGTTGCTGAGGGCTTCGCCGGGGACGTCGACGCCGGTCCAGAAGCTTTCGGTGCCGAACAGGACGCTGTGGGTGTCGCGTCGGAATTCGGCGAGGAGCTGATGGCGGGGGAGGCCGCGGCCCTGAACGAGGAGCTGCCAGCCTTGTTTGGTGCAGAAGGGTTCGATTTCTTCCGCGATGCGGGTCATCTGGGCGTTGCTGGTGAAAAGAACGAAGGCGCGACCTTGGGACATGTGCAGGAAGTGCTCAATCCATTCGGGCAGGGCGGCTTCGTGTTCCTTGGTGCCAGGGGGCGGGATGTTTTTGGCGAGGTAGAGGCGCATCTGCTTGGCGAAATCGAAGGGGCTGTCGATTTTCACGGCAACGGTGCGTTCGGCGCCGACGCGATTGCGGAAGTAGCTGAGGTCTTCTTTCTCGCCGGTGCCGAGGGTGGCGCTGGTGAGGATGCAGGGCCGGTCGCCACGGAAAAAAAGGTTTTTTAACTGGGGACTGACGTCGATGGGGGCGCTGTGCATGCTGACGTTGGAAAACTCGCTGCCTTGGTGGCGTTCTGTCCAGTAGACGTGTTCTTCCTCTTCGCTTTGGTCGAGAAACGTGGTGACGGTGCCTTTGGCGGCGGCGAGGCGGCGGGCGAGATCGTGGAGTTCGAGCCGGGTGGCTTCGTTTTTGGCGGCATCGCCCGCATGTTTGGCGTGGTTGATGACGCGGTCGAGGGGAACGGAGAGGGTGTCTTCGATGAGATTAGGCTCGCGCACGCGAAACTCGCGGGAGAAGGGGTGCGGAAAGTGCGAGCTGGCCTGGAGGGCACCGAAGAAGTTTTCTGAGGCGTCGAGTGCATCACGCACGGCGAGGGCACCGGGTCCGTCTCCTTGGTGGGGGAAATAACCTTTGCGGGTGCGGGGATTGAAGAGTCGCTGGAGTTCGAAGCGCAGCTGGGATTCGGAGAGGTGGAGTCCAAAGGCCCGGGCGGCAACGTTTTCAATCGTGTGGGCTTCGTCGACGATGAGGAAGTCGTTGGGCAGGAGGAAGTTGGCGTCTTCGGGGAGCAGATCTTCGGAGGAGGAGAGGAGGGAGAAGAACAGCGTGTGGTTAAGAACGATGACGTCAGCTTCGATGAGGCGTTTGCGGGCGGCCTGGTAGAAGCAGCGGGATTGACCACAGCGCCGGGGGGTGCAGAGATGGGCTTCGGAGCAGCACTGGCTCCAGACTTTGGGGCTGGGGCTGAAGTCGAGGTCGCTGAGGGTGCCGTCCTTGGTGGTTTGACTCCATTCCCAGATGCGTTTGAGATCGGCCTGTTCAGCGGTGGTGAAGAGGTCGGGTGTGCCCTGGAAGGCGCGTTCGAGTCGCTGGGGGCAGAGGTAGTTGCCGCGTCCTTTGAGCAGTTCGGCGCGAAAGGGTTTGCCGTCGAGCAGCTTGGCGAGGATGGGAAGGTCTTTGTGGAGGAGCTGCTCCTGGAGGTTGATGGTGTGGGTGCTGATGATGGCCTTTTTGTGGTGCTCCAAGGCGTGGATGATGGAGGGAAGCAGATAGGCGAGCGACTTGCCGACGCCGGTGGCGGCTTCGATGACGACGGGTTTGGATTTTTCGAGGGCTTTGCCGATGATTTTGGCCATGCGTTGTTGCTGCGGACGGAATTCGAAGTCCGGCGAGGCAGAGAAGAGTCCGTCTGCTGAGAATGCCTCGGCCATGCGTGCGGCGAGGCTGGGTCGGTCAGGTGGGCTGTCGGTGTCGGAGGCGAACTGGATCATGGCAGTGCCGCAGCAGGGGCCTGGGGCGGGGGAGGAGTGGTGACGGCCGGGAATTCGCCGAGGATCTGGGAGTTGATGATGACCTCGCCATCCTTGGCGACATAGTCTTTTCGGACGATGCGGAAAGCTTGATGGGATTGGAACTCACTGCCGGGGACGGCCATCATGGCGGCGACGACTTTTTCGATGGCGGCGCGGTAGGTGCCGGGCTGCACGTCGTCGTAACTTTTGAATTCGCCGGCGTCGCGCCGCAGTTTGAGCTCGGTGCGCAGCATTTTTTTGACGGTGGGGGCATTGGTTCCGAGGGATTGGAAAGGGATGAGGTTGCCATTCAGATCCGTTGCCAGCAGCGAGTTGGTGGAGGCTTTGAGGCTTGAATACATGGGAAAGTTGGAGAACGGATACCAGTCGCCACGCCAGAGCAGGAAAAAGGCAAGTAAAAGGGCGATGGTGACGGGATGTTTGGCGAGTCGCTTCCAAATGGGAAGTAAGGAAGGTGCGTGCTGGTCGCTGATGGTTTTGTTTTTATAATAGAGCGATTTGGGGATCTGCACCAGCCAGTGGAGGGGCATGATGAAAAGGAACCAGAGAGCCCATTGATTGGCTTTGAAGGGGAGGCCCATGAGCCAGTGGTTGCTTTTGTGAAAAACAAGAAGGCCGATGCCGATGGCGAGTGCCCAGCGGCGTCCGAGCAGGGCGAGAAAGGCGCCGAGTTCGAGAGCGAGGGCCCCGCAGAGCATGAGGCTGGCTAGGGCGGGATGGGCCGCGAGGAATTCACCGAATGCCACGGCTGAAGAAGTAAGTTCGGTGTGGATGTGGGTGGCGCGCATTTCATCCTGTGCCTTGAGGATTTGCAAGACGAAGGAATCGCCGCGCAGGGGCCAGTCGATCCCGCCTTTGGTGACTTTGCTCAATCCGGAGACCACATAGGTGGCGGCGAGCATGATCCGTGCGCCTTGCAGGGCGGAGGCGGCGGCGCTTCCGGCGTCGAAGAGCAGGGGCTGGTGCAGCGGGTTCCAGACTTTCCAGCGTTGGGCGGCGTGCCAGAGGTATCCGCCGAGCAGGCCGAGGGCGAGCAGGCCGTTGACTTGGGCACCGTGTCCTTGAAAGCCTTGGGATGAAGCGAGGCTGTGAAGCGAGATGTCGAGGACGAGAAAGCCGCAAAGGCCAAACACGGGCAGCACCCCGAGGGCGAAAAGGATGATGCCGGAGCGGGAGACAAGATTTGCCAGTTCGTAGTTGGCGGGGGTGGACAGCCAGGTGAAGTCGAAAAAGTGGCCGAGACCGGTGGGATGCGGCTGACTGGTCCATGGCGGAATGGCGTAGGGCAGCGCATTCCACAACAACCAGGCGAGCAGGCAGCGGGTGAGGATCGCCTCCCAACGGGGCATGGTGATGGAAGACAGGCGGAAGCGGAACGTCATGAAGCGGGGTGGAGATTCGTTTCAATCATTAAAGCGCAGGCGGGTTTGATGACCAGTAGAATGTCGGGTCGGGAGATGTTGTTAATGAAGCGATTTTTGAGGGGTCCCCGGAGCCCCATTTGCTTTTTGGGGCAGATGGTTTTATGGAAGGCGGCTGTCTTGATCTCGATGCGCCGTTTTCTCAACCTTATTCAGAATTTGTGCAATCATGTGGTGCGCTGGCTGCGTCGCTCCCCCCAGTTGTGGGCGTATGCGATGCTGGTCGCCCTGGCCATGGTGGCTTTGGCGCAGGCGGGCGGTTATCACATGGCGTATGTGCCTCCGCCGCCGGATGATCCCCTGGCGACTTTTGGCATGGAATGGGCACCCGATCGATCGTTGGTTCCAGAGGTTGCCACCTACCTGCTTTCCTATTTGAGGCTTTTTGCGCTGCTGGCCGGGATTATCTACCATATCAGAATCATTCAAGTTTACCCGAACCTGGGGGCCATGATCCGACCCACCTGGTGGATGTGTGGCTATCTCGCGGCGGTGGTGCTGGGCAGCATGCTTTTTGCCCAGTGGGAGACGAGGGTGACCTCCGTTTCTGGAGAAGAGTTTTCTGGATTGGCTTCGGTAGCACATTTGCTGATGATGATCGGTCTGGTGTTGGCACCGCCGGTGGCGATGACCTACTACGCCAGTTGCAAGATCATGGAGCGCTACGTGCTGCGGTCCTTTCTGCAGCCGCTGGTGTTTTGTTTGGTCGCCTTTTTCACCCTTTGGGTGGTGATGGACCTTCTGGACAACATGCAGAATTTTCAGGACAGCAAAATCGGCACCACGGACATGTTGATGTATTACCTCCGCCTTGGTCCGACGATTTTTGTGACGGTGGCACCCATCACCCTGCTGCTGTCCACCCTTTACGTGCTGGGGCGGATGTCGCGCACCAACGAGTTGATCTCCATGCTCGGCACCGGCAAAAGCATGCTCCAGGTGCTGCGCCCGATCTATCTGGTGGGTGGGTTCATGGCGTTTCTGAGCATGGCGTCCAATTACCAGTGGGCTCCCACTGCGGCCGGGGATATGGAGCAATTGCTGGCGGAAAGTGAAGGCGGCAAAAACAAGGATGCGCGCATCCGCGGATTGATGTATCGCAACAATGAAGCGCACCGCACCTGGTTTGTGGGCACGGTCCCGCGCGATCTTACCCCGCCCAACAAGCTGCGCCGGGTGGAAGTTCGACAGGAAGATGGCAACGGCAACCTGGTGGAAAGCTGGTGGGGCAATGCCTTCTGGTGGCCGGGAAGCCGCACGTGGACCATGTATGTGGGGGCTCATGCGACCTACAAAGATGGCAAGCTGGTCGGCATGCGACCTCTCGCCACCGAAGGCATCAATTTCGGACGTGAAGACCTCCCCGCGACCATCGATGAAACGCCCTGGATGTTGATGAGCGGGGCGCTGACGCCAGATTTCCTGGGAGTTCCGGAATTGCTCTCCTACCTGAGCGCCAACAAGAATCAGCCGGCGGAAAAGTTGTCCCCTTACTGGACGCATTTCTTCTACCGGTTTGCGCTGCCTTGGCAGTGTCTTGTGGTGGTGCTGTTTGCTGCGCCTCTGTCCGTGGTGTTTTCTCGGCGTGGCCTGGTGGGCGGCATGACGAGCGCCGTATTGTTCTTCTTTGTGATGCTGTTCTTTGACAACCTGTTCCTCAATCTCGGCAAGACCCAGCACCTTCCTGCTGTTGTCGCCGTTTGGCTTCCCCACGTTCTGCTTAGCACGGTCGGAATTTTGCTGTTCGCGATGCGTTCCCAAAACCGCGAGCTGCCAAAGCTCTCCCTCAAATCTCTGCTGGCACGTTGAGCAACTAAACCCGCCCATCCCATCATGCAGCAAGCCTGGAACCTCAAGTCACGAGCACACGCCTGTGCCCGCACCGAACGCCCCTTTGAAGAGGGCGAAACGTTTCACACCGCCATCTACTTCGACAAAGCCAGCGGCGATTTTATCCGTCGCGACATCAGTCTCGAAGCATGGGACGAAGAAGTGGCCGAGCGTCAGCCCTTTTCCTCCTGGAAGACCGATTATGTAAAGCCGGATTCCGGAGCCAAGGCCAAGGCCGAATTTGCCAACCGTGAAGGGGCCGAGGATCTGCTACGCCGCCTCACCGAAGAAGATGAACCGCACACCACCCATGCGCGCTACATCCTCGCCTTGATGCTTGAGCGCAAAAAGCAACTGGTGCAGAAAGAGGTGAAATACGTCGAAGACGGCACCCTGCTGATTTACGAACATCGCCGCAGTGGCGAAATTTACATCATTCGTGATCCCGAGCTGCGTCTCGATGAAATCGAAGCCGTGCAGGAGGAAGTCGCCATGCTGCTTGGATTCGGCATGCCCGGTGAAGGGGGCAATCCTCCCGCCGTGGCCGCTCCCTCGCCTGGAGCTTGAGCCAATTGATCGAGCAAGATTTGGCGGGCATGGAAGCCTGCTTTTTGCCCATCATTTCAGAAAGCCAAAACCAAGTCTTGACTTCACCTCCCGCTTTCGGTTCAAAGGTAGGCGTCACCATCATATGCCAGCCCTTTTAAAAGCACTCACCGGCGGAGAAACCTATCCGCTTGGCGATTTTAACCTCATCGGCAGAAGCGAGGAGGCCAGCATCCGTCTTGGCGACGCAGGAATTTCACGTCAACACGCCACCATCCGTCGCGAAGGTGCCCATTTCTGGCTCGTCGACCTCGGCAGCGCCAACGGCAGCTACGTCAACGATGTCGCCCTCACCAATGCCTGCGCCCTGCGCACCGGTGACCGGCTCCAGTTCGGCAGTGCGATCTTCCTGTTCGACCAAGGCGGCAAGCCCATCACGCAGGATCTGACCGCCATTGGACTCAAAACCCAGGTTCTCAAACGCACGCCGGTGCCGATGCGCACCCAGCCCGCCACGCTTTTTGTGGGCGATTTGAAAGGATTCACCGCGATGAGTTCCCTTCTCGGGGCTGCTGAGGTGGCCGACCTTTTGCGCGAATGGTATGCCGACTGCAACACCATCATGAAACGCTCCGGTGCCATGGTGGACAAATTTATTGGTGACTGCGTGTTTGCCTACTGGACCAGCGTCGAACACGATGCCCTCGCCCGTGCCCTTGAGGCCGCCCGTGCCTTGCGCAAAGCCGAACGCGACGCTGAGTCTCCGACGCGTCGATTGCTCAAAGAGCAGAAAAACATCACCCTCGATTGCCGCATTGGACTGCATGTTGGTGAAGTGGCGATCGGTGCCATGGGTCGTGGCATTAACACCGCGCTTGGCGATGCCGTCAATCTGGCCTTCCGTCTGGAAGGTCTCACACGCATTGTGGACAAGCCTATTCTCGTCAGCGGGGCCTTCCTGGCCGGATGGGAGGGGGATCGCAGCGCGTTCACACCGTGTGGTCATTTTGAGGTGAAGGGCCACCCTGCGAAGATCGAAGTCTACGACGTGACCGAGTGATGGGAGTTTCTGATTTTTTTCAGAAATCTTCTGTCACGATCCCGCCCGCCCTCACATCCAGCATCTGAAGTCGTAGATTGAACACTGCTGGCGTCAGTGGCATCGAAAGCTTTGATTGACTCTTTCCGCCCAGACTTTCTGCCATGAAAAATTCCCTCTCCACCATTTGTCTCGCCTCCCTGGTGCTTGCCCTGGGGCTCAGCTCCTGTGTTTCCGGTCCCGGATATGCCGGACCCAATGAATCCGCTGGCGGTGTCGGCGGGGCACTAGCTGGAGCTGCTGCTGGTGGGATCATCGGACACCAGAGCGGTCGTGGCCTTGAAGGTGCCGCCATCGGTGGGGTTCTTGGTGCCATCGCTGGTTCCGTCGTCGGCAATGCCAATGACCGCTACTACGGCGATGCACCGCCACCACCGCGCCGTCGTTATTATCGCAGCAGCTATGTCTACGATGACTACTACCACGCACCGCCACCAAGAGTTTATTATCGCCGCAGCTACCATCGTCCCCACTACGGCCACGGTCACTACCATCACTATTGATGTTGACCGAGGGGAGCAGTGCCTGAGTTAATTCCGCGGGTTGCTGATGATGCTTAAAAACCGCACCGGAGTTCCGGTCACCGAAACCGGCCCATGCTCAATGGTGCCATCAAAGAATAGTGAGTCCCCCGGCCTCATGGAGAACGACTTGCTGCCATGCCGGTAGACCATGTTTCCCTCGAGCAGATAAAGAAATTCGTGACCCGGGTGTTTGAAAATGTTTTTGGCAGGATTGATCTTCTTTTCCTCAATCGTCATCAAATACGTTTCAAAGTCCTTCTCAAACGGCAGCCCAAACGCCAGCGATTCATAGCTGTGCCCCAGCTTGGAGCCGCGCCCGGCAATTTCCTTGCGATCCTCTTTGCGCACCATCACTGCCCGTGATTCCTGATCGCTGAAGTTGAACAAGGTTCCCACCTGCGCCCCCAACGCCGATGCAATCCGTGTCAACGTCGACACCGGACTGCTCACCTTGCCGTTCTCGATTTTCGAAAGCTGCCCCTTGGTCAGTTTCACCTCCACGGCCAGTTGATCCAGCGTCACATTCCGTTCCGAGCGCAAAGCGCGGATGCGTTGCCCGATTTGTTCCTCCACCGATTCAGTCACCTTGGCCATTTTTCAAGATGTCCGTTCTCTGGGTGGATCGTCAACTGCTTTACCTCAGCCCACCCCGTCAAAGATGTCATCCATCGACAGCGTCAATCCCACCGAAACCAGATCCAATGAACCTTCGGTCAGCACTAGCGGACGATCCCAGTCGGTTCCTTTACGAAAAACAAAGGCCTCGCGATTCTTCGGGTCCGGACGCACCACCACGTATTCCTCCAGGCTTTCGATTCGCTGGTAAGCAAAAAATTTCTCCACCAGATCCTTGTTTTCATCCTTGGAGAGCACCTCAATGATGAGTTTCGGGCTGTTGCGGAAGAACCGGTTGTTGTCGGTCGGCTGGCACGTCACCAAGATGTCGGGGTAATAGAAGAGATCTTTCCCACGAACCTCAAGTCGCAGTTTCATTCCGTCTTTGAAAACCTTGTAGAGTTTGCCCTTTAGGTGGGCATGAAGAGAGGCGAACAAATTTCCTGAAACTCCCTCATGCTCCGCACTGGCACCAGCCATCGCGAACACCTTGCCATCGAAGTATTCATGGCGCACCTCGCTCAATGCCTCGCCTTCGAGGTATTCTTCTACGGTGATGTCGTCCAATACGGTCAAAGCTGGAATTTAGGGATACGAGTGCCGGTAGAGGAGTTTCGTCGGCACCAGCCTGCGTCGCTAAGTCACATCGCAACGTATCATCATCCGTAATTTCGCACAAGCTTTCCTCACGCTTCTGCTGGATCGCATTGACAACCCCACCGCCCCCTCCACCATTCCCCATATGACCAACCACTTTCCCACCAGCATCATGCCCAGCGGTCCTTCCAACTACATCATCCCAACGGTGATCGAGAGCGAAGGCCGCATGGAGCGCGCTTATGACATCTACAGCCGTCTGCTCAAGGACCGCATCATCTTCATCGGCACCCCCATTGACGACCAGGTCGCCAACATCGTCATCGCCCAGCTTCTGTTCCTTCAAATGCAGGATCCGAAGAAGGACATCAACATCTACATCAACTCCCCTGGCGGCTCCGTCACCGCCGGTCTCGCGATTTATGACACCATGCAGTTCGTCACCTGTGACGTGAACACCTACTGCATCGGCATCGCCGCGAGCATGGGTGCCGTGTTGCTCACCGCCGGCACCAAAGGCAAACGCTACGCCCTGCCCAACTCACACATCATGATCCATCAGGTCAGCGGTGGTGCCCAAGGCACCGCCAGCGACGTCGAGCGCACTGTCGAGTTCATGTATAATTTGAAGCGTCGCCTCAACAAAATTATCGCCCACCACACCGGCAAATCGCCCGAGGAAGTCGACAAGGACGCTGACCGCGACAACTACATGACCGGCGAACAGGCCGCTGCCTACGGCCTTGTCGACAAGGTCCTCGATAACAAAAAAGACTTCACTCCGGTCGTCGTTGACCCGGAGAAGAAGGACTGATGAGGTCTGCATGCCCTATCCCGGTCAAACGGGATGGGCTGGCACTTTCACGCGCACGGGCATCCTTGAAATGAAGGATTGCCATGTGGACGCGAATGTTTAAAAATTCCCCATGATCACGTCAGTGCGATTGCTGCCCATGGTGGCGGCTTTTGGGATAACCCTGCACCTTGCACCCCAGCTGAACGCCGCCGTTTTGGCGGGGCAGGTCTTCACCAATCCGGGCGTCTCGGCGGTCGATCTCACCGCGACCGGTTCCGTTGATTGGGCAATCTGGGATTTCACTCAGGTTTCCGCGCCGTTTCCAACCACGGTGGCCGCCACCAATGGAAAAGCTGGTGGCACCGCCAACATCTCGGTCATTTCGACCGTGGGAGGGGGATCACTGCGGGGAAGTGGCGGGTCATCCATCGGTTTAAAAAACTTCAGTTATTCCGATGGCAACAGTCCGACCAGCCTCACGAATCTGCCACAATCACTTGTATTTAATAGCTCCCTCGACGCCGGTGGCCTCAACCGTGGAGTGCAGCTGTCGCTTAGTGGCGACCCTGCTCAGGAATATCTCGTCAGCGTCTGGGCAACCGGTTTCAACGCACAAGGAACCATGACCGCCACCTTAAACGGTGCAACCGCAGTGACATTGCAGAGTCAGGAATACAGCAACTCGAAACAGCCCACCCTGTTCACCTTCACCTTCCGTCCCGACGTGGTTGGTGACCTGCTAAATCTCAGCTATGTGATGACCACCGACACCACCGGCACCAACTCCCATGTCGGCATCCAGGCCGTCACCGTCTCCGTCGTTCCTGAACCCACCCAAGCCCTTCTCTGTCTTTTGGGTCTCGTCGGATTAACCCAGATTCGCCGTCGTCGGTAAAAGCCCCGCCACCGTCGCCCCGGCAAGATTCGGCAAGCGCAAATCCGAGCCTTCCAATGTCTCGATCGGGTGCGTGGTCGCCACCGCCACCACTCGCATGCCCGCACGTTTGCCGGCTTCAATGCCGACTTGCGCATCCTCGATCACCACACAATTCGCCGGATCGCGACCAATCTTCTGAGCCGCTTTCAAAAACACATCCGGTGCCGGTTTGCCAAAATTGACGTCTTCTGCGCTGACGATTTGCTGAAAATACCCGTCCACGCCGATCACACTCATGATCGTGTCCAGATTTTTCCTCGGCGTCGACGAACCCACCGCCGCCGGGATGCCCAGTGCCTGCAATTCCTTCAACAAATTCACCACCCCCACCAACGGCTCAATCCCATCGCGCTTGATGATCTCGCGATAAAGTTCCTCCTTGCGATCCCCCAGCCGCTGAATTTCTGCCTTGTCCTCCGCATCCACAAAATCAAACCACGCCGGGATGATCTGCTGATTGCGCATCCCGAACGTCAGCTTGAAAAACTCCCCCGGCATCGCTCTGCCCAATTCTTCAAACAACAACCTCCAGCTTTCCTCATGCTGCGCGTGAGAATCGATCACCACCCCGTCCCAATCAAAAATGAATCCAACTTCGGTATACACGCCCGCTGCTTACCCGCACCCGCGTCACCTCGCAACGTTAAAGTAGGAGGCCCGAAGGCCCGTCTCGAGCCTTTCAGTCGATCACAAGGCCCGGGACGGGCCTTCTACTTTCCTCATCAAGCATCTGCGTGTATCGTGTCCGCCCTCGTTCTCACATGGCCGCTGTCATTCAATATCCCCCCGATCTTCCCATCAGCGCACGACGCGAGGAAATCGTCGCGGCCATCCGGCAGAATCAGGTCGTCATCCTCGCCGGAGAAACCGGTTCCGGCAAAACCACCCAGTTGCCCAAAATGTGCCTCGAAGCCGCCGGACCCGACATCCGCGGCAAAATCGGCTGCACCCAGCCCCGTCGAGTTGCGGCCATGAGCGTCTCCAAACGTGTCGCCGAAGAACTGCAAGTCACTTGGGGCCGCGAAGTCGGCTGCAAAATGCGCTTCAACGACGACACCGGTCGCGACACCCGCATCAAGTTCATGACCGACGGCATCCTGCTCGCCGAGATTCAGGGCGATCCGATGCTGCGCGCCTATAGCATGCTCATTCTCGATGAAGCGCACGAACGCTCGCTCAACATCGACTTCCTCCTCGGCTACCTGCAAGGCCTCCTCAAAAAACGTCCCGACCTCAAGCTGCTGGTCACCTCGGCAACCATCGACACCGAAGCCTTCTCCAAACACTTCGACAACGCCCCCATCATCGAAGTTTCCGGCCGACTCTACCCAGTCGACATCCGCTACCAGCCCACCGCCAGCTTCGACGATCAAAATCACATCGAAGTCGCCGCCAGCGCGGTTGAAGACGCCCTCATCGAAACCCACGATGGCGACGTGCTCGTATTCATGCCCACCGAGCGCGACATCCGCGAAACGCGCGACCTGCTCGATGGTCGACTCGGCTCCGGCTTCGAAGTTCTCGCCCTGTTCGGTCGCATGGCCTCCGCCGAACAACAACGCATCTTCAGCCCCGGTGCCAAACGCCGCGTCGTCATCGCCACCAACGTCGCCGAAACATCCATCACCATCCCCCGCATTCGTTATGTCGTCGACACCGGCCTAGCCCGGATGAGTCGATACAATCCGCGCACCCGCACCAAACGACTCCCCGTCGAACCCGTCTCGCAAAGCTCCGCCAACCAACGTGCCGGTCGCGCCGGTCGTGTGCAGGACGGCGTCTGCATCCGCCTTTACGACCAGGAGGACTTCGACAAGCGCCCCAAATTTACCCAGCCCGAAATCCAGCGCGCCAACCTCGCCGAGGTTATTCTGCGCATGAAAGCCTTCAAACTGGGCGACATCGAAACCTTCCCGTTCATCAACCCGCCCGTCCAGGCCTCCATCACCAGCGGCTACGAACTGCTCCACGAACTCGGTGCCCTCGACGACACCCATGAAATGAGTCCACTCGGACGCGAACTCGCGCGTCTGCCCGTCGACCCGACTCTCGGTCGCATGCTGCTTCAAGCCCGCAAAGAAGACGCCCTGCCCGAGCTTCTCGTCATCGCCGCCGGACTCAGCATTCCCGATCCCCGCGAGCGACCCGAGGAAGCCAAAGAACAAGCCGCCGCCGCCCACAAACAGTTCTGGTGCCCCGACTCCGATTTCCTTTCCCTGCTGCGTCTCTGGCAGGCTGCGCCCGATGCCCAAGGTCCCTCCGGCACCCTCAATCAATTGCGCAAGTTCTGCAAAAAGAACTACCTCTCCCTCACCCGCATGCGCGAGTGGCGCGACGTCTGGCGGCAGCTCGGCGACGCTCTTGATCACAAAACGCCCCCTCCCGACCGCGCCCAGGCCACTGACACCGCCATCCATCGTTGTATCCTCACCGGCCATCTCGGGCACATCGCGATGCGCGAGGACCGCAACACCTACAAAGCCGCCGGCAACCGTCAGGTCACCCTCTTCCCTGGCTCCAATCTCTACCAACGCCGCGAGAAAAACCCCAAGGACGCCGCCCTCGCCGAGAAACTCAAACAACCCGCCTGGATCGTTGCCGGCGAAATTGTCCAGACCTCCCAGCTCTTCGCCCGCTCCGTTGCCAAGATCGAAAACACCTGGATCAACGAACTCGCCGCCCATCTCCTCCAGCACAAATACAGCGAGCCTCATTTCCAGGAAAAAACCGGTCGAGTCCTCGTCTGGCAACGCAATCTTCTCCACGGACTGGAAATCTCCCGGCAACAAATCGACTTCGGCAAAGTCGACCCCCAAGGCGCCACCCAGCTTTTCATCCGCCACGCGCTGATCCAGAATGAAACGCCCATTCCCCACGCCTTTCACTCCCATAATCAGAAGCTGCGCGAGAAAATCGAAACCAGTCTCACGCGCATTCGCAACAACCGCGTCTACGCCCTCGAAGACGCCCTGTTCGACTACTACGAAAAGCACTTCAAGACCACCCCGGTTTCGTCCATTCACGACCTCAACCGCGTCATCACCGCCCAGTCGCGCACCAACCCCCATTTCCTCCACGCCACCGAATACGACCTCACTCACGGACACGACATCGACTGCGATCTCGCCCTGTTCCCGGATCAGGTCGGCCTCAGCAACACCAACACCGTCCTTCCCCTCACCTACGCCTACAAACCCGGCCAGGAAGACGACGGCGTCACCATCCAGGTCCCGCTTCATCAAGCCCATCAACTCAGCGATGCCCAGCTACAGTGGATGGTTCCGGGTTTGCGTGAGGAACTCATCTCCGTCCTGCTCCGTGCCCTGCCCAAAGTCGCCCGCCGAGCCTTGATGCCCATCGATCCGAAAGTGGCTGAAATCGCCCGCAGCTTTGAGCCCGGTAGCGGCGACTTCTTCAGCTCGCTTGCCCAACATCTCACCCGACATTATCCTGTCACCGTCAGCGCCAGCGACTGGCCTCCCAACAGTCTGCCTGCGCATCTTCAGCCGCGCATCGAAGTCCTCGACAAACAAAACAAAACCCTCATCACCGACCGCGACCTCAGCGCCATCCGCGCCAAGGTCAAAACCACCGCCATTCCCACCGGTGCCTGGGAAAAAGCCGTCCGCCAATTCGAGCGACCTGCCCTCACCACCTGGTCCTTCGGCGACCTTCCTGAAAAAGTCATCGTCGAACAAGTCGGCGATGTCACGCTCACCGGCTATCCCGGTCTCGCCTTGATCAATGGCGAAGTTCACCTCCGGCTTTTCCGCACGCTCGCCCTCGCCACCGCCGCCACGCCACCCGCCATCCGCAAACTTGGCGAAACCCAAATCGGACGCGATCTCGCCTGGCTCGCCAAAGAGCTCAAAAACCTTTCCATCGGCAGTTCCCCAATTGCCAAAAAACCCGCCAGCCTCCAAGACGCTCTTTCCAACTGGCAGGCCCCATCAAAAACCTCAAGTGTCGTCGCTGTCTCCAACGACCTTCCACAAATGGCGTTCGATCACATTCTCGACCACGTCCTGCAACTCACCCCCCTTCATCCCCTCACTGAAAAGCGGTTCCTCGCCCTCTGCGAAAAAGCCCGCAAAGATCTCCCCGTCATTACCCATCGCACGCGCGAGCTCTTTAAAGAAATCCACGCACTGAAATCCAAGATCAAACAAAGCGCCCATCGTTACCCTGAATTCGAAGCCGATCTTGAACGCCTCGTTCCCGCCGATCTCTTGCGCACCACCCCCCATCGTCAACTCGCCCACATCGTTCGTTACCTTCGCGCGGTGCAAATTCGCGCCGAACGCGCCTCCATCAACCCCGCTAAAGACGAAGACAAAGCGTGGCTCATCAGCGACTTTCACGATTGGCAAAACCACGTCTCCGAGGCCAATCGTGAAACCTTCCGCTGGATGCTCGAAGAATACCGCGTGCAAGTCTTCGCCCAAGAACTCGGCACCGCCCAGCCCGTTAGCCCCAAACGTCTGGAAGCCTTGATGAGTGCCTCAACCGCTTGATCACTTGCAACCTCCAGCCCCATTGAGGCAGCCAATTAAAAATCCATCCCTCCTTCCAGAGAGATGGATGATCAAATTTGGGGAAGTCAGAGTCAACGCCTACTTCGCCGGCAGAATCTGCACGGCATCCAGATGCACATTGCCACCGGAGTTTTCGGTTCCGATGATCACCGAAGCTTCTTCGCCGGCATTGAAAGTGAAGGTGCCGAGCGAATGGAAACCTTTGTCCAACCCCGCTTTTTCCTTCTGATTCAAGGTTGCGGTTTTGGCTCCTTCTGCGCTTTGCACACTCACCGGCACCGACGTGCCGCGGTTCTCATGAGGCTGCCAGTTCACGCGCACTTCATATTTGCCGCTCTCCTTCACGCTGAAGATGTATTTGGCCCGCGCGCCCTTTTCCCTGCCGTAGTGATACCCTTTGTGAACATAAGGCTTCAAACCTTCGCCGTGCGTCCAGGTGCCAGTCAGTTCGGCTTCGGAATCATCAATCACCAGACCTTCCAGCTTGTCCAAAGGAATGAAATCCATCACCACCGGAGGCAGTTTCACCGCGCCCTCTGGCAGATACAGAGGCGACTCAATGCCGTCGCGACGCATGGCACCAGGCTGGCTCATCAGCTCCTTCAAATTGTCCAGATACTGCTCATAAACACCCCGTGGCGTCGTTTCATGACGAACACTGAGATAAGCAGCCTTGCCGACCACCTCGCCCATCATGCCGATCGTGCGCATCACGCGGGTTGAACCCAGAGCGCCGCGATCCACGGAAATCTGCCGACCCGCCATGAACATGTTTTCGATGTCCTTCGAATAGAAACAGCGATACGGCACGGGATAACCGACGCGACGGTCGATGCCCTCACCAAACACCGCGCGTGAGATGAATGGATTTTCCGGATACGTCTTCATGAACTGTTCGCGAGGATAATGCAGGTCAAGGTCCCAGGTGGTTGGCACGCAGCCATCAGGGAATTGTTTGCCTGCAATCACGTCTTTCTCCGTCAGCACCAGATCCCCCTGGATCAAACGTGACTCACGGGTGCCGCCGATGTAGGCCAGCCAGTCGAAGGAGTAGTTTTTGTATTTCTCCGGGTTCGTTTTGCGCATCGTGCTGAAGGCCCCAAAGACCGCACGAAGGTTCCAATCGCGCACCAGCTCGAGTTCTTCGATGGGATGTTTGTCAAAACCCGACTCCCAGAACCATTCGCCCTTGAGGAAATTTTCATGGTCAAGCTTGCTCAGGTCCACGGTCTGGTAGCCTTCCATGTTTCGTTGATTGCCGGAAGCCTTCTGCGGCTTCATCGCGTGGGGTTCAGGAAAATCTTCCGGGGTCAACTGCAACGCCCAAGGCGTTTCTGGCCACTCTTGAGAAGCCTCTTTCTTGTGAATCACCCACATGTTGCTCATGCCCAGGTGGCCTTTCAGCGCCATCGTGTAGCTCGCCTCCGCCATCGCGCCAAGGGTGCCGTGACCGGTGCAGTCAGAGAAAAATTTGCCCGGAATCTTTTTCTCCGTGCTGTTCTTCACATCCAGCGCAATCACTGCCGCAATCTTTTTGGCGCCCTTCTCCTCCTTCATCTCGACCTTCCAGACGTGGTGGAACAAAAACAAATCAATGTTCTTTTCCGCACGAACGACCTTCTCCTTCAATTCATCGCCGTATTCCTCAATACGACCAGGGCTGTTGCTGGCGCGATCGGCAAACTCTTCCACGATTTCGCCCAGATGCGGATACAACCCACGACGTGTGCCGCCCATCGCCCACACTTGCACTTCACTCGAACCGTTACCGCCGAGCACGCCGCGATTCTGGATCAACGCCACCTTCAATCCCTGACGCGCCGCACTGATCGCCGCACCCAAACCCCCATAACCACCGCCGACCACCACCAAATCATACTCCTTCGTCACCGGCGGCTCCGCAGGTAGCCCGAGTTGTTCATGACGAAACTTTGCCAGCGCCGCTTTCTCCACTGGAGGGGCTGCATTCAAATCACTGGTCAGATAAATCGCATCCACCCGACCGTTGAACCCGGTCAGGTCATGCAACGCCAGCTTCAAATCGCCGTCCTTCAGCGTCACCGTGCCGCCATCTTCCCAAAGCCAGTCCTTGCCCTCGGCCCCAAACTCCTTCGCCAGCTTTTCTCCGTTCACCGAAACCTGAAAACGTCCAGGCGCCCCCGGTGCATCCCAAGGGCCCACCCAGTTTTTCGTGCGCACCCAGACTTTAAATTCTCCGGCACCCGGCGATTTCACCGTCGCACTCGCATCCTCCACCGGCTTGCCCAAACCATGAGCCATCAAATACGGCGAACCCATGATCTCAATGAATTGTGTGTCCAGCACCCATCCTCCATGTTCGCCAAAGGATTCGGCTTCAACAAACTTGCTGGTGGCTGTGGCTGTGGCTGCCTGCGCCTGAAAGGCAGCAAAAAGGCTTAGGGCTAGGAGTGACTTCTTCATAAGCTGATTAAGGAAACGATCCGCCCGAAAAGGCTACTACAAGCGCGAACCGGCGGGAAGAGGATAACAAGCCACGGTGCGCTTTTCTTTCGTCCCAACCCCCGAAAATCAATCGACGCCAGCCTCAAAACTGCCCATGTTGACCCCGCCATGTCCGAGTCCTCGTTGTCTTCCAAACTCTTCGCCACCGCCAAACAATACATCCCCGGCGGCGTCAATTCCCCCGTGCGAGCGTTCCGCAACGTGGGCGGCGAACCCTTTTTTGCCCAGCGCGCCAAAGGCTGCCGCGTTTGGGATGTCGACGGCAAGGACTACATCGACTACGTCGGCACCTGGGGACCCGCCATCCTCGGACATGCCCCCCAGGCCGTCGTCAACGCGGTGCAGAATGCCGCCAAAAACGGCGTCAGCTTCGGAATTCCCAATCCGCTCGAAGTCGACATGGCCAAACTCATCGTCGAATGGGTGCCCAGCATTGAAAAGGTGCGCATGTGCAACAGCGGCACCGAAGCCACCATGAGCTGCGTGCGGCTCGCCCGTGGTTTCACCAAACGCGACCGCATCGTCAAGTTCGACGGCTGTTACCATGGTCATGTCGACGCCCTCCTGGTCGCCGCCGGCAGTGGAGCCCTCACCCATGGCCAGCCCGACAGCGCCGGCATCCCCGCCAGCTACGCCGCCCTCACCACCGTTCTTCCCTACAACGACGTCGAAGCCCTCGAAAACTGCTTCGCCACTCTGGGTGATGAGATTGCCGCCATCATTGTCGAAAGTTATCCCGCCAATGCTGGACTCATCCTTCCCCAGCCTGGTTATCTGCAAAAGCTGCGCGACATCACCCAGAAACACGGTGCCCTGCTCATTTTTGATGAAGTCATGACCGGCTTTCGCATCGGCAAAGGGGGGGTTCAGGAAAAAGAAAACATCACCCCCGACCTCACTGCCCTCGGCAAAGTCATCGGCGGCGGCCTTCCCGTCGGAGCTTTCGGCGGACGTGCCGACATCATGGACATGCTTGCTCCCGACGGCCCCGTCTACCAAGCCGGCACCCTCTCGGGCAACCCTCTCGCCATGGCCGCCGGACTCGCCCAGCTTCGCGAAATGGAGAAAAATCAGGGCTGGCAGCGTCTCGAAGAACTCGGTCAAACCATGGAAACCGCCGTATTGGAGACCCTTAAAAAAACCGGTCGAAACTATCAGTGGTATCGCGCCGGCAGCATGTTTTGCCTGTTCTTCACCGAAACCCCCGTCAAAAATCTCACCGACGCCAAGACCAGCGACCTAAACGCCTTCCGCAGCTTCTTCCATTACTGCCTCAACCACGGCGTCTACTTCGCCCCCTCCCAATTCGAAACCGGTTTCATCAGTCTCGCCCACACTCAAGACGACCTGGACCGCACCGCCGAAGTGGTGCAGGAGGCGTTGGAGCAGTTGGGTTGAAACCAGGCTTTGAAAGCAGTTCAGCAAAACGCCACAGCGACATTGCAAAAAAGACTCAAACCGCGCACAACATGTTCGCCTCCAAACTTTTCTCGGCTGAGTGAATGAAAGGTTGAGGGTGTCCTCAGTCGGGTATCCTACCTCAAATCAAAACTGGCCTGAGTGGGTGACGGCGAGTCATTTCACTATGCTTCAACGCGTGTAGACTAACCCAGCGAGACAAGAACCCAGACCTCTAGCGAAATGACCACCGCGACCGTAGGCAGACGATCAAGTGTTTATTCATTGTGTCTGCGACGACGCAGTAAAAAACCCCCGATTCCCATGCCAATCAAAAGCATCCTACTCGGTTCAGGAATCGCTTGGAACTGCTGATTGGCTGAACGAATTACGTCAGTGCCGAGAAACGCACTGCTAAAATCCACATCCCCGAGTGCAGGCATCACGAAACTGGCGTGACTGAAAAGCCCATAGTAGTCACCGGCAGAGGCCGTATTTGTTGAGAACCAAATCAAAGCGAATTTGTCTAGAGCACTGATAGGGCTCGTAGGCTGATCAGGGTTAATCGGAACAAGAGAAACGTTTTCTATAGTCCCGAGCGACCCAGTTGTTACAAGATCCCCTTCGAGGAGTCCTGTGCCATCATACGTAAGCCCTGACCCAGGCTGAGCGGGATTTCCACCAGGATGAAAATAAATATCGGTGACGATCCCACCGATAGTCATAAAGCCCCCGTTCAACAGTGTAGCTGGAGACATTTCATCATAGGCGCCAGGTTGAAATGTAGAACCATTGGTGCTAACCAATACCCCATAAAGCATTCCGTTTGTGGCCACACCTGCACTATTCGCAAAATTTGAAGCGACACCATTTACAAAGGGCAGGCTCATCTGCAATGTAGCCGCCGCGTTTAACTTTGGAACGTTAAATAAACCCTGGGCGCACACTAAAACTGCAAAGAAAACGAAAAATTTCATATTTGAGGCAGAGGGAAATTTAATCAAGATAGGAAGGAAGACTCTCCCATGTTATAATTTGGTTGGTAAGGGCAGCATTGTTTTTACGGAACACATAACCGTTACCTGGTTGCAGGAAAAATGTGGTATTGACGTTGGAGCCTCCCAGAAGCCACGCGGTTCCATTGTATACCAATGTTTGTGACGCAGACTTGTTTTTTCCAACGGTCGCATTGTCATACACAACGAGTTGGTCACCGGGAGAAAACCCAAGACCCAAGTTTCCGACTGCCTCCGGAATTGGACTACTGTATCCGAACCAAACATCCTGTCGGTTGGCTGCCGTAAAAGTGCGGATGAGAGTTCTAAATTTATTCATTGGAACACCTCCCGACATCGCCAAAACTAGCGGCGACGTTGCATTATTCCTGAGGACGAATGACTGGCCGAACTCAAGAGGATAATGATTGGCATTTGAGGCACTTTGGATCCAGGAAGTTCCGTTGTATACCAAAGTCGTTTGAGACGACAAGTTAATGCCCGGACTGTCAGTGGGTTTAATTAAGATTTGAGTTCCTACATTTGGGACCCCTGTGATCAGAGAAGTAGGGGTCCAGAAAGGAACGATATCGACCAGATCGCCCGATTGAGGGCCATTCGCAGCAATTGTGAGAATCTGAGATAAATCATCTCCGACTTTCGGCTGCACCGTAATTGAGTTTGTGCTATTCGCTGTGATTTTCGCAATCATTCCCTCCTTAACACCGCTTGAAATCAGAACAGCATACGAATTGTTTTGGACTCCAGCTGAGAATACAAGTTGATTGACTGCCCAACCGGTTGATCCAGACAAAACTATTTCAGAGCCATTGATCGACTGAATCATTCCTTTGTGAACCGAAGCTCGGTAAAAAGGAACGGCTAGCACTGCATCTGATTGACCAGGGACAGTGAGCTTGACAAATCCTACCGGATCAGTGGCCACTTCTTGCGTCTGAGAGAAGGCAGCCATCCCCAGTCCCGCAAAGGTGGCCGCGAGAACGAGGTTTTTTCGAAATTTCCCGCAGCTTGGAGCTCCAAATATGGATTTTCTGACACCCGATGTGCCCAGGGCTTGGTGGTTGGAAGCTCGCGATTGCATATTGGAGAAGGGGGCAATTAGGATTAACCCTGAATTGAATCTAGAAAACGGCCTGGGGTCAAGGAATATTTCTGTGACGGTTTGCTTTGTTTTGCAGGGAAGAGTTCTTGGGTTTTGGTTCTTTGTTCTTAGCAGGAAGGCGGAAGTCGGAGGTCGGAGGTCGGAGGTCGGAGGTCGGAGGTCGGAGGTCGGAGGTCGGAGGTCGGAGGTCGGAGGTCGGAGGTCGGAGGTCGGAGGTTTGATCCAATATGTAGAGCAGGGACGTCTTGGGAAGGGTTGGAAGGTGATGCTTTTGTTGAATTGGATGCTGGGCGGGGAATGGGTGGTAGTGCTGGGGTTGCTGAGCGGGCGCTTGGTTCGAGGGGGCAACGATGTGATGCGTTGCGGCTCTTGCGGCCAGCTCTAGCTCCAACGCACTTGTTCGGCGCTGGTGAGGGTGAAAGTCGGGCCGCTGGCGGGGGCGACGATGAGGTGGCCTTCGTCGTTGAGGGCGATGGCTTGACCGGAGATCTCGTGGTCATCGAGTTTGGCGCGGATGGCACGACCGATGAGCAGGCTCCGCTCGCGAATGCCCTGGATGATCACCTCGTGGGAGTCCTGCCAGAAGGGGGTGAGCTGATTGAGTTGCTTCAAGAGGGTGATGGCGATGCGTTCGCGGGGTTGCGGTTGCGATGGACCGAGGCTGAGTCGGAGAGAGGTGGCGATGGGAGTCAGTTCTTCGGGAAATGAGGAGCGGTTGATGTTCAGTCCGATGCCCAGAACCATGAAGGGGCCTTGATTGGAGGTGAAAGTCTCGGCGAGAATGCCCGCCACTTTTTTGCCGTCGACAAAGACGTCGTTGGGCCATTTGATGAGGGGCTTCAGAGGGGTGGTGGATTCGATGGTCCGGCACAGCGCGAGGGCGGCGATTCCGGTGAGACGGGGCCAGAATTCGAGGGGGATGGTAGGTCGCAGGAGAATCGAAAGCATCAGGTCCTCGTAGGGTTCGGATTGCCAGCGGTTGTCACGTCGACCGCGGCCTTGTGTTTGTTGCTCGGCAAAAACGACGAGACCGTGGGGAAAACCGGCAAGGCCGAGGTCCTTGACATGGTCGCTGGTGGAAGCGAGCTCATCAAAGACCTGCACGTCATGCCCAATGGGTTGTCCGGCGAGAGCGGTGGCGATGCGGCGTTGGCTGAGGGGATCGGGCGTCATGGATCGTGCGAACATTGCGCTTGCCAAGTCTGGGGTTCAAGGTGCAAGGAACTAAATTCGAAGCGGTTGCTTCCCTCCTTCCTTGCCCTCATTTTTCATGGCTGATTTCAAAACTTATCTTTCGGAACGTGCGCAATTCATTGATGTGCTGCTGGACCAGTGGCTGCCTGCAGCGGAGACCCGTCCGGCCTCGCTGCATCAGGCCATGCGGCACAGCGTGCTGGCCGGCGGAAAACGTTTGCGTCCGGTGTTGTGCATGGCGGCGGCAGAGGCTTGTGGGGGCACGAAAGAGGCGGCTTCATTCGCGGCCTGCGCGGTGGAATGTTTGCATACTTACACGCTGATTCATGATGATCTGCCGTGCATGGATGACGATGATTTGCGTCGTGGTCGGCCGACCTGTCACAAGGTTTATGGGGAAGCGGTGGCGCTGCTGGCGGGAGATGCGCTTCAGGCGCTGTCATTTGAATTGTTGGCGAAGACCCAGCAGGGGGTGCATCATTCCCATGGTGACATGGTGACGGAACTGGCGCGCGCTTCGGGGAGTTTGCATCTGGTGGGTGGACAGGTGGCTGATGTGGAGGGCGAAGGGAAAGAGCTGGCGTTG
Source organism: Phragmitibacter flavus (assembly GCF_005780165.1). Lineage (NCBI taxonomy): Bacteria > Pseudomonadati > Verrucomicrobiota > Verrucomicrobiia > Verrucomicrobiales > Verrucomicrobiaceae > Phragmitibacter > Phragmitibacter flavus. The sequence continues at coordinate 273,008 of NZ_VAUV01000004.1, read as the reverse complement.
GAAGACTTGCGTTACATCCACGAAAGCAAAACGGCGGCGTTGCTGACGGCTTCGGTGGTTTTGGGCGGCATGGCGGCGGATGCGACGAAGGAGCAGTTGCAGGGTTTGCGTGAGTTCGGCGCGGCGACGGGTCTGGCGTTTCAGATCATTGATGACATTCTTGATGTCACCCAACCGAGCGAAAAGCTGGGCAAGAGTGCCGGAAAGGATGTGGCGTCGCAGAAAAGCACTTACCCGGCGTTGATGGGCATTGAGGCTTCGCGTGCGGAAGCGCAGCGGCTGACGGCACAGGCACATGCGGCACTGGAGGTTTTTGGGCCGTATGGGAAGCGTCTGCGTGACCTGGTGGATTACCTGCTGGCGCGCGACTATTGATCAGTAGGCGAAAGACTCACCGGCTTGATCCTGGATCTGACCCTGGCCCTGTTCGCGGATTCCATACAGGCGTGGAATGTCCTGTGACATTTCATGCAGCTGTTGCTGAACGACATCAAGAGAGGCATGAAAAGCGTCGGAGAATTCGCGGCATAGCAGGTAGGGCAGTGCTGAGTCGGTGATGCGCTGCAGACGTTCGCCGGTGAAGAAGGGCTCCAGTCCGTAACCGACCATGCAGGCGCAGCTGGCGGTGTTGGTGTCGATCACCAGCAGCACGACGCGGCAATCGCCCCCTTTTTCCATCGGTGCAGCAATGCCTCCTTTATTGAACAACCAGAACACATAAACCGGAAAGGGCACCTTGGCCGGAGCTTCCACCAGCACGGCGGCAAACCGGCATTGGGGGAACTGCAAAGTGAGTTCGTGAAGATGGCTGGTGAGTTTGGCGACCTGTCGTTTGCTGAGGAAGCCCACCAGATCCGTGATGCCGGACCGCAACTTGGGCGGGATGCCCATCATTCGATCCAACGATGCGAGATGAAAACCACAGCTGGGGCAGGTGGGGCTGAGTTCTTGCAGTTCGTCTGCAGCGCAGGCGGGACATTTCATTTCATTTGATGGGGCGAGTGGGTGTTGAAACAATCGAAGCAGGTGCAACGTCGAAGTGAAGCCGATATTGGGGGAATTGATGGATCAAGAATGCGCGGCTGGCGAGGCGTTTTCACCGACCGCCGGTGGTTTCTTGAATTCGGGGGGACCGGTGATTTTTTCGGAGATGCCTTGAACGACCGCATACAACCAGGGGATAAAAAACACGCCGATGAGGGTGGCCGCGCTCATGCCGAAAAACACGGCGGTTCCCAAGCTCTGCCGACTGGCGGAACCCGCACCGGTGGAGATGACCAGCGGCAGCACCCCGAGGATGAAGGCGAGCGAAGTCATGATGATGGGCCTCAGTCGAAGTCGAGCACCTTCCAATGCAGCCTCCTGGATGCCCATGCCGCTCTCGCGACGGGTCTTGGCGAATTCGACGATGAGGATGGCGTTTTTGGCGGCCAGACCGATCAACATGACGAGTCCAATCTGCACGTAGACATCGTTGGTGAGGCCGCGCATCCAGGCACCAAAGAACGCTCCGAAGACGCCGATGGGAAGTCCAAACAACACGGCGAACGGGACGGTCCAGCTCTCATACTGGGCGGCGAGCACCAGGAAAACGAACAGCAGGGCAAGGCCGAGAATCACCGATTGCTGGCCTCCGGCTTCCTTTTCCTGAAGCGCGGTGCCGGTCCATTCATAGGCATAACCAGCGGGCACGTGATCTTTGGCGAGGTCTTCCATCGCTGCAATGACCTGACCGGAGCTGATGCCGGGCGCGCCGGTGGCGGAGATCTCTGCCGTGCGATAAGTGTTGTAGTGCGGGAGCAGGTCGGCCCCGGTGGTGGTTTCGACCTTCGCAAAGGTGCTGAACGGAACCATGGTGCCATCGGCACTGCGGGTGTAGATGTTATAAATGTCTTCGGGCTGCATGCGATACTCGGGCTCCGCCTGAACTTTGACCTGGAAGCTGCGACCAAACAGGGTGAGGTCGTTGACATAGAGTCCGCCAAGATAAGTCTGCAGGGCACCGAAGACGCTGTCGAGCGGGATGCCGAGCGTTTTGATTTTGTCGCGATCCAGATCCACGAAGGTTTGGGGAACCTTGGTGCTGAAAAAGGTGAAGACACGGGCCAGATCGGGATGCTGGTTGGCGGCACCGATGAACTGATTGGTGACGGCCTGCAACTCTTCGGGCGTTCCGCCGCTGCGGTCCTGCAATTCAAACTGCACGCCACCGGCATTGCCGAGCCCTTGAATCGGCGGCGGGGCAGTGGGGATGATCATCGCCTCGGGGATCTGGCTGACCTTGGCAAAGATGGCTGGCACAATGTTCGCCACCTGGGAATCGGGATCGGTGCGTTCCTTCCAGTCCTTGAGGGAGACGATGCAAACACCGGCGCTGGAACTGCGCGCGCCACTGAGGAGGTTGAGTCCGCCAATGGTGATCACGTCACTGACACCCGGGGTTTCCTGAAGCAGCCCTTCGACTTTGCGCAACACCTTGTCGGTCCGTTCCTGTGAGGCTCCATCGGGCAGGGTGGTGATGACAAACAGGTATCCGAGATCTTCGTCCGGCAGGAAGGAGGTGGGGAGCCGGTTGAGCAATCCGATGATGCCGGTGTAGATGCCAAGGAGCAACACGAGCGCGATGACGGCGTAGCGGATCAACCATTTGCAGGCGTTGACATAACCGTTGGTGATGCGGTTGAAAAAGCGGTTGAAGGCACCAAGCGCACGGGCCACGGGTCCTTTGGAGGGCTTGCGCGGGCGCAGCAGCATAACGCACAACGCGGGGGTGAGCGAAAGCGCGACGATGGCGGAGATGATGACGGACACGGACAGCGTGATGGCAAACTGCTGGTAGAGCTGGCCGGTGATCCCTCCCATGAACGAGACGGGGATGAAGACCGAGCACAACACCAGCGCGATGGCGATGACGGGTCCAGAGACTTCATGCATGGCCTGCTTGGTGGCATCGAGCGGACTGAGCCCGTTTTCAATATGATGCTCCACGGCTTCGACAACAACGATGGCGTCATCCACCACAATGCCAATCGCCAGCACAAGAGCAAAGAGGGTCAGCGTGTTGATGGTGAATCCGAGCGGACCAAACACCGCGAACGTGCCGATCAAAGACACGGGCACCGCCAGCATGGGGATGAAGGTGGCGCGCCAGTTGCCGAGGAACACAAAGACCACGACAAGCACAAGAATAAATGCCTCGACCAGGGTGTGCATGACCTGTTCCATGGAGGCGGTGACGACGCGGGTGGTGTCGAAGCTCACCTTGGCCTCCATGCCGACAGGAAAGGCCTTGGAGAGTTCATCCATCTTTTCCTGGGCCGCCTGGGCGGTGGAAAGCGCATTCGCGGTGGGCAGCTGGAATATGCCGATCAGTGCGGCGGGCGACCCATTGATACGACCGAAGCTGGCGTAGTCCTTGCCACCGAGCTCGGTGCGGGCGACGTCACGTAATCTGACCACGGTGCCATCGGCAAGGGTGGTGATGACGATTTCTCCAAATTCCTCGGGCTGAACGAGGCGGCCTTTGACGTTGACGGAAAATTGAAACTCCACGCCGCTTTCGGCCGGTGGTGCCCCGATCTGACCGGCGGCTGCCTGCACGTTTTGTTCGGCGAGGGCATTGGAGACGTCGCTGGCAGTAAGGCCGAGCTTGGCGAGTTTGTCCGGCTGCAACCAGACCCGCATGGAATAATCTTTTTGGGTGAAGATGTTCACTGCGCCGACACCGGGAACGCGGGCGAGTTCAGATTGCAGGTTGAGGAACGCGTAGTTGTTGAGGAACAAATCGTCATAGGTCCCGTCCGGTGAACTCAGGGCAAACACCAGCAGCATGTCCGGCGATTGTTTGGTCACGGTGATGCCATTGCGGACCACATCGGTCGGCAGTTTCGCCTGGGCACGGGCGACGCGGTTCTGCACATCGACCGCGGCGTCATCAATGTTTTTGCCGACCTTGAAAGTGACTTTGATGGAGCTTTGGCCATCACTGGTGCTGCCGCTGGACATGTAGAGCATGTCTTCAGCCCCGCTGATTTCGAGTTCGAGCGGAGTCGTGACGGTTTCCTCGACCACTTGGGAGCTGGCACCCGGGTAGACCGCCGTGACCTGGATGGTTGGCGGGGTCATGTTGGGGTAGCGGGCGATGGGCAGGGAGTTGAGTCCGAGCCATCCGACCAGCACGATCAGGATGGAAAGCACCATCGCAAAAACGCGGCGTTGGATAAAAAATTGGGCCATGGGAAGGGAAGGTCTCCGGCTGGGTGGGTTACTTGGCGGATGGCGCTTCTTCCGCTGCTGGGGTGGCGGATGGCTTGGCCGGTTCGGCTGCCGGGGCTTCATCGGGCGGAGGGTCCATGGGGTTCACCACGATGCCGGGGGCGGCTTTTTGCAGACCTTCAATGATCACTTTCTCGCCTGCCTTGAGGCCGGTGGTGACGATCCACTGATCTTGAAACCGGGTGGAAGTTTTGATGGGGCGGACCTCCACCTTGTTGCCTTCGCCAACGACCATGACGGACTGCGCACTTTGGGTGGTGATCACGGCGCGCTGCGGAACGAGGATTGCGTCGGGCCGTTCTTCGGGCATGGCGCGAACTCTTGCAAATTGTCCGGGTCGCAGCAGCAGTTCCGGATTGGGGAAGGTAACCACCAGTTTCAAGGTCCCGGCTCGCGCATCCAGGGCGCGTTCGGCAAAGTCAAATTTGCCCTTGTGGGCGTAGGTGCTGCCGTCGCTGAGGATCAGATCGAAAGCCATGGCCGCACTGTGTTCCTCCGCCGCCGCTTCATCACCCATGAACCGGCGTTGGTAGCGCAGATAGTTCGCTTCGGCCACGTGGAAGGTGGCGCGCATGGGATCGGTGGTGGAAATGGTGGCGAGCAGGGTGGTGTCCGCCGTGTTGCCAACGAAATTTCCCACATCAACTTGTCGGGCTCCGATCAATCCATCAAACGGCGCGCGCATGGTGGTGTAGCCCAGTTCAAGTTGGGCGGTCGTCAGTCCGGCCCTGGCAGCGAGGAGATCCGCCTCGGCAACCTTGGCCGTGGCGATGGCGTTGTCCAGTTCCTGCTGGGAGATGGCACGTTGCTCGACCAGCGGTTTGATGCGGTCCACGTCCGCATTGGCGCGGCCAAGGGTGGCATCGGCTTTGGTGACATTCGCCTGAGCCTGGTCAACGGCGGCCTGATACGGCTTCGGATCAATCTGGAACAGCAGGTCGCCTTTTTTGACGTAACCGCCCTCCTTAAACGGGGCGTCCATGAGAAAACCCTGAACGCGTGCGCGGATCTCAACGGTGGCGTTTGCTTCGGTTTGCGCGACGTTTTCCACGTAGATCGGCACCGTTTTTTGTTCAACGGTGGCAACAATGACTGCCTGGGGAGGTCGAGCCGGAGGGGCTTGGGAAGGTTTTTCTCCGCAGGAGGTCATCAACAACAAAGTGGTCGGGATGGCCAGCGCGCTGAGCAGCGTGGGTTGGATGAAGTTCATGAAGTTTGGGTTGGATTGACGCAGATGGCACGAAGAGAAAACTCAATGAGGAAATTCTTTTGTTGCTCGATGTCCGCCGTCGGTCCCGAACTTTTGACCCAATCACGCAACAGCGCTGAAAGCATGCCCTGGATGGCCATGACGTAGAGCTTGGGATCACCGGGTAAGAATACGCCTGCCAGTTGTCCCCTGGCAAATCCTTCCGCCAGCCATTCGTGGAACTCTTGATGCAACGATTCGATGTGAGCCCACCTGTCCGACTTGCTGCCCGCCTCCATCCGTTCACCGAAGAAAATTTGCAGAATGGACAGGTCGCGGCGCATGGAATCCACTTGGGCGGAGATCACGGCCCGCAGTCCGTCGAGAGGATTGTCCGTTTGGGCGACGCGCGATTTGACCTCGGCAATAACCGCAGCATATCGGCTTTCCAGCAGTCCCACATACAAAGCTTCTTTGCTGGGGAAATACCGATAGAGCGTTCCCGTCGCATACTCCGCAGCCGCAGCGATGTCTTCCATGGAGGTGTTGTGAAATCCCTTCTTCGCAAAAACCTCACCAGCGGCATCCAACAAATTCTCAAGTTTACGCTGGCGTTCGCGCAGACGTCGGGGTGGAGAAGCGGAAGCGGTGTTCATGTTTATGAATGTGAATTCATCTTCACTGTTTTGGAGGCGCGGTCAATGGAATTTTTTAAAACGGGAGTGCTGAGGGCAAAGCATTGACTGCTCCGTTGCGAGCAAATGCGCGATCGGCTGATCGTAAATCGGTGTGAGGTTTGCCAGTTCGATCACGTTATACCCGGCTCAATCTCAATCGGTCTAAAACATCCAGCCACTTCCAAGCATGCATCGTTTCCTTGCTCTCACCGTTCTGTCCATCGTCAGCATCATCAGCACCGCCAGTTCCAACGCGGAGGAATGGAAACCTGAACCGGGATTTGTTTCCCTGTTCAACGGCAAGGATCTCAGCGGCTGGTGTTTCCGCGCCAAGACGGACAAGAAGGCGACTCAAGCCGGAGAGATCATCGCCAATTTTGAAGGCAAGACTGCCTCATCCGATGATGGCCGTTACAGCGCCAAGGACGGCATCCTCACCGTGAACTTTCCGAAGGGGGCGGAACGTCTTATCGCTCAGATTTACACGGTGGCCGAGTTTCCGAAGGATTTCATTTTGAAGCTCGAGTTCCGCGCCTCGCCCAATGCGGACAGCGGGGTCTTTGTTCGTAAACCGCAGCTGCAATGCCGTGATTACCTTGTTGCCGGACCGTATACTGAGCTGAAAAACTACCAACCGCAGGAATGGAATCAGATCACGGTGACGGTGAAAGACAATGTCGCGCATTGCGAATGCAACGGTGAGGTTCTTGAAGCTGCGCTGGCACTTCCCGCCACCGGACCCATCGGCCTTGAAGGGGATCGCGGTCAGATGGAGTATCGTCACATTCAGCTCAAGGAACTGCCTTGAGGTAGTCGAACCTCTCCGTTACCCCTCTCGCACGACGGCAATTAATGAATCGCTAAAAGCTCAAGTGGCTGAGCTTATGAGTTCAGTCAGGCTGTCCAGGATGCGCTGAAGAGGATCGGGCGGCTGGTTGGAGAAGGCGCCAAGCACTTCCATCGGGCGGCCGTAGTGAGTATTTGGGACGGGGGCGATGCGCTGGCCAAGGTAGGACAGCGGCTGGCCCAAACCCCGCAGTATGGCGGGAGTTTCGCCGGAGGCATCGGCGTGCTCCAGCATCAACGCGCCTCCAAGTTGCTGAACCAAGGCCCAAGCAATGATGGGAAGAAGTGCGGCACCCTTGCAATCACGGCGTTCTGGGGACATGACCCAGCCACCTAATTCTGCCACGCCCAATTGCTGCTGCCGCGCCTGCAAAATCAGGTCGTTGATGACACTGCTGCCGTGGGAGGAAGGTGGAAAGCGGCGGATGGACTCGAACATGCGCAGTCCTGAGGCTGTGGTGCCGACAGGATGCATTCGCACCCGCAGACAGGCGGCGAGACGCCCGTTGGATTGCACCATCATGAGGTGATGGTTGACGGAATCGCAGGCGAGAAAATGGCACCCCGTGGCATCAACCGCCTCAGGTGGCACAAGACCATTGGACAGGCACATCGAACCGCGGAAGCGGCGGATTTCCATCAAGGAGCTTTCATGCACCCACACTCCAGCGTTCTTTTTGAGCGCCTGAACGCTGGGAGGCAGGATGACCAGTTTTAGTCCTGACGCACGGATGATATCCTGGACCACGAGGCTGTCGGGGAGTCCGGCAATCGATGGGTGCGTGTGTTGCACGGTGCTCATGAAGCCACCCTTCATCATTTTTTTAAAAAATCTATAAGTAGAATTGCGTATTTTTTATCCTAAGCCGTCTTTAAGTAGTTGAGCTTGTGGTATTTGCATTAGTGAATCTGATGCATAAGCATTGGAAACGATTCGCAAAGGTTCATCTTGGAGTTGACGATGGCGATGTTTCAAGATGATGCAGAACTTGCGCAATGAGGCTTCCCCGCTCAGTGTATCGATCTCGTGCAAGCATCCCGCAAATCTCAATTCTTCGTCATCTTCCTCACCATTCTGCTGAGCACCATTGGCTTTGGGGTTTGCATACCGGTGCTGCCGCTTTATGCAGAGAAGTTCAATGCCACCGAGACCCAGAACGGCCTTCTTATAGGGGTGTTCTCTTTGCTGGTGTTTTTCACGGCTCCACTGTGGGGGAAACTTTCCGACCGCTATGGGCGTCGACCGGTGTTGTTGTTCAGCGTGCTGGGGTCTGCGGCGGGCTATTTTTTGATGGGATCTGCCAACACGCTCGCGATGCTTTTTGTGGCCCGGATCATTGACGGTGCATCTGGCGGCAATGTGGCGGCTGCCCAGGCTTACATCGCGGACATCACCACCCCGGAAGAGCGGTCGAAGGCGATGGGGTTGATCGGGGCGGCGTTTGGACTTGGGTTTATTATCGGGCCTGCGTTGGGGGGCATCCTCTCCGAACAGATCTCCGCACAAGCACCCTTCATTTTTGTTGGGGTGTTGTGTTTGATCAATGCGCTGTTGGTGGCCACGTCGCTGCCGGAGACCCACACGGCGGAACGCCGCAAACAGCATGGTCCGCAACTGCCGCTGAGTGCACTTCCCAAACACAGTGATGCCCCGCTTTTTTTCACGGTGGCGGTCGGATATTTTCTGTCGCTGGCGGCGTTTGCGATCATGACGATGACGTTTGCCTTGTTTGGTGAAAAACGCTTCGACCTAGACCAGACTCACATTGGCTACATCCTGGCGACCATCGGGGTGGTGGGGGTGCTGATTCAGGGCGGTTTGATCCGTCGATTGCTCCCGAAGTATGGAGAAGTGCCTCTGGCAAGGTCAGGGATGCTTTTCCTGTTGATCGGTTTTGTGCTCCTGCCGTTGGTTGGCAGTGTAACTTCACTTGTGATCGTGTGCTGCCTGGTGGCGGCCGGCAACAGTTTGGTTCAGCCGACTCTCAACGGACTGGCTTCACGAAGTGTGGATGCGGCCTGGCAGGGTCGGGCATTGGGACTGCTGCAATCGTTTGCCAGTCTTGGCCGGGCGATTGGTGCCTGGATGGGCGGCTGGCTGTTGGGCATGGATCGCGGACTTGACCACTACGGCCGCACGCCGTTTTGGGTGGCGGCGGCACTGATGCTGGTGACGCTGGTGCTGGCCTTGAAACTACGCGCTCCCCAAGGGCAGACCACGGTGGTCGAACCCGTGGTAATTTAGTCGTCTATGCGATTTCCAACTCGACCGGACAGTGGTCGGAGCCGTGAATTTCCTGACGGATACGGGCGGCTTTGAGGCGTGGTTTGAGGGCTTCGGAGGCGAGCCAGTAGTCGATGCGCCAGCCGACGTTTTTGCCACGCGCACCGGCGCGGTAGCTCCACCAGGAGTATTGTTGTGGACGCTGGTCGAAGTGCCGGAAGGTGTCGATGAAGCCGCTGTCGAGCAGGGTGGTGAAACTGGCGCGCTCCTCGTCGCTGAAGCCGGGACTGAAGCGGTTTTCCTTGGGCCGGGCGATGTCGATTTCCTTGTGGGCCACGTTGAAATCGCCGCAGGCAAGCACGGGTTTGGTGGTTTCGAGCCGTTTGACATAAAGACGAAAGGCTTCGTCCCACTTCAAACGGTAGGGCAGTCGTGCAAGTTCGTTTTGGGCGTTGGGGGTGTAGACGTTGACGAGATGGAAATCGGGAAACTCCACTGAGATGACACGACCTTCGTTGTCGTGTTCGACCAAACCCATGCCAAGCGCGTGGGCGGCGAAGTTGTTGCGGGTGAGGACGGCGGTGCCGCTGTAGCCTTTTTTGACCGCTGGATTCCACAGAACTTGGTAGCCTTCAAGCCAGGTGAGGTCGGCCTGATGTTGCTCGGCTTTCACTTCTTGGAGGCAGACGACATCGGCGTTGGTGCTATGAAGGTATTCGCGCAGACCCTTGTCCAGACAAGCGCGGACACCGTTGACGTTCCAGGAGACGAGTTTCATGGGAGGAATTGTCAATGGATGTGCCAGTCGGAAGCGTGGACGTCAATGGACGATTTAAAAGGGGCATGGTGAATATCCGCGAAAGCGGAGGGGCTTTTGCATCGTTTCATGAAACGGCCATCATCAGTTGCCCGCTGCCTTCCCATCATGAAATCATCCGACACCTCTCAAAAAAATCCATCCCGCCGCCGCTTCGTTAAACAATCGGTGTCCGCAGGATTCGGCTTCACGTTTTTGCCTGCTTATCTCACCAGCGCACGCGCAGCGGACAATCCCCAGCTTCCACCCAGTCGGCGGATCAACTTGGGCTGCATCGGTGTCGGTGGCCGGGCTGGCAGCGTCATTCCCGGTTTGTCTGCCGCAGGTTCGGCTGCGCCCATCGCGTTTTGCGACGTGGATTTTGTGACTGCCAAAGGCGTTGAGAAAAACCTGCAGGCGTTTCCTGATGTGAAACGCTACAACGATTTCCGGGTGATGCTGGATGAGATGGGCAAAGATATTGATGCCGTCAGCGTCGTGACGCCCGATCACACGCACTTCACCGCCGCGATTCATGCCATGGCTTTGGGCAAGCATGTGTATGTGGAAAAACCGCTGACGCACACCTTTGAAGAGGCGGAGATCCTCATGCGTGCGGAGAAGAAGTTCAAGGTGGTCACCCAGATGGGCAACCAGGGGCACACTTCGGCAGGAGCGGACCAGTTCAAGCAGATGCTCGCGGCGGGCGTTGTCGACGACATCGTGAAGATTGAAGCATGGAAGTCGCCCTCGCTGTGGTTCATGAATGCGGCGGAACGCATTCCCGGGTTTCCGAAAGAGGAGCCGATGCCAGAATCGTTGAAGAGCTGGGATTTGTGGTGTGGTCCTTGCGAGATGAAGCCGTATAGCAAAATGTATCATCCGTTCAACTGGCGTGGATTCCATGTCTACGGCGGAGGCATGTTTGGCGATTGGGGGGCGCACATCATTGATTTCGCCCATCATCATCTCAAGCTCGGTCTGCCCACCCGCATCACACCGGTGGCGCTTGCCGATCACAATCAGGTGAGCTTCCCGCTGAGTTCCGACATTCGTTTCGAGTTTGCTGAACGCGGCGAAAAACTCCCTGCCGTGGAGTTGCACTGGAAAGCAGGGGATTTTCAAATCGAGATTGCCGAGAAATTCGGCGATGCTGACAAGGATGGTAAAATCGTCGTCCCCAAGCCCAGCAAAAATGGCACCTTGCTGCATCGCAAGCAGGGTGACTACCTGGTCCAACGTGCCTCGCATGACAGCCATTCACTGGTTTATCCGCGCACGAAGATGGTGGAGTTCAAGGAGGCCATGGCGCTTCACAAGCCGAAGCTCGACCATTTCGAAAGCTTTGTGCAAGCCTGCATGGGCAACGGCAGCACCGAGTCTCCCTTCAGCATAGCGGGCGAGTTGACGCAGGTGTTGAACCTGGGGATGATCGCCGAATACTTGAACGTGGATTTGACGTTCGACCCGACAACGAAGCGCTTTGTCGGTAACGATGCCGCCAACGCCTTGCTGTCAGGCGCGCCACCACGAGGTGAGTGGGCCGACTGCTACAAGCTGGCTTAGGCCCCCATCTGTTTGGTCGCGCCAATGCTAGATGACAGCTGCCTCAAAAGCAGCTGTTACAGGCATGGCACGAGGCAGATGAGTTGTGGCGTGGGAATCCGTGAACATTTTTGCGAATGCAATTGGGGGGGCTTGCGTCTAAAATGCTTCCAGCATGAGTTCACGCATCTCCCCCTCTCCACCCCCGGCGGTTCCCGTTTGGCGCGTGAGAGGGAAGATGTTCTGTGATGATGATGGGCAGAAGAAGGTGTTGAATGGGGTGACCTACGGACCTTTTGCACCGGGGCTGGATGGGCCATGGCCGGAGGTCGGGCAGATCGCGGCAGACATGCGGCATGTGCGCAGTCTGGGGTTTGATGTGGTGCGGGTGTATGAGCTGCCGAATGAGGCATTGCTGGAAGCGTGTCGTCGTGAAGGCTTGGGGGTGTTGGTGGGGATCGCATGGACCCAGCATGTGGACTTTTTTGCGGAGAGGGAGATGCAGGTGGCGCGTGAGGCGCGGGAGCGGGTGCGCGAGGTGGCACGACGGTTTGCTAATGAGCCGGCGGTGATGGGCTTCATTGTGGGAAATGAGATTGAGAAAACGTTGGTGCGATGGATGGGGCCGGATCGGGTGAGGGATTTCCTGGAGGGTCTGGTGGCAATCGTGCAAAGCGAGGCACCGCTGAAGCCGGTGTCGTATGCGAGTTATCCATCGACGGAGTATCTGATGCCGCGCAATGCGGATTTTGTGGCGTTTAATGTGTTCCTGGAAGAACGAGGCAAGCTGGCGGGCTATTTACAGCATTTGCAGAACATTGCGGCGGGTCGACCTCTGGTGATCACGGAGTTTGGCATTGATACCAAACATCACGGAGAGGCATTTCAGGCGGAGGCGCGGCAGTGGTTGGAGGAAGAGGTTTGGCGTGCGGGGGTAGCGGGAAGGTTTTGGTTTTCGTTCACGGATGAATGGCATCGCGGCGGCGAGGAGGTCACGGGTTGGGAGTTTGGGTTGGTGACACGGCAGCGGCGGGAGAAGCTCGGATGTGTGGTGGCTCCCGTGGAAGTGGCACTTGGCAAAAGCCGGATCTCGGTGGTGGTATGCACCCGCAATGGGGCGAACACTTTGAGGGAATGTTTGGAGGCATTGCGGCGTCAGCGCCATGCCCCACATGAGGTGCTTATCATTGACGATGGCTCCACCGATGACGTGCCGAACATCGCGCGGCAATTTGCGGAGTTTGGGTATCATCGACAGGAGCATGCGGGACTGAGTGCCGCTCGCAACCTGGGCATGAAGATGGCGACGGGGGATGTGATCGCTTATACGGATGACGATTGTTTTCCCGATGAAGACTGGGTGTGGCATCTGAGCCTGGCCTTTGAAGATCAGCAATGGATCGGCGCAGGTGGCCCCAACCTGTCGCCGCCACCGCGCACCGTGACGGAGGCGTGTGTTGCTGCGGCGCCTGGAGCACCTTCGCATGTGTTGGTGAATGATGTGGAGGCGGAACATTTGCCGGGATGCAATCTGGCGATTCGCAAGCCGGCGCTGGAAGCGATTGGGGGATTTCGCGAGGAGTTCATGACGGCAGGAGATGACGTGGATGTGTGCTGGCGCTTGCAGGAAGCGGGGGGGAGGATGCGCTTTGTGCCGGCTGCCGTGGTATGGCATCACCGACGTTTTACGGTCAGTGCTTATTTGCATCAGCAAAGTGGCTACGGGCGGGCGGAGGCGATGTTGATCAAGCGTTTTGCAGAGCGTTTTGCATGGTTTGGCGGAGCGCGTTGGCGTGGGGCAATCTATGGCGATGGAGCAGGTGAATTGGGTCGGCTGGATCAGCAGCGCATTCATTTCGGTGAGTATGGTTCGGCCCCTTTTCAGTGTGTTTATGCGGGTTGGGACACGGGTTTCTGGTCGTGGTGGCGTGGACTGCCTTGGCTGGCGCTGGTTGTGGGGGCCGGGGTGTTGGGGTCGCCGATTTTTTGCGGTGTCTTTCTGGCTCTGGGACTGATTGCGGCGCAGCGTCGGGCGAGCCGCTTTGATGATGTGTTGAAGCGTCCAACCCGATGGCAGCAAGGCTTGTTGTGGTTCCTGTGTCTCGCCCAGCCGGTGGCGCGGGATTGGGCGCGACTGAAGACCATGGTGAAGCTGTCGGCGTGGCCGAAGGGCAAGCTTGCATGGCCAGCGATGCCCTGGCGGCTGCGGCAACCGGGGCCGCGCACGGATCGGGATTTGCAGATGGTGTGGTGGAGTGCCGACGGAAGGGGACGTGAGGAACTGTTGGCGCGACTGGTTCATCTGGCTGAACCCTGGGGTTTGGAGATCACTTCGACGGGCGACGACAGTTTTTGGGATTTGCAGGTGACGGTGGGCGGTCAGCGTTGGTGGTTGACGACAGTAACGGAGTATCACGAATCCCAGCAACGATTGACGAGAGTGGCTTTGAGAAGACCTTGGATGTCGGGTTCTGCGGAATCGCGTCTGCGTGACTGGATCACCCAGGCGGCTCAGGATTGCGGGCTTTTTGCGGCTGGGGGATTGCGGGAGACACCGCCAGAGAATGCGCGGCTCGCGGTTGCCAGATGATCCCACTCTGTGCAAGGATGGACTTATGCGTCACACGTATCTGTTCTTTTTGCTTTCAATGATGGGGTTCGCCTTGGTTTCCTGTGGCAAGCCAAAAGAGGCGGCCTATGACCAGCTCGATTATGAGAGCCGGGGTGCGCTGGCATTCTTCAAAGATCCTGAGACGGGCAAAGGATTCACCGGACTGGCAAAGCAGACTGACAAGAAGGGCACGGTGACGGCGGAGTTCCCGATGAAAGATGGGTTGTTTCATGGCAACGTGCGAGAGTGGTATCCTGATGGCACGCCGAAATCAGAGACCGAGTTCAAGGGCGGCGAACGCCATGGTCGGAATATCGAATGGAACGCCGATGGCACCATTTACAATCAACGGGTGTATGAGCGCGACAAGATCATCAGTGAGAACAAACCGCAGCCATGAGGGGGATAGTCTCTGAAAGGTTGCCCGGCGGGCGTCGTTTCTCATCGCCTCTTGCCCATTATGATCCGCTTCCTTTTTTCCCTTTTGCTTTTCGCACCATCGCTGATGGCTGCGGCTCCGCCGAACATCGTGTTCTTTTTGGTGGATGATCTGGGTCAGCGTGATCTTGCGGTGTATGGCAGCACTTTTTATGAAACTCCGAATCTGGACAGGCTGGCAAAACAGGGCATGAAATTCACCGATGCCTATGCGGCCTGTCCGGTTTGTTCACCGACGCGGGCAAGCATCATAACGGGAAAATATCCCCAACGAACAGGCATCACTGACTACATTGGTGCACCGGCTCCAGATCAGTGGAAACGCAACACCAAACTGCTTCCGGCTCCTTACCGCGACCGGCTTGCCCTGAATGAAGTGACACTTGCGGACATGCTGAAGTCGAAAGGTTATGCGACGATGTTTGCGGGCAAGTGGCACCTTGGACCAGAGGGTTTCTGGCCGGAGGATCAGGGGTTTGATGTAAACAAGGGGGGGATCGACAAGGGCGGCCCATATGGCGGAAAGAAATATTTCTCGCCGTATGGCAATCCCCGGCTTGAGGACGGTCCCGACGGCGAGCATCTGCCGGATCGGCTGGCGGAGGAAACCAACCAGTTCATCGAAGCCAGCAAGAAGAAGGGACAACCGTTCTTTGCTTATTTTTCGTTCTACTCCGTGCACACTCCCTTGATCGCGAGGGAGGATTTGGTGGAGAAGTATAAGAAGAAAAAAGAACAGATGGGGTTGCAGGCCGAGTGGGGCAAAGAAGGCCCGAGGGAGGTGCGGTTGGTTCAAGAACATGCGATTTATGCCGGCATGGTGGAGGCCATGGATCAGGCGGTGGGCAAGGTCTTGGACAAATTGGATGAGCTCGGTTTGAGCGACAACACGCTGGTGATTTTCACCTCGGACAATGGAGGTCTTTCGACCAGCGAAGGTTCGCCAACGTCCAATGTGCCGCTTCGTGGTGGCAAGGGTTGGATGTATGAGGGCGGCATTCGTGAGCCGTTGTTGATTCGCTGGCCGGGCGTGATCAAAGCGGGTGAGGTGAATGACACGCCGGTGTCGAGCCCCGATTTTTTCGCGACTTTGATGGAGGCTTCTGGCGCCACATTGGATACGAACCCGGTGCTGGACGGCGTCAGTCTGGTGCCGCTCTTCAAAGGCGAATCATTAACCTCCCGTCCGCTCTTCTGGCATTATCCGCATTATGGGAATCAAGGAAGTGCGCCCGCTTCGGCGGTGCGATTGGGGGACTGGAAATTGATCGAGTGGTTGGAGGATGGTCGGATGGAGCTGTTTAATTTGAAGGATGATTTGAGTGAGACGAATGACCTGGCGGGGGCGCAACCGGATCGGGTGAAGGAGTTGAAAGCGAAGCTTGATGAGTGGATAAAAGAAGTGGGTGGGCTAATGCCCGCGAAGAATCCCGGGTATGATGAGTCGAAACCCGATGGGCGGGAGGCGGGGGCGAATCGGCAGAAAAAGGTCCAGCCGAAGCAGTGACGTTGTGCGTTTTGGCTCTTCTCAGCGGAAGAAACCGGTGCTTTCAACCTTTATGCAGGGAGAAAACACCGGTTGGCTTCACTGGGTGAGGCGAATCCAAGGCCACCTTCGGTTCCGTCAGGGCACCACCATGGTAGCCGTCGCAGGCAGCACGCCTTCACCGGCATCGTTGACGGCGACGATGGTGATCTGCACGGTTGCGCCGCTGGGGAGGGCGGTGAGGGTGTATTCGCTTTCAATCACGGCGTTGGCGACCTGCACGGGGGCGGGATCGGTGCCGGAGATTTGTTTGAAAACGCGGTAGCGGGCGGCGCGGCGGGCGTCTTCCCAGTCGGCGTAAACCATGCCGGCGCTGCCGGGAGTGAGGACGAGGTCGTCGATGGGGCCGGGTTGTTGTCCGTCGGCGGGGCGGTCGAAACCGAAGGCATACCAGAGCGGATCGTCGGGGGTGAGGAGTTGGGAGAGTTCGGCAAGGAGGCCGCTCATGCGTTTATACAAGGCTCTTTGGGCGGAGTCGCGTTCAGCTTTGGCGATGCCCATGGCGGTGTTGCTGTCGTTGGCGGCGCTGCGGGCGTTGGAGAGGGCGGTGATTTGGGCTTGGGCGAGGGCGGCGGTGATGTTGAGCGGGGCGTTTTCCTGGGCGGGATGGGCGGTGAAGTAGTCGCGCAATTGGCCGAGGAGGGGCAGCGGGTTGTCGGGAATGGCTAGGGAGCCGCTGACGAATCCGGCGGCCTGCCACTGGCTGTTCCATTGGGTGCCGAGGTGGGGTTTGAGGATGTTGACAGCAGTAGTGGCGAAGGCGCGGGCGTTGCGTTCAGCCTGGTTTTTGAGGAGGGTTTTGGCGGGTTTCGCGGATTTGGCGGCGGTAAAGATGCCTTGTTTGCCGGGAACGGGCGGGACGGCGGTGGGGTCGCCGATGAGGGTGATGAGGTCGGTGCGGATTTTCGCTTCGGTGTTTTGGGAGAGACCGATGGCAACGCCGTGAGTTTGGGCACCGTCGGCGGCATCTTCGGCGAGGGAGACGAGGTCGTTGTAGGAATCGGGAATTTCGTTGGAGGCCATGGTATTTTTTTGTGGGTGCCCCCTGGGCCTTTCCACGCATGGCCGCATCACCAGACAAAGTGGGCGGTATTGAGGAGGGTTTCGGGGGTTGTTAGGTGGCGGTGGAAGGAATGTTCCAGCGTCATTTTTTGTTTAAGCATTAGGTGGAAAAGAATGCAAATGAATTGGCGGGACGGTTCCGGCAGTATTTTGGGGAGCGGGAAAGGGTGCCGGGGCAGCCCCGGCAGGGTTTTTGGGAGTCGGGGGAGTTGGCGGGGCGGCCCCGGCAGTTCAGCGGAGAGCGCGAAGGAGTGCCGGGGTGGCCCCGGCGGGTGTTGGCGGAGTGTGGAGGGATGCCGGGGGAGCCCCGGCATGCGGTGGCGGAGAGCGATGAGGTGCCGGGGGAGCCCCGGCGGTATTTTTGGGAGCCGGAAATGATGCCGGGGCAGCCCCGGCGGGATGTCGGAGAGTTTTTCGGAGGACCGGGGCGGCGCTTTTGGGAGATGTTGGGAGCGCGCCGGTGATGATCTCTAAGGAGTGTGAACCGATCCGGCCTTTTCTTAGAGGGTTTGGTTGAGCGATTCCTTCATGCAGGTAAACCCTCATATTCCGGGATATTTCCGCGTTTTTGCAGACTAACACCGCAATAGGAGCGAAACCCTGCATCCCCCCTATTGGAAATCCGGGATTAGTCTGCAGAAACGCAGACTATAGAGTTGTTGATATTCCTGCAGAAACGCAGACTATCTCGTAGTTCTGTCAAAAATATGGGAGCCTGGGGCACAAGATCCTTCGAGAATGATCAAGCCATGGACTGGCTCGATGGCTTTCGTGATGCACCTTCCGAGAGATTCATTACCGCGACGCTTTCCGATCCGTGCGATAGTGCAGACTCCGATCCTGAAGGCGCGATTGCAGCTGGAGAGGTGGTCTCGTATCTCTGTGGCATCCCACCTGAAGTTCCGCATGATGAACTGAAGGGATTGCCTTGGATCTCAATTTCTCCATTTCTACGGCGTGATGCAGCACGAGCTCTTAACCGCGTGATGAACAGCTCATGGTTGCGAAGCAGTTGGGAGGAGACTGAGCTGCTGGATGCCTGGATCGCCGAGATTACCGACCTTCAACGACGTCTCACCAAACAATGACAGAACAAGCCGGCTCATACGACGGCGGGAAGCGCTCCAGTTTGAATTCAGGCTTTCCACCCCGCCGCGTATGGCCTAGACGTTCGCCTCAAAAATCCGCTCCATGACCGACACCGATCACAAGCAAGATGGCAACGTTTTGGAGAGCATCTTCAAACGCCCTGCGATGTATTGGGGCGATAGCGACAACCATTTTCACAGTTTTGTCGCATTCCTCTCGGGCTATCAGTGTGCTCGCAGCGAGATGCTCGGCGAGGAGGCACGAGCCCAACTGGATCAGATTATCCCACCACGATTCCACGAGTTCGTCACAGAGTATTACGGCCATAAGTTTCCATATGGCGGATATGGATGGACAACCTTCATTGAGGAGAACACCTCATCTGATCGGGAGGCACTTGATCTGTTCTTGAAGCTTCGGCGGCTCTACGAGGAGCAACCCAAAGGCGAACAAGACGGTGGTGGACAACCGGCTACCCGCCCCGAGTCGAAATGACCCTCTTTACTACAACCCTCAACCCTGTTGCGGAGTGGCGCTCCCGGTAGCCGGTTCCACACCTCGACGTTCGCCCAACACCACGCGCCATGCTCGCCGGACCGGATACCACCAAGATTGTCCGAGACAGACAGGAGGCCGCCTGTCGCGAGTTTTCGGCCCGAGTAGCCACGTTGGGATATGCGAGGTCGAAGAAGATGTTGTGGACTCGCAGGCATGAGCACACGGTCGATGTCATTCATCTCCATCGTCGCGGCAGCAGTTACGGAGGCCCAATCAACTTCAGGGTCGCCTTCAGAGTTCACTTCGCCATTCGAGTGCTCAATGACACTCATGCGGCGGTCGCACTGAACGGCCCGATGAGTGATCCCACCCGCACGAGAGAGGGCCACTATCATCACAGCTTCAACGCCAAGAGCGGGCACATGTTTGAACGGTGTATTGACGACCTTTTTCGCTTCGTGACTGAGCAGGGTGATCCCTGGTTTGCTGTGTATCGTGACCCGAACCGACTACTGACCGCCGATTCTCCATTACAGGATGCAGGACGAGACCTTCTGCGGGCAGGTCTTGCGGGCCACCCTGATTCGGAACACATCGCGGCATCACTCAAGCTGCTTGGACTGAAGCCATGACCACTCATCACCACCACACAAAGGCGAACAAAACGGATGCAGGCAACGGCTTGAAGGCTATCTGTCGTGTCAGCAACGTCTGGCGCTCTCCGTCGCCTGATCCGAGACGTTAGCCAGAAAAAATCCCGCAATGCTGCCCACACCTTCAATTTCGTGGTTGTCTTCATTGTCTTCACCCTTGAAGGCGGTTTGGGGTTTTATGCAGGTTCGCACTCCATTCATCATCCAAGCACATGTAGGACAGTTGCCGCCGACCGTCATCTTGACGCTGATCAACAAGACGAAAGACGTTCCCCTCCATATTCATGAGGTTCGGATTCACCATGGCATCCCGAAGTATTCCTACTCGTTCATCATGTCCCCCGATAGCTGTCCCGTCGTCCCCCCAAAGTCGAAGCAGGAGTTTCATCTTCCGTTTGAGAGGACGATTGTGTGCAAGCACTACGAGACGAAGGAACCGCCCAAGCTCGATAAGGATAGATCCGGTCCAGGCTTTGATGGTCCAGCGGATCTCTTTAAGGCCATCGCTCGCAATCCGCCGAAGAGTTCTTGGGTGGAAGTCGATTTCAACGAGTTCAAGAGACGGCGTTTCCTCCACGGCAAGGTTCAATCGATATTTGAGGCAATCATCAAGATGGGCCCACCCCCTCCGGCAGATAATGAAAGAGGCTAACAAGACGTGGGTGAGCAACGGCGCTAACCGCTTCGTCACGGAGTCGTGGGGACGCTTCATGCTTCCCTCCCTTCGTAGGAGCGCGGCTCCCGCGCCGTGGCACCACATTTAACGTTCGCCAATAAAAGAACCCTTGGAAGCAGTCATCAAATCCAGCGTCGGCAGAAGGCATCTGCGATTCCACGACATTGATGGCGATTATTTTCGCGTGACCGTTGAGGGCGACGGACCTCAAGTCACCAAGGGGATTTGGGCCTACACGGACTCTTCGGGCGTTGCAGATCTTTTCGAGTCTTGCGCTAAGGATTGGACTGGATGGACTGATGAGCGATGTTGGGAGTCCATTGAAGGTGACCTCCGCTTGGAGGTTTTCTCTTCACGAACAGGGCAAGTGACGATTAGAGTTCGTGTTCGAGATACAGGCGGATTTGAAGGCTGGGACGTTCAAGTGCCAGTTTTTACTGAAGCCGGAGCCTTGGACGATATTTCCAGACAGTGTCGTAGGTTTTTCGGATAATGATGCCACCCCTCGAAACCCAACAAGGCGAGACGTGCGTGGCAACCGGCGATAAGGTCCCAATTTGAATTCGAGCTTCCCACCGCCGGTGCCACCACTCTATCGTTCTCTGAAAAATGCATCTCTACCTCTCATCTTTTCTTATCGGCGATCAAGGCCACAAGCTCGCGGAGCTCGCCCGAGGGAAGACGGCTCTGTTGGTTTCTAACGCGCTTGATTCCTCGAATAATTCCGAGCATCTCAGGCTCAAAATGGAGCGAGAGATTGGCCTGCTGGCTGACCTCGGAATTCCTGCAGAGACCTTGGATCTCCGGGACTATTTCACTTCCCAAGACATCCTATCTGAGAAGCTCGATGCAGCTGGTATGTTGTGGGTGGTCGGGGGGAACACCTTCTTGCTACGTAAGGCGATGCATCTCAGCGGACTCGACCGATTGCTCCATGGTAAGGTTGACGACGAGGACTTCCTCTACGGCGGCTACAGCGCTGGTATTTGTGTTCTTTCCCCTTCACTGAGAGGCATTCATCTGGCTGATGAACCGGAATCTCAATCCAACGGATATGAGCACCCCACAATATGGGAAGGACTTGGTATCATTGATTACTATATTGTGCCTCACTACCGATGTGACCACTTTGAATCAGAAAGCATGGAGACTGTCGTGGATTACTACCGTGAGAATGATCTTCCATATCGAGCAATTCCGGATGGCGAAGTCATCCTTGATACATCTCACAAGACAGAGAACAAGACGCTCGATTCAACGGCGGGCAACGCTCCAGTTTGAATTCGGGCTTCCCTTCCCGCCGTGGATGAGCTAGACGTTCGGAAGAAATTCCAAGATGCTACTCTGCCTCGCATATCCCCGGCTTTCTGAAGCCGACACCAAACTGATCAGCAGCTTCCGGCGTGAACACGACAAGAAATATGTGGACGTAGTTGATGCACATTGGACGATGATCTTTCCGGGCTCGTCGGAAGGAATCTCTCAAAACGACTTGGAGCGTCACATTCAAGCCGTCGCCGAAGACAGTGCAGCCGTGGATTTCACCTGCCGTTACGCTTTGGTGTATGACGATGACGGATGCGATGACTACTACATTTTCCTTGTGCCTGATGAAGGATTTTCGGGAATAAGCCTTTTACACGATCGGCTTTATGGCGATTTCATGCGTCCCAAGCTGAGATTGGACATTCCTTATGTGCCCCACATCGGAGTTGCCACGAGCAAGGATCGTGAAGAGCTTTACGAGCTAGCTACCGAATGGAACCGCAAAGGGCATGAGATCAGCGGCACAATTGACGAGCTTACCCTTTCTTCCTATGACGGAGGTCAAGTTGCGGATTTGAAGCGCTTCCCCCTGAAAAAGAGGAGAGAACAAGCCGCGCCAAGCGACCACTAGTAGCCGTTCTGTTGAGATGATTTTCCGTAACTACAACCCCAACCTCGTGAGTGACACGCGCCGCCGCTACTAGTGGTGTGTGTGCTCTACGTTCGTCAAAAGAATGAAAATCGAAACCGAGAGACTAATTCTGCGCCCTTTCTCTTGGGAGGATATCGACGACGAATTCAGCATCGTGGGCGACTCTGAGACAATGTCCTTTTACGCAAAGCCTTACACGAGAGATGAGGTTGCGAAGATAGTTTCCAAGAACATCCGAACATTCAAAGACTCAGGATATGGTCTGTTTTCGGTGATCGAGAAAGAGACTGGCAGCTATGTGGGAGACTGTGGAATCACGCTCCAGATAATCGACGGCGAAGAAGAATTAGAAGTCGGATTCAGAATCCGAAAAGAATGTTGGGGCCGGGGTTTTGCGCCAGAGGCAGCGCGTGCGATGATCCAATATGGATTTGAGAAACTAAAACTCGAGAAACTCTACAGCTACATGGCTAAGGATCACCATCAATCGAGGAGGACAGCCGAAAAAGCAGGGATGACCCTAGAAAAAGAATATCGGAATCCGAGAAATCGAGATATCATCACAACAGTCTACTCAATCTCCAACAGGGACGAACAAGGCAGTGGTGGCGAGGGCTAGCGCCGCGCCATACCTTGACGTTCGGAAGAAAATGGATGAAGAACAAGTCATCACCTTGATCAACGCAGCCTTCGCAAACGTCCCTAGACCAGCGAAGGAATCCATTACGAATTGCACGTGTGGAGAATGCCTTGAGATTCGGGATGACTTCGCGGAGAGAGATCCAGATGAGTTGTCAACAGACAGGATGCGATTCCCTCGTGGGACATGACCTTCTTTACGCCCGAGGCTCGACATTATTTTCTCCCAGGGTGGATGAGGCTTGGCATCCGGCAACCCAAGTCGGCTTACACCGACGCTGTGATAGAGCTTCTCCTCAGTGGTGGGGGGTGGGATGTTCCTCGACGCTACACCCAGGAGCAGCATCGAGCTATCGTCAGCTTCCTCGACCTGATACGGACTCGCTATGCTGACCGTGGCGACGAAGAACTAGAGGCGGTCTGGAGATGCTGGACTGAACCCGAAGGAGACACCGAAATCGAAGACTCCGAACAACCCGTGCAAGGCAACACCTACTAGCCCCTCTGTTCTCTATGCTTCCGCGTAATGTCAACGATAACCCCGCGATCAACGTTGGCTCCCGCTAGTGTAGTGCGCCATCACTTTGATGTTCGGCGTCGCTACTCGCATCCTTTAATCGAGGCCAATGATCGCCGCCAGTTCATCGAATGCCGGATTTGGTGAGGGCGGTGAGGGCTTCTCTGGCGTCGACGGGGGTTAGGGGCGCGGTGAAGGGGCCCGGTTGGAAGGTGGGATGTTTGAGCCGATGGAACCAAATGGCGATGGCGCGGGTGAGCTTGAGGGATTGGAGGGCCTGGCTTTGGGTAGCTTCACCGCTGCGGACGGCGGCGTTCGCCGACTTTCGCACGAGGTGGAAGGCCGTGGTGTTTTCGCGGCTGGCGAGGCCGCTGAGTTCGAGATCGGGTTCCTTGAAGCAGAAGGCTTCGGCTTGAGAGGCGAGTCGAAGAAGATGGGCGTTCTGCTGGCCCAGGAAGGCAAAATTGGGGGAGGAGAACGTGTTGCCGGGCATTCTCAAGTGGGGATCGATGAAGCGCGTGGGGGCAAGCTTCTATTGATACCTTGGTTTCTCGATGTAGGGCAAGTAAAATTAGGGACTCGGAGCCTGAGGCTTGGCTGGTGGAGTGGTCCGTTGGGGGAGGGGTGGTTGACTGAAGCGAAGTGAAACTTCGCGGTCCCTGTGGAAGATGGCTTGAAGGTTGGGGCGAATCGGAACGTGAAAGTTCCGCGGAAGCCGTGAGGGCTTGCGTTTTTGGTTGATCAGTTGGAAACCAGAATCAACGACGGCGGCGGGAAAGCAGGGCGCTTAGGGAGAGGGTGAGCAGCAGGGCGCGGGTGGGTTCGGGGACGACGACGACGATGAGAATGCCGTGGGTGCTGAATTGGGAGACGTCCCAAAGCAGGCCGCCGTTGAGGTTGGCGAGGAGGAGGTCGCCGCCGCCGGTGCCGCCGCTGCGGAGGTTGGTGCCGACGTTGAAGCCGCTGCCGCCGAGGGTGTTGGTCCAGTCGAGGACGTCGAAGATGTCGCCGGCTTGGGGGGAGTAGCCGTCGCCGAAGAGGGAGACGGTGACGAGGGAGTCTCCGCTGAGGCTGAGCTGACCGGAGATGTTGAGGAGATCGTGTTCGCCGCGGGTGGTGCCGTTGGTGGAGTTTTCCCAAGTGGTAATGTTGGCGGTGATGTGGTTTTGGTAGTCAAGAGTGCCGGGGGTGAGGGCGGCGAGGGTGTTGTCGGTGATGAGGGTGCCGCCAATTTGAAGGTTGATGGCTCCGCCGATGGCGTTGAGGTTGCCGTTGATGTCGAGGGTGCCGATGCTGGTGGGGTCGGCGCTGGCGGAGCTGAGGTAGTCGCCGGGGGCGATGGTGCCGCCGGGTCCGACGAGGTGGGTGGTGGTGGCGGTGCCGGCGATGGTGCCGGTGCCGATGAGCAGGCCGCTGTCGATGACGGTGAGGAGGTTGGTGGCGAGGTTGTTGCCGGTTCGACCGTTGTCGCGGGCGCTGGCGGTGCCGCCGGTGCCGACTTCGAGGATGCCGTTGTTGACGGTGGTGGCACCGGTGTAGGTGTTGGCGCTGCCGAGGGTTTGGCGGGCGGTGCCGGTTTTGATGAGGGCGAGGTTGCCGGTGATGAGGCTGTTGTTGGAGGTGGCCCCGTAGGTTTGGTCGGTGCTGTTGTTGAGGGTGAGGGTGGAGGCGGTGGTGGTGTCGCGGTTGGTGACGACGTTGCTCATGCTGGTGCCGGTGCCGGCGTCGGAGAGGCCTGCGATGGTTTGATGGTAGCCGTTGAGGTTGAGCTCGGTGGCAGCGGCATTGGAGCTGTTGCCGAGGGTGACGATGGTGTTGGTGGGGAGGCGGTCGTGGTTGTCTTCGAGGCGGGTGGTGCCGACGACGATGAAGGTGTTGCGCCAGGTGTTGGTGGCGCTGCCGCCGATGGCGACAATGCCGCTGAGGCCTTCGCTGCGGATGCCGAGGTCGAAGTTGTTGCCGAGGTCGGAGATCTGGCCGAGGAGGAGGAGGGTGGTGCTGTTGGTGGCGCCGACGCGGGTGCCGTTGGTGCCGCCGCCGTTGCCGGAGCCGAGGATGATGTTGCCAGCCCAGGTGTTGATCTGGTTGCCGCCGCCGATGGAACGGAGGGCTCCCATGCTGCTGGGGTTGCCGCCTGAGCCATTGATGGTGATGGTTTCGCTGGCGACGGTGATGCCGCCGGTGAGTTCGACGCGTCCGGTGTCGGCGACGATGGTGCCGTTGGCGGTGGTGCCGCCGGTGCCGAGGGCGTCGGCGTTGGTGATGCGCAGAACGGTGTTGGCACCGACGTTGGTTTGGCCGGAGTAGGTGTTGGTGTTGGTGAGGACGAGGGTGCCGAGGCCGCTGCCAGCGCCGGTTTTGGCGAGGGTGAGGGCGAGGGTGCCGTCGTCGCCGATGCCGTCGCCATCGCGCAGGATGCCGGCGTAGGTTTGGGTGATGTCGGGGACGGCTGGGACGGTGAAGCGGAGGGTGAGCGTGCCGGTGCCGACGTTGTTGTTTTCGATGATGCCGGTGCCGTCGAGTCCGCCGATGGTTTCGGCGAAGCTGTTGAGCTGGAAGATGCCAGCGTTGGGGCCGGTGCCGTTGAGGGTGATGAGGGAGGTGTCGGCGATTTGCTGGCTTTGGCCGAGGCGGAGGATGTCTTGTCCGGTGCCGTCGCCGATGGTGATGGGTCCGTTGATGGCGAGGGTGCCGGCGGTGGCTTTGTTGAGGACGAGGGTGCCGCCGTTGATGAGGGTCTGGCCGGTGTAGGTGTTGCTGCTGGTGCCCTGCATGGTGAAGGTGCCGGTGCCGGTTTTGATGAATTCGAGGTTGCCGTTGATGAGGCCGGTGCCGCTGGCGGCGTTGGAGCCGAAGGTGTAGTCGGTGTTGTTGTTGAGGGTGAGGGTGGAGAGGTTGACGAGGTCGGTGTTGGTGAGGGTCTGGCCCATGGTGGTGCCGGCGGTGCGCAGGCCGCCGAGGGTCTGGCTGGTGCCGTTGAGGTCGACGGCGGCGAAGGCGACGTTGGTGCCGTTGCCGATTTCGAGGACGGTGGTGGCGGGGAGGCGGTTGTTGCCGCCGGAGAGCTGGACGGTGCCGACCACGGCGTAGGTGTTGCCCCAGGAGTTGTTGGTGCCGGAGAGGATGACTTTGCCGCTGTTGCCGTCGGTGCGGATGGCGAGGTCGCCGGTGCCGGTGATGGTGCCGCTGATGTTGAGGGTGGAGTTGTTGCCGATGGCACCGAGGCGGTTGGCGCCGTTGCCGGAGGAGATGCTGACGGCTCCGGTCCAGGTGGCGGTGTTGCCGCCGCTGGCGCGCAGGGCACCGTTGTTGTCGCCGCCATTGCCGGTGAGGGAAAGGGTTTCTCCGGTGATGGTGAGGTCGCCCGCGGTGGTGTCGAGGTCGATACGGGTGCCATTGGCGACGGTGGTGGTGCCGATGGTGCTGCCGAAGGCGGTGTTGCTGGTGGCTCTGAGGATGCCGGCGTTGATGTTGAGGTTGCCGTCGAAGGTGTTGTTGCCGGACAGGGTGAGGGTGCCTGCGCCGGTTTTGATGATGCCTCCGGTGCCGCTGATGTCGCCGCTGATGGTGAGGTTGGCGGTGGTGCTGCCGCTGTTGACGGTGCGCTGGGTGGCGTCGGAGAAAGCGAGGTTGAGGTCGATGGTTTGCAGGTTGCTGCTGCTGTTGGTGATGTTGCCGGCAAGGGTGATGGCGGTGCCGCTGAGGGTGAAGGCTCCGGCACCGGCGCTGAAGGTGATGCCATTGGCGGTGAGGCTGGCGAGGTCGTTGAAAGGGGTGAGGCGGGTGGTGCCGCCAAAGGTGTAGGCGAGGCTGCTGGATGCTGTGGGCGGGGTGCCGGTCCAGTTGGTGGATTCGGACCAGTTGTCGGTTGGGCCAAGGCCGTTCCAAGTGGCGGTTTGGGCGTGGATGTTGGGGGCGAGATGGAGGAGGATCAGCAGCAGGAGTGCGCCGCCGAGGCTTCGTGCCTGGGAGTTGGATAAGTGGCGTGACATGGGAGATAGAGGAGGGTGCGTCGATGGGCGGAAACGCCGGAGGTTTCCTGTTCAGACTAGGGAAAGTTGTTCACGATGACAATCCCAAAAGGTTGGTGGGTGGGATGGGGATTTGAAGCGATTTAGTTTTAGCCAACAATGGGCTTTGGACCAGAGGTTGGTGAGCTGAGAAGGCTATCAATGGGTATTCGCCCAAAGCATATGAATATTGACTAAAACGCCACAGAGGGTAAAATGCCATCATGATCAAAACGCAAGTGCAGCTTCCGGATGAGCTCTATCATACTGCGAAAGCAATTGCTGAGCAGCGGGAGTGGTCGTTGGCGGAGGTGGTGCGTCGTGGCATTGAACACATGGCGCTGGCGTATCCTGTCAGGCCAGCCAGCAAGGCGTGGCAACTGCCGATGTTGAAGGAGGGGCAATTTCGGCCAGACTTTGATCAAATCGATTTCAAGGCACTGGCCGAAAGCGATGAGCTCAGAGAAAGTGAGTGAAGCATGATTAGCATCGATACCAATCTGTTGTTGTATTCCCTGAATCCCGCCTCTTCATGGCACAGCTCCGCCGTTGAATTTCTGCAGCAACATTTCGGCGATCCGGCCAAGCGTGTTGTGCTCACAGATTATGTTCTCGTCGAACTGTATGTCTTGCTTCGAAACCCGGCGCTGATGTCGCAACCGCTCAGTGCCAAGTCGGCGCGAGATTTGGTGACCGCTTATTGGGACATCCCAAACGTGATGAGAATCGAGAATGCCAATGTGATGGATCAAGTATGGAAGCTGGCCGGAGCCAGGGACTTTGCCCGTCGCCGGGTTTTCGATGCGCGGCTTGCGCTCACGCTGCGCCAGAGCGGTGTGACACATTTTGCCACGTCGAACGTGAAGGACTTTCAGGGCTGGGGATTTCAAAAAGTTTGGAACCCGCTGTTGGCGTGAAGTTGATGTGGTTGAGCGTAGCGACACCACCCGATGTGAGACAAAGAAAAAATTTCACCCCGGCAGGGGTGATAGAGGGGGGTTTAAGTGTTGGTGGCTGCGGTGGCATCCCTGTCGGGATGCGGGGTCGGGGGGGACGGGGTTCCGGTGGTGTCGCTCGGGGCGAGCTAACCACCGGCTACGGGCTGTGAAGCCTCTGGCTTCGGCAGAGGGGTGTTTGGAGTGTGGAGGGAAACGCGGGGCTCGATGACGAACTCCGTTGGCGTGGTGGGTTGGGGGGGTCGGCTGACCCAAGGTTCGAGAACTCTGGGCTTAGTCACTGAACGGCATCCACAGGGCAGATGGAAGATCGGATCCAGCCCTACCACTTACCGGTGCGGGCCCATTTACGGTAGTGCACGAAACTTTCCTTGGAGGGCCAGACGGTGCTTTTTTCCAGATAGCGGTCGCCGAGTTCACCAAAGTAGACTTTGGCAGAGGCATTGTCGTAGGCATTGGTGGCCAGCATCGCGGCGTAACTGAGGAGTTCCAAGGAATCGGGGTATTTTTTGAGCAGGATGTCGAGCCCTTCCTTGGTCTTGGGCCAGGAGGCTTTGGAGTTTTTAAACACGTTTTTATGGAAGTCCAGCATGTGCATCACGATGCGGGCATAGACCTCGACGCCGGGACCATCCGGGCGCTCAGCGGCTTCGGAAGCAAAGGCTTCCCACTCCCCTGGCTCCCCATACCAGCGAGGCAGCAGTGAATAAGCACGGGCGACATCGTAGTCCCAGAAGGTGGGCTCCGCCGCTCGGCCCTCAACGACAATTTTATCCCAGGCGGGTTTATCGGGACCTTTGCCAAGTGCCACACGCAGAGCGACAAGGTGTAGGACAGGATCTTTTTCTTTCTCTGGCACCGCCAGCTGGCGCGCTTCGGCAAGGACCTCATCGGCTTTCGAGAGACGTTGCCCCATCAGTCTCCAGCCCTCAGGGGTCACGGTGTCGGCATACCCAGTGCCGCGTGCATGCCAGGCGTAGTCGGTGAGGAAATCGGCATAGGCGATGCGGGCGGTGAGAGAGTTCGGAAATGCCTTGAGCCAGGCGTTGAGCGTGTCCTCAGTGACGTTCCAGATTCCCTGGGCGTCCCGGTTCTTTCGCTCGAAGGCCCGATAGAACTGAGCGATTTTCCATGAGCCATTGCCAAAGACTTCCTTGCTGGCGCGGGCGGCGGAAGCTTCCTTTTCCAACTCATCGAACTTCTGAGCGTAGAAGTGTTCGGCCAATTTCTTGCGATAGGCTTCGACCTTCTCCGCAACGGGATCAGTGACGGGCTGGAGGCGAAGGGCTTCAAGCGCCTCTTCCTGATCAATGTTCTCGGCAATGACCTTGGGCTTTGAACCGCTTCGAGGTCGGTCATTGGAGTCGCGGGAATCGCAGGCGGAGAGAAGGGCGATGCAAGCCAAAACTTGTCCGTATATAACCGTCCGTGTGTGTCTCTTTTGGTGCGCCATGTTTTGCGTGCGTCGAATTCTCCGCGAAGAAGAGAAGTTAAATCATCCTGGTTTTCAACCAGCTCAAATACCGCTGGTGGGACTCGAACCCACACGATGATCGCTCATCAACGGATTTTAAGTCCGTTGCGTTTGTTGAGTTGAGTGGGAAGAAAGCTTTGCATCCTCTTAAAATCCGCTTATTTCGTTTGATTTCATTATCTTTCGTTTCTATTCATAATCGGATGCCTCGAAGTAGTCAACATTCTCGAAAACCCATTTATAGAAAGCGATTCGGTGGTGTGACGATATCCGTCCAACGCTGTAAAAAGCCTGGATATGAAGCAATCGCTGTGATCCGTAGAGATGGCGCAATCTTGGAGCAAAAATATTGCGGAACTCAGGCAGAAGGGAAGGCTTTGGGAGAGAAGTGGGCTATTGGAGCAGGGAATTTGGGTGCTGAGGTTGCAGCATCCGTTTCGGAAAGTGAGCAAAGACGTTTTCTGGAGCACAAAAATTCGCTGGCACCGTTTGGGAAAACTGTTTGCGATGCAGTTCGATTCTATCTTGAGCATCTGCGTGCAAAGCATTCTTCGCGGATGATTGAGGATGTCGTAGATGCACTACTAATAAAAAAGCAGAAGAAAAAGGTGAGCAAACGCTATCAAGAGGATCTGCAAAATCGGCTGACACGATTTCAAACCAGTTTTGCTGGAAGGGAAATTGCTGAAATTGAAAAGTCAGAAGTTGAAGAGTGGCTTGAATCTTTAAATGTAGAGCCCGTAACGTATAACAATTACAGACGCCTCCTTAATGTATTGTGGTCCTTTGCCCACGATCAACAGTGGGCGCAAGGCAACATTATCACACGAATCGATCCTAGAAATGTAAAAGCAGAGCCACCGGGAATTCTCAGCGTGGAAAGCGTGCGTAAAATTTTGCAGGCCGCCGACGTGGCCGCTGTTCCTTATCTTAGCATTGCGTTTTTCGGCGGTCTCCGAGATGCCGAGCTGAAGCGGCTTGCATGGAAGGACGTGAATTTCCATACGAAGCATATTAGGATTAGAGCTACTGTTGCAAAGGGGGGTAGGGAGCGACTGGTGCCACTCAGTTCCAACCTCCAGGCGTGGCTGGAACCATACAAGGATACACAAGGCTTGATTGCACCATCGAACCTGCGAACGCTTCTTGATCGAGCCAAGCAGAAAGCCAAATTGGTGGAATGGCCACATGACGCTACGAGGCACAGTTTCGGGACTTATGAGATGGCCAGAACCCGGGACATTGGAACGGTATCGGAGATAATGGGAAATTCTCCCGCAGTGGTGAAGCGCCACTATCAGGCAGCGGTTCAGTTCGACCTCGGAGACGAATATTTCAGTATCTTTCCCTCTCCTGAGCGCCTTGTGCAGGAGAAGCGTTAGAGATCAAGTTTAGCACTCCATGCAGAAAGGCTGCCGGTTAGCCGGACTCGTTCCTTAGGCTTCCGTATAAACTGAGCAAAGAACCCCTTGGGAGGTCTTTTGCCATTATTGAGCGATTCTGCCATCGTCATCAACAAGTTGAAGCCATGCTCTGTATTGGTAGCAGAACCAATGACTTCAAGTGCAAGCAGGACTTCTCGGCTGAAATTGCAAAAAAGATTGCCTATCGTATCTTCCGAGATAGTTCGAATCTTCGAGGTAACCCGCCATAATCCTTCCTCTTCGGTTGGAAGCTGAAGTGCGTCCAGTGTGTCCATGAAATAAGCATCCAATAGCGCGACACCATACTTCCGATTCGGCGTTTCTCTAAGCTCCCGCAGGTCTTCGTCAAAATATCCCAGAATCTTCCGGTAGGTCTCAATTTTTCCCGGCTCGCCTTTAATGAGCTTCCCAATCATGGTATGACTAAGGCCCACCTCCCGAGCGAAATGGCTTTGAGTCATATTTAAATTTTGTAGAACGTCTTGTAGGGCTGCTGAAAATCGTGTGCGCATGCGATTTAGCATTACGCAACAATTCATGAGAATGCAATATTTTGTGAATTTATGCTTGCCACTACAAGAAAATCCAGTAGTTAGTGTCGTGAAGAAACCGACCCATCAACTTGATGACTATAGAAGCGAAGAGTTCCGACCTTTGCTTGGGAAATCCCAGATCGCGCGCCAGTATGGTGTTTCCGTGAGGACGATCGACAATTGGATGGCACGAAGGGTCGTGCCCTATACCAAAATTGGTCGCACCGTCCGTTTTGATAAAGCGCTTGTTTCAGAAGCTCTCGAGAAATTTAGAGTGGCCTCGAATTAAATTGTAGTGGCGAGGTGTCCATTGCTTCCTCCCTTGGGCACCTCGCAAATTCTAATAAGCAAATCCCAACACACTCCAATTTAAATGGTAAACATCATTAGTCAAAAAATTCCGCCTAATACTGTAGGGAACAATCACAGTTACTCACGCTACAGCAACCCCACGAGGCCGTTGAACAGATTGGGCAAACAGTTCGACCGGGTAATCGCCGCTGACTACCCGGAAGATATTCTCACGGCAGTTGAAAACAGCGACAAGACGCTGAAGGAGTTGGATGAGATCAAAACCTACCGACAGTTCAGCAAGAGGAGCATTCGCCTCCTAACGAAGCATGCTCCGGTGTACTACCGTAAAGGCCAAGGAACGCGGAATTATTTGATTAAGCGCACTCGCAAACGCAAGTGGTCCGCTATCGAGCTATTTTCAACAATCAGCTCTCTTTGCTCAAATGTGCTCGATGTGTGCTGGGCGGACAACAAAGCGCTCGGGCGCATGTCGGAACGCGGTGAAACCGCAATTAAACGTGCGTTGGCATTTTTAGAGTCAGAAGGCTCGATT
Source organism: Phragmitibacter flavus (assembly GCF_005780165.1). Taxonomy (NCBI): domain Bacteria; kingdom Pseudomonadati; phylum Verrucomicrobiota; class Verrucomicrobiia; order Verrucomicrobiales; family Verrucomicrobiaceae; genus Phragmitibacter; species Phragmitibacter flavus. The sequence goes on along the minus strand of NZ_VAUV01000004.1, from coordinate 240,565 downwards.
AGCCGTTTGCTCGTTAATGACGGCGTCGACACCATGCGATTGCTGAAAACCAACGTCGACAAACGAACTCCGGGAAAGAAGGTCAAAGTGCAACTTAAAGACCTTCCGCTGTATGGGCGTCAATTTACACCCTATTGGGGCTACTTGGCGCTAACGATGGCATTTCGCTGCATTGCGTCACCGTCGATGTGGGGAAGCTCTTATCTTGGCGGCGCAATGGGATTGTATGTTGAAGAAGCGCCCAACGGATTGTTGGAAGGATGCAAAGAGCAGCTGCGCACGTTGTTTCCGCACATCGGAATCGAAATTGCATACAAGCGTGTCGACGAGCAGACTTTGACGCGCATTTGGGTTACGGACGGCAAAGGCAACACATTGTGTGTCGCCAAAGAGTTTGATAGCAAATTCGTCGACTTGAACGGTATTTTGCGCGCAGCGGGTCTTTGCTGGCTGGAAGTTGACGTTGAGAAGGGCACGTTGGTTGAACATCTGGAGAAGCCGCACAAGTGGGAAATCGATCCAGAGTCTGACGCCAAGAGGAAAAAGTCGACCCGAATTCTTAACGTTTCTGACGTCACCGGGAGTAGCGATCTACCTAGTGAAACGCTTCATTTCGAGGAAGCAGAACCTGAGCCCGATAGGGACCTACATAATAAGATAAGAAGTACAAGTACTTCTAGCACCCCTTGCCCTCTAAAGAGGGATTCGGAAATTTCTTCCAGCAGAGCAGTCGCGGCTGAGGCAGGCGCAGCAGAACAGGCTTCGCCTCAGGCGCTGCTAGAAGAGGCCGTTATAGAGGAGCAGCTCTCCCCGGAGGGTCCTGGCACAGCAGCAGGTCGGGCGAAGCCCAAGAGGCTGCCTGTTGTAGGGACGCATGGTCTTCTGGCTGGGATGCGGAAGCAAGAAAGCATAATTGGCTTGGAAGAAGCTCATATCGTAGGAACAGGAGAGCGCATGCTGCCACTATTCCCGGGCACCGCGAAGCGTTACAAGGATCCTCGACCAGTATGCGTGTATGTCTTTGACGAAGATCGCAATCTAGAAGCTGTCTATAAAAGAGACGAAGGCACTATTCCCGGTAAAAATGCAGCTCCAGAAGAAAAAGAACATCAAGGCTACGTTCCCGGTTACGCTCCCACCGGTGCGGATGTCACTTTGGCGTTGCAGGACGACAGCATCTACGACTGGATTGCACGTGCTAAAGGTTTGAATAGCAGGTTCAGTGGCGGAATCCTACAAGATCCACTGGCGCACAGGTTTAGTGCTTTGTTCCCAAGTCTCGTGTGGTCCCGGAAAATTGTGTACGACTGGTTCCGTTTACGTAAAAACGGGGTGTTCGACGAAGACACGTTGGATTTCTTGGAGTGGACACTCAAAGGTATCCCTCTGAAAGTTTTGACGCCTGATGCACCATTTATTGGTTTGTTCGGCTATTTAAGAAGACTGGAGCCTGAGCAGGTTGAAGCGTGGTGGGTGCTGCATCGTACGCACTTGTCCGCAAATAACGTCGATACCGCTAAATTTGCGGAAGAGTGGTTGCAGAAGAAAATCAAAGATTCCAAACCGCGCTCCCTCCTTAAAACTGCTGCCTGAAAAGGAGGCCATACTTCACTCACAATGCGAAATTGTCCCGCATGGCACGAATTTGTAGGCTGCACTCGATTCAGTCTTTTTAAGGTTGGCCCCGAAATCGCGTCCGAGTCTTCTCTGCCTGCTCAGTAAGCAGATTGTTGGCACGGCCTCCGCAAAAATAACCGACTAACACTTAACCCGGTCCGAACTCTGGGCGCTGATCACGTCACCGTTGCGGTCAACCATCCAGATACGTGTCAATGTTTCAGCACTAACATGTTAGATCGCAATTTTGATGCTATCTTGAAAATGTGAGCGAAAGCTGCTATTTGTAACTTTCGAGCACTCAGATTGGCAATTCATCAATATGCAGCGCTAAAGCGTCATTAGTGAATTTGCCGCCCGACATGATCGGAGTTTCAATACAAAGAGATGCGATAGTTAAAAACGAGATATTCCCAATCACGAATGAACTGTACGCCATAAGGTGGCAAATCGCGAGATTTCCTGGTTTCGACGTTTTTTTGTGCACTTTTGTCGTCGATATGCATTGTTTAGCAACTGAACGCTGTTAGCGCCGTAATTGGTGACAAATCGGCTAATTACGCATTTTTCCACCAAAAGCGACCATGCGCGTTTAACAGATGCTTGTGAGCATTCACTCATGCGTTCCGCAGCCATTGTGTTGTCGGCGCATCAAACGTCAAAAGCGTTGGCTTAATGCGGAGTTAGGGCTTGAAACGGGTAAATTGCCGAAATTGCCATTTGCGCGTCTTTTCCGAAGTAGTTTTGGATGAAGAATGGTTTTATCGCTAAAGCACAGGCACGTTGTTTACGGATCTCCAAATGGCCCGCATCAACGATTTGACGACATCTTGGCTCTTTTATCCTTATAAATGGGCAATCGTCATCAACTCAGGGTGGGATTCATCAGGGAATTACTTAGTGATTACCCAGGGAGGCGCATCGGCTTCATGAGGGGATTATTTATGCGCAAACGCGTTCCTCAACAGCATTTTGTAAGTTGTTGATGATCAACCTTTTACAACCAGAAATTATAACTTGTATACTTTTATTTTTCGCGAAACTTTATAACGACTAAATCTCTATAACATTCATATTGAGGGGATTAGTATGAAATAACACTAAAACGATTGAAGATTCATAAGTTTATAATTATAAAGTTTTGAGCCATAGAACTTTATAAAAAGCTTGGTACCGGTGTCCGTGATCCGAAAAACGGTAATCTTGGAAAATCACACTATACTCTCCAAGTGAAGCGAATTGTGACAATCAGGTCCGACAGATACCTCGTCTCACTTTAAATGAGAAATTATTGGGAAATAGAGGCATTAAACTCGCCTTGAGCTGATGCGAGCCTCCTCCCGATTCGGCTAGAAAACAAAACGCTCTAGCACCGACATCTCGGGAAAAACCGCTTTGCCCCGCATTTTTTTCAACGGCACGTAACAAGTGACTTCGGAAAAGACCCCGAGAGTCATTCACCTGCAACGGATCTCGGAATGCGAGCGCCATGTGCTGCCGCGACCTGAGTCAGCGTGAAGTAGGTTTCATTGATCTGCTGATTTGCTACGGCCACATCGCTACTTGTCTTCCCAATCCATGCGGGGTTGTCAGTGAGGCCTGCTAAAAAGCCTTCCAAAAATGCTGTGCCGAGCGTGTTTTTCGCGAGATATTCTTCTGCATTTTGCCATGCAAAAACATGAACCTGAAAGGCCATTCGAAAATCTCCCGGGCATGCAGAGACGTCAACCCTCTGAAACTCTGTGGCGATGAACCTCGCTTGAATCCCTTGGTCTTGTTCATACTGCGCGCTTGCAGAACCAATCGCTGCACATTGGTTGAGCACGTCTGTGATCGCATCACCCGGAGATGGCGAGCAGCCAGGGAGGCAAATGGCTACAAGCAACAAGAAGAGAATAGACTCTACCAAACCTAGAAATCGGACGCCCATAAGAGTGTGGAGAACGCGCATTTAAAATTCTCAACTTCAGGTTCAGCGGTCTTGGACGGGGAATCGCGCTCTAAAACTAGAGTAGTCGGTTGCCCGGTTATGAGCATCAGCGCCCGACGTCCTCTCAATTAATGCTTTGATGGATTGCGTCCCAATGCTTGCATGATCCACTGGTGGTTCCTCAAGCGGTGCAGTCTTGTTTTCCAGTTCTCGCAAGACGTCTTGCGCCCCGGACACGGAGTGACGAATGGCCTCATCCACGAACTTGCGCGCTTTTGCAAAATCGACAGGTGCTCCACGCCCTGAAAGGTGCACCACTCCCAAGAGCAGGCTAGCTTGGTGAATTCCATTTGCCGCAGCCTGTTCCAGCGCCGTTACCAAAGACACATTCGATTGCCCCTTCGTCGTAGACCTAAATAACAACAAACCCAGATTGAATGCGGCGATTGCGTCGCCTTGCTTTGAAGCGCGTTGAAATAAATCTTGTGCCTTCGATGCGTCCAGGTCTCCCCCTTTCCCCTCGGCAATTAATGTTGCATAGTTCACCATGCCTTCCAAATGTTCGCCATCCGCTGCCAGTTGGTAGGCTGCGTAGGCAGCTCCCCAGTTTTTGGCCTGCTCTGCCAATAGCCCGTTCTGGTAGTGTTTGGCCGGTCCTTGGAGATGCTCATTTAGAGTCGCCGACCGGGAGGAGAGTATTTCAAGCGTTTTGCGTTCTGTGTTTTTTATAGAGAGGACTACTGGTCCGTCCTCGCTGGTGATGATGATCTCGTCTTCTTTGATCTCAACCACGCGCACTCCCAGTCTTTTGGTGCCATTGAGGATAATCTCCGGATGAAATTGCTCGTGCAGCGATTTCAGTTCAGCGCTGGTTTTCGCCAGTTCGCTAATGCGGAAAAACTCTTTGAGCTGCCCATAGCTCAGCTTCTCCATCGATAACCGCGACATGCCATTACTGTGTTCCACGATGAGCGTTCTGTCAGTGACCCCCCTGAGCTTAACTTGCTTCAAGGCCTGCTCATCGATTGTCATCTCTGGAATTTCTTCGCTTCTTCTTTTAGCGACCAACGCCGCATAAGCCGACTGCTCCATCCAATTGCCGTTGATAAGCACTCGCCCTGCTTTTGCCTGAGTCAGCATTTCCCGGGCCTGCTTGATTCTAGGGACAAGATAAGGGCGAGAGTATTCGAACTTTTTGTGTGCCTTTTCCATCTCCTCAATCTTGCTTTGCAGGAAGGCAGTCGCGACCGCTGCATCCGTTAGATCGTTGTGTGGTGAGGGATACTCAATGACTTGGCGCAGATGAGCAGCCAAACCAGCCATCGGCTGACCATTGGTCAGCGTCAGCTTGAAACTTCCTTGCGCACTCAGCTTAAAACGTTCAAGTTGAATGAATTCGTAAACCTTCGCAAAAGAGTCGGCATTGGAACCCGTGTGAACGACAGCAAGTCCAGCCACTTCCGCAACCGCAATCCGACAAAGGAAGAGCAAAAGAGAGAAGGAAACGATAATGATTTTCATGGGAGAAACGCTGATGAAATAGACATCGGGGCGATGATGATCGGCCTGCTATTGAACTGGCGATCCGATTTCGCCATGTCGTAGATAAGTGGTGACGGAATCCGGCAATCGAAGCTCCGCCGTGCTCGATTCCGACTCGGCTAAAAGTTTGTCGAGGGCCAATGATGCCTCGACAATTCCTGCGGCACCGGCTTTTCGGTAATTCTCAACTGCCAGGTCAACGTTTGCAGTGGTTCCGATGCCGTGTTCATATAAGCGACCCAAATGGAGGGTAGCTTCACTACATCCTGCAGCGACAGCGCTTTTGATCCAATGGAAGGCCAGACTATTGTCCGCCACTACATTTTGACCGGTCAAATGCAAAAGCCCCATCATCAGCTTTGCATCAGGATGTTCATCCTCTGCTGCTTCCTTCAACCACTTTGGAGCTTCGGCATCTTCTTCGTTTTGCTTCAGCAGCACTGTCGCCAGCTGATATCTCGCTTCGGTGTGCCCACGGCCAGCAGCAAGTTTTAGCCATTTAACCGCCTCATTCGGATCTGACTGCTCACCATCCCTGCGAAGCAATATCAGCCCCCACTGGAACTGTGCTTCTAGCAAACCTGCCTCCGCCGCACTTTGACATCTCGCCAGTGCTTGTTGCGGAGTCTCCAAATGCGTTTTACCACTCATAACCAGCCGGGACAACATGTATTGAGCTTCAGAGATTCCCGCGTTTGCGGCGATCACCAGATATCGAGCAGCGTCATCGCCACTATAATCAAGTCCCCTACCCAGCGAATCCATGGCCATCTGCATGCACACCGATATCAGGGCTTCGCTTTTCGGAGCCATTGCATGAAGCTCTTTGATCAAGGCCGGGACAGAGCCTTTTGATCCCGATTGATAAGCATATCTCAACTGGAGTTCTAGATTAGAGATGGTGATCTGGCGGGTTTTCTCTCTGTCATTAGCTTGCTTCCAAAAATAGGCGGCTCCCGAAGCAAGCGCTAAAGCCACTGCCACCCATAAAACAGATTTTGGCACTTTGGTTCGCTTCGTTGGCAAACCTCGGGGAGAGACTGGAGGAAGAATAGGAGCTTTGCCGGTGGCTGCTACCAGTTCAGGCAGAGATTCTCCCAGGCTGCGCCAGTCTTCATCCCCCTCAGCACAAACGAGGTCATCAGAATGCAGTTCTCCACGGATCAGTTTGCTCTGAACGGTTTCGTGAGAAATCGGCCCCGCCGGCTCTCCATTATGCAGGTAATACCATTTGCTGTTCGAATTGTTCATGGGACTGGCGATGGCTGGAGGTTGTGGGTCGCGAGAGACTGCTCGTGCTTGATCTCTTTGAGGCCCCTTTGCATTTGGCTGATCATGATGATCCATGCGATCAGACCGAGTCCAAGCCATCCAAAGTATCCGGTGAACTGGTGCAGCCATTGGCTGTTCCATGCCATGTGAAGAAGAATCGCTATGCCGAAAACGCGCCAGAAGCGGAAGTCCTTGAACACCTCCATGGAAATTGGTCGAATCCCTTTAGCATGCACAAATGCCGCCATAGAAATAGCAGTCCAAACGATGTGAGCCAAGGGTGACAGAAGTCCCCTGGTTTCGATGTTGGCAATCATAGCCTGCACAGGATTGGTAAACCCGCTAGTCGCACCATCCAAAAGAAGCGCTATGTTTTGATTGTGTGAATCAAACACAATATTAAAGGCGTAACCCGCGGATTCGAATGCAGCGAAACCCGCTCCAACAGCCGCACCGAGGAGCAGACCATTCAAAGGGTTGCTGATATTTTTTTGTCTCACCAGCCAGATGGCCGCGAGCAATTTGGCAGGCTCCTCGGTGAGCCCTGCCACCGAAGCCCCTAACAGCTCATTCCATCCCGAAAGAATCTCGAACAGGAAAAGGCAGCCAATAAGGGCGAGAACCCCACCAAGCATGAATCCTTTGATCACCCGGTAAACGGAGAGATTTTTCAGCACATTGACTTCAAAAAACAACACGAGCGTGGCGATCGGCACGCCAAACGATCCCACCAGCATGATGCCAGGAAGCAAATTGGGGTTTTCAAACTTTCGATATCCCCAAAGCAAAATTGCATAGACAATAACTGCGGCACAAAGGCATCGAAAGAACAGCCAAGGCTTGGGCCAGTTGGCATCCACAAGTTCAAGCGGAGGCGTCGTTTCCTGGGTGCCTACTGCGAAGCTCGCTTCAATTTTATCTTCGTCGTGTTTGGAAAACACCTCCGAGAAGAAGTTTCCCAAGCTGAAACCCTCAATTTTTTCAGATCCTGCCGCCGTGGTGACGTGATCGGTGATTCGTCCCAAAAAGCTCGGGTTTGACTGTGATCTTGAATCAACCTGCGCTTTGGGAAGCACCGATTGGAGAGGGCACCACGAGGGCAGTCCTTCGTGCCATGCCAGCGTTTCTGCCGCAACGATTTCTCCCTCCTGCACTTTTTGCCGAAGTTCCTCAACACTGTAAGGCCCTTCCTGGCGATCGCCAATGGATAGATAAACCAGCATAATGATCTCAATAATTATGGATCTGCTGTTCAAACCCGGAGACGTCATCTCCAAAATTCTGGCGATACAGGCTGGCCGCCTTTGATCGCCTTAGATGCTGAATCCAAAGGAAGGAAATGATCGGAGATTCTTCTAAAATCATAAAGTGCAGAGTGAGCGTTCTTGCTCACCGCTGATCCTCAGGCTGGGTGAGCCAGAGGTTAGAAGAATCGCACACAGACGATTCCATACGTCTTTACCCTCTGGCGAACCAAAGGGCTGGACATTCACGTATGGCCCCTGGCTCATTGCTGAGCTAGGGTGTCGTTTGCGGCCAACACCGGGCCGCTGTGTGCGAGGCTTCTAAACCTCGGCACATGTTTCCATGTGCGGGATCAAGCTAAATCGATCTCACAAAGTTGTAAAGTGGGTTCGTTTGTTCATTCGAGCAATTTTCAGATCATCGTGCTCCCCCACGATTCATGGTATGGCAACAAAGCCCGATAGATATTTTTCCGTTGATCGCGTAATATTTTTCGATTCCAAGGGTAACAGGGAGTATTCCATTGCCAATAGATTCTCCAAGGAGAACCGGGAAGCCCCACGTTCTAAAGCTCATAACACAGCCATATTAATGAACACTCCATTCGATGACCACATCAGCACGGACACGGCCGAACTCTACTGGAATGACAAGCCATCTAGCGATGGAAAAGATCCTGTGCGTATTCATCTTCTCTGGGGAGACGGCGTAAAAATTCTAGAGCCGGGAGTCGATCGGACAAAGGTGCGAAGTAGAGGTCGGGATCGTGTCGGTTGGGTGAAGAATGAAAGTTTGGGCGGAAAGTCTTTAATGGAGTTTTATTACATTGATGTAGGACAAGGCGACGGATTGCTCATAAAGACCCCAGACTTTCAGCACATCCTCATCGACGGGGGCTGGCCCAGGACCAGTCAGGATGCCGGAAAAAATGCAGCCGATTTTGTAGACTGGAAATTCTTCCATGACTATGCAGTCGACCAGATCGAACTGGAAGCGATGATTTGTTCTCACAATGACCAGGATCATTACGGTGGACTCTGGGATCTCCTTAATCCTGAGCAAGTCGAGGACCTGGATACCAAGGGTGTTCGAGTAAAAAACTTTTACCACGCCGGGCTTGGATGGTGGAAAAAAGGCTCAAAAAAATGGCTTGGGGAATACCATCCAAAAACTGGTGAAACTTTTTTCACCCCACTGATGGGAGACCGGAACGCCATTATCGCCGCACTTGGAAATAACGAACCACGCCTAGCTGGTGAATGGGCACAATTTTTTCAACGAGTCGTCGAATCCAAATGGAAAAACAATCAACCGACGACCATTCAACGTCTGAGTCATGTGGACGAAACGAATTGAAATCGTTGGATGAAGGATCAAACGCTTAATTTCCGATGGCAGTTTTCTTCTCCCGATTAAGCCCAACTTCTATCTCTGACAGAGCCCTTCGCCCGTAAACCGAACATTAACCTACTCGAACGCCATGCCGACACCCACAGGAATCCGAAACAAGAATTACCTCAACGTCAAAAACGGTCGGTCTCCTTGGCTCGATGCCAATGGAAGAAACTCCAGCACCGATACCAGAGGGCACGCCGTCTTTCAGGATGCCGTTTACGGCATCCGTGCCGGCATCCTCCAGCTCAAATCCTACTTCTTCCGGCACAACCGCAGAACTATTGCCGAAATCCTCTCCCGTTGGGCACCCTCCAGCGACACCATCGGCTCCCTCCCGGGCGCGCCGCCCAACTCCCCTGCGCAATACACCGCCTTTGTCATCGCCAGAGTCGGCGTCGGGCCGAACACACGGCTCGAAATCTTCGATCCCACCACCCAGGCCATCGGCAATGTCGGCCAGCTGCGCAACTTATTCTCCGCCATGGCCGCCTATGAAATCGGCGGTGGCTTCAAAGTCCCCGTGTCCGAGTTCAACGCCACTTTGGAACTGCTGGAACCCGGCATCCGCCGCAACGGCACGGACGACCAAAGCGTCAATGTTAGCCTCGACGGCATCACCACTTCCTGGGTTATCAAAGGCTCTGTCGGCGACCCGGCAAAAGGCGCTCAGAACACCGAAGCAGACGTGAAAACCGTTCAGGAAATGCTTCTGCAAATCTCCATCATCCTGCCAAATCCCGCCTGCGACCCCCTCGGCAACGACGGCAAGATCGCCTCCAACGAGGCCAAGCCGAGCACCGTCAAAGCCATCAAAGTCTTCCAGAGCCGCTTCCTCACCCGGCCGGACGGCCTCATTGAGCCGGAAGGTAAAACCTGGCGCGAAATGCTCCGCATCATCGAGACCGGCCCGCTGACCGACTCCGTAGAGGAACCGGCACTCGCAGCGCCTGCTCACTACTTCCCCTTCTCCACGCTCCCCTCCGCCAACTGGACAAGCGCCCCGCGTTCCTTCGGCGCGCGCCGCGCCAGCGGCAGCCGCGCCCATGCCGGGTGCGACCTCTATTTCCCCGCCGGAACCGTCATCCATGCGATCACCGACGGCGTCGTCATTCGCGGTCCCTATGACTTCTATGCCCGGACTTACGCGCTTGAGATCGACCACGGCACCTTCATCGCCCGTTATGGAGAGATCGCCGCCAACGCCGAAGTCAGGCAGGGAGACCGCGTCAGAGCCGGGCAAGCCATCGCCGAAGTCGGCCACCTCGTCGGCATCACCGTCCCCAGCGACATGCTCCATCTGGAACTCTATGACAAAACCGCCTCCGGCCCCCTCAGCGTCGGCGCATCCGTCGGCGCCCGCACCGCCGCAGGCGTTCCCTACCTCCGCCGTCGCGACATCATCGATCCCACGCCATTCCTGAACCAGTGGAAAAACAACCTCCCCGCCGCTCGGGCCTCCACGCAACCACAGGCCGCCGGTTTGCACGGCCCCGCCGCCATCGCCGCACAGGGCTTCTGCATCCATCTGAAACGCATCCGCCAAGAGAAACGTAGCGGCATCGCCTACGCCCGCACTATCGGTGAATACACCTGTTACTGGAACGGCGTCGCCATCAAAAACCTCAGGGGCCAGATCGTCGAACGCGGTGGCCCCGGCGATAACACCACCGCCATCGGCGACAACCAAGACCGCCGCATCGCCGCTGGAACCTACACTCTCGCCATCCAGGACGGCACCAATTACAAGACCTACGGCTATACCAGCGGGAAAGACCGGCCCAGGCCCGGCCTCCTCCTGCAGAAAACCGAAGAACGCACCGCCATCCTCATCCACCCCGGCGAGAATTACCTCAGCAGCATCGGCTGCCTCAATCCCACTGATGGTCTGAAAGACGCCAATTCCAAAATCAACTTTACAGACAGCCGCCAGCGCGTCATCGACATCATCGAAGCCATGAAAGCAAAACTCGGCACAAGATTCCCCAAATCCGGCAGAATCTCGGATGCCGTGATTTTGATCGAAGGGGAACCAAAATAGGAAACAGCCGCTCAATGAATCCCAAAGGAGCGCCTGAAAACCATGCCGAACGCGAGTTCTGGTGCTTCATCAGCTACCGCCACATCAACAACCGGGAACCCGGAAGACAATGGGGCAGTTGGCTGCAAGAGGCTTTGCAAGCCTACGAAATACCGCCCGAACTCGTTGGCACGAAAAACAAACGGGGAGAAACGATTGCTGAAAGACTCTATCCCGTCTTTCGTGATGAAAAACAGCTTCCTTATGGGTCCAGTCTCTCCGATGAAATACGTGCCAGAGTCAGGCGCTCCCGTTACATGATCGTCCTCTGCACTCCCGAGGCTCCAGAAAGTCCATGGATGTGCGATGAAATCCTTGAATTCAAAAAGCAAAACATAGAAAAAGGCAAAAAGGAGGATTACTGTCTCCTGCCAATCATTATCCAAGGAGATCCACATCGAAACAAAGGAGATGGAAAGCTCCCTGATGATGAAAAACCCTGTTATCCCAAATCTCTTTCGTATAAGTTGGGAGAAGATCAAAAAATATCGGACATTGAAGCCGAGATCGACTTTGCTGACTTCCGCCTCCCAGACAACACACAAAGCTGGACGTCACCTGCGGCTTACCGAGAGGCCCTCAAAGCAGCAGGGGAAAGCGGCATTTCGAAGAAAGTCGAGGCATTTAATACGGACTTGCACGGAAAGCTTCTGCGCATCATTGCAGGAATTTTGGATAAAGATGTCGGAGATTTGGCCAAATGGGATAAAATCGCCCAACTGGAGCGGGAGAAAGCAAAAGCCGGAACCCTGAGAAACTGGCTAATCGCGGTTGTCGCACTCGCAGCACTGGCAGCCTGGTTCGGTTGGGCGTCATGGAAAGAAAAACAAGCTGCTCAGACCGCACTGACTAACACCTTTTCGCGTATCATCGGCCAATCGACATCTCTATCGTCTATTGAGGTGAACACCCTGTGGGAACTTGCGGAACTGAATGATAAGAATGAGGCAGTTCGTGAAAAATTATTGGGAGTGTGGCTGGTTGGCGACCCTCTGCCCGCCTTCAAGAACCAGGCGGTCGGCCTGCATGCGACGGTTGGCTTAAATCGGAATCGTGTCGATGCCTTTATTTGGGCAGAAAAGTTGATTTCAACCATCGAAGAGCCAGTGGATGCGGATTCTACTCGGCTTTCTATTTTTGCAGAGTTGATGATGAGATTCGTCGTAAGATTAGAGCCTGATGATGCGGCGCATCTCGCTGATCGACTGGTTTCAGCCATCGAGAATCCGCAGATGTCGGACCGCGGACGCCTTTTCCCTCTAACCGAAGCACTGGCCAATCTCGCGGACAAGGTGACTTCGGATACGGCGGCACATCTCGCTCGAAGCCTGGTTTCAATCATCGAACAGAGGGGGGAGGAGGACTCTTTTCGTCTTTCCCGCCTAGCCGAGCCGCTGGGCACGCTCACGAACAAGCTGGCGCCAAATAAGGCGTTCCCGCTTGCGCGAAGCCTGATTGCCGCCCAGGTAAAGCCGGAAGAGCAAAATCCAGATCGTCTTTCCGTCCTGTCGAAGTCACTGGACAATCTGATTGGCAAACTAACGTCGAATGAAGCGGAGACTCTTGCAAAAAGCATCACTTTAGCACTCGAAAATGGGAATGATCGGAATAGTGATCGTCTTTCCAACTTATCTTCTTCACTGGATAAACTAGCAGATAAACTGACACCGGACATGGCGAAACAGTTCGCGCATCGCCTGCTTTCAGCCATCAAGAAGGAGGATAACAATCCCGACTATATTATTCATCTTTCCGATTCGTTGAAGAAGCTTTCAGACAAATTGACGCCGGAGATGACCGCGAGTCTTGCAAGGCGCTTAGTTTCAGTCCTTGAGGAAACGAATCCGCAGTTTTACGATCGACGAAAACTATGTTCAGAGTTATTGAGCAAGCTCGCGGACAAGCTAACCCCAGTAAATGCGGCCCATTTGGTGAAGCTCCTGGCTGATGCACTCGAGAAAATGGGAAAGGAGTATCCGGGAGGGTTCCCCGCCTTGGCCGAACCTATAGTCAAACTTGCCGCCAGGCTGACGACGGACGAAGCAGATCCATACACCAAGCTCCTAATTTCTGGCCTCGAAAATCCGGAGGAGTGGAAAAGGGATTACCTTTCCCGCCTGCCTGAGTCGTTGAGCAAGCTCGAAGGAAAGCTGACGCCAGACAGGGCGGCACAACTTGCCAGCCGCTTGGTTTCAGCCCTCGAAAATCCGAAAGTGTGGGAACGCGAACGCATTACCGCTCTGGCCGAGTCGTTGAACAAACTTACACACAGGCTGACGCCGGATATAGCAGCATCGCTAGCTAAGGAACTCGCTTCAGCGCTCGGAAATACTAATGAGAAGAATACTGCTCGTCTTTCCGCTTTCGCCGAGTCCTTTGCCAAGCTTGTGGCTCATCTGCCACCAAAGATGGCCGAGCCACTTGCGATAATTTTGGGTTCATCTCTTGAAGACTCGGAAGATAAAGGTGTTGAACAGATTTGCCTTCTTACTAAATCATCGAAAAAATTGGCTTCCAAGCTGACACCGGAAATGGTGGCGTGGCTAACTGAAAGCTCCGTGTCAGCCCTAGAATATCCAAAAATCTGGCCAAGTGATAGCCTTTCCTCGCTGGGGGAGTCCTTGGCCCTACTAGTGGATTATCTCAATCCAGAAATGGCAGAACGGCTTGCCGGAGTGTTGGGTTCATACCTCGAACGGTGGAAAGGAAGAAATGATGAACGGGTTTCCATTTTGATTAAATCATTGACGAAGCTGGCTGAAAAACTGACGCCGGAGATGGCAGCTTGGCTGGCACCACTTTTGGTCGCCCCCCCCGTAATAAGGCCCCATGAAAAGAATGCGGATAGTCTTTCTAGCCTTACTGAGTCATCGGAAAATCTAACGGCGAAGGAAGCGGCTCCGCTGGCTCGACAGTTGGTTGATGCTCTTATAAAGTCTGACGGGACGAATTCTCGTCACCTTGTCAAATCATTGATCAAACTTTCGGATAATTTGACCCACGACACGACAGCACCGCTTGCACACAGTTTGATTCGAGCCATCGAAGAACCGGATCAGGGGTATCTGAATCGTCCTTTCGTCTTGGCTGAGGCGTTGGCCTGTCTTGCAAACAGGCTGAATTCAGTCCTCTGTCGCAACTTAACGAGCAGAACGGTTCTTGCCCTTTTCAAGAGAACTAGGTTTTCCTTAGGTCTGTCACAGCTAGTGTTCATGAAAACGTTTCCCAGCGACTCTACCCTATCTATCTGTCGAGAATTGTTACTCCAGCAACTTCTGCCAGACGCAATCCCGTCCTCTATGGACTCTTCTGGAAAGTGTCGTGATCCGCTGCCGCCCGAGTATCTCGCAGTTCAGCACGCATGCCAATCCCTCGACATCCCTTCATTGGCTAACCTCCTCAAAAGCCCTTTCTGCGTAGGAACTTTGCAATTTCTTGTTTTGGAATCGCTGGAGAAACAAATAGGTCAAAAATTCGACGGCAACCTCTGGAAATTTGTCGATCTTGTAAAGAGCGAACAAGCCACTTGCCGTATGAAAGACATCGATCTCAGTGCTCCGGTGCGTCGGATCACGCTCAAGGAGGTGATGACTGCTTTGGAGTTGGAGATCAAAGCTACCGAAATCACCACACCGGTTCCCACGACTGCCAAATAACACTCCTCACATTTCCCTGCTCCATCCGAGTATAAAACACTGCCAGCCCTAAATCTTATTCCGAACCATTGCCTCACCAATCCAATCCTTCCAACCACCACCATGAACACACTCACCGACCTCATCTCATGCTTCGACGACGCGGACCTCGCACAATTGATCCTTAATGCGGACACGGCCACGCGGGCAGTTTTGATTCCGTTAATTGGTGAAGATAAGGCGGCGGCGCTTGTCGCGGCGCATTCGCCGGAAGCTCCCTTTGAGGCGGCTCCGGCGGGGCTTACTTTGCCACCTGATCCTGATCTGCCGGAGATCGTCCTTGTGCATGGCATCACGGACTGCCACCTGGCGGATGTCGCTAAACGGCGCAACCGCATCTGGCTGGATCTCTTTGAACTGGTCAAAGGCCGATATTCCAAACGGCTCACGCTGCAAAGTGACGGTGTCAGCGATGCGCCGGGCGTTACTATGCGGACGGATGGCCATGTCGAGAAAAAATACAACAAGGCTCTCGATGCCTGGACAACCGCCCGCTTCAGGAACCGCGTGTTCTGCTATGACTGGCGGCGCAGTGTCACGGCGGCGGCGGATGATCTCGCGGCGCAGTTGCGCGCTCTGGACTCGGTGAAGCAGGGGCGGAAAGCGGTGCTTGTGTGCCATTCCATGGGCGGGTTGGTGGCTGCCGCCTTCGCCGCGCGGCACCCGGATTGGCAGTCGCTGGTGGAGCACGCGGTGTTCGTCGGTTCGCCGCTCAGCGGTTCTTACAGCGTGCCCGTCACCATTCTTGGGCTTGCGCCTTCGTTCCATAAGCTGGATCGTTTTTCCATCTTTGAGAGCCTGGAGGATTTTCAGCGAATGGCCGCTAGCTTCGCGGGGCTGGTGGACATGCTGCCCCATCCGCAGGTGTTCCCGGAGGCTGCTGATCTTTACACGCAGGCTGGCTGGCCGGGTGAGATCAAGCCCTCGCAGCGCCTTTTGGATGCCAGCCGCGAGTTGAAGTACACCATTCTCGCCAGTCCGATCTTTGCCTCCGCAACGCATCTGGTCTCCCAAGGTATCGACACCACTGCCGCCATGCCGTGGAACGCGGATCATACCGACAGGGACATGGATCACCTCAGCAAAGAAGGTGATGGCGCGGCGTTGAATCTTTCCTCGCTGGTTCCCGGTCTCAAGGCCTATCTCGTCACTGGCGAGCATGGCACGCTGGTGAACGAGCCTTCCGTGATCGACGCTGTCATGAAGCTGGCAAAGGGAGAGGCGCTCACGCTCAAGTCCATCGGCAAAGATGATCTCACAGGGGCGGTTTCCACGACCCAGCCGGGGAGTTCGCTCAGCGGGCTTTCCGTGGATCCCGCAGAAATCAGCGACCGAAAACTCGGCCAGGGACTCGCCCTCCACTTCGCTTCCGAAGATGCGGTGGCCGCCCGCACATCGGCCTTGGAACTGCCTGGCTTTGACCGTGAAACGCTGCGGGAGACCGCCTTCTCATGGCAGAATGCTCTCTCCCTCGCCCTCGCCAGCGACGAAGCCTATAGCAGTGACAAACCGGCGACGAAATCCCTCGCCCTAGGGCGCTGGGGTTTTAAAGGCTACCAGCATTTCGAGAAAGCCGGGACCCAGGGATTCGTCGCATGGGATGACCATGCGGTTCTTCTTAGCTTCCGTGGGTCGGAGAAGAAAGTCGCCGACTGGCTGCGCAATCTCACCATCACCTCCCATGACACCGGGGCAGGGCAGTATGGGAAAGTCCACAAAGGTTTCTACGAGGCATACAAGGTGGTCGAGGATCAGATACTCGCTCACCTGAAATCCGCCGCAGCCGCCAGCAAAGTCATTCATGTCACCGGCCACAGTCTCGGCGGCGCGCTGGCCATCATCGCGGGCGCGGAGCTGGTCGCAAAATTCCCAGGCGCGAAGTTCTGTTTCTATACCTATGGCCAGCCTAAGCTCGGGCGCAGCGCCATTGAGGATTTTTACCAGCAGAAACATGGCGGACGTTACTTCAGATTCCGAAACAATGATGACATCGTCACCCGCGTTCCCCCGAACTTTTCCCACTTCGGTGAGTTATATTGGTTCGATCGTAAAGGCGAACTGAAAAACCCAGCGTTGGCCGGACTTGCCGCCACGCTTTCCCCCGAAAGCGGCGAAACCGGGGACGAGCTAAACCAAGCGCAATTCAAGGCTTTACAGCAACAGCTCGACGAGGAATTGGCCGAACCCACCGATCCTAATGCACTCTACCTGCCGCCAACGGACGCCCAGATCCAAGCCTTCCGCATCCCCGGCTTCAGTGTGAAGGATCACGCCATCCGGGACAGCTATATCCCGATCATCAAGAAATACGTTTAAGCTCCGTCATCTCCATTCCAACCTATCACTCAAATTACGACACGCTTATGAATGCCAACGAACTGACTGAACACATCATAAAGACCGCCCGGACCATTCAGGCGGGCAATGAAACCGGCTACATCGTCGAAAACGATTTGGTGATTCCTGCAAGCCAGCTTCAAAATTATGCGAGGGAAACTCTCGCCTTGCTTTCTAACGAGAAGCGTGACGCCGCCACGGTGGACCGTCTCATCGTCGCCACTTTGAATGACAAAAAACTCCGTTGGGCGCCCGGCACAGTGCTTAGCTGGACGATTGATGAGGTTTCCTTTGGCGAACACAAAGCCTGGTTTCAAACCGCGAAAACAATTTGCGCCCAAGCCGCCGACGATTGGAACAGGGCTGCAAAAGACGAGGGTGTTCTGGATATGATCCGCTTTGCTCCCGCAGAACCCGGGAAGAAAGCCGCTTTCACTTTTGCCTACCATCCCTTTCCGAGTGATCCTAACTTGCTCGCGCTGGCCTTCTTCCCCAACGCCGCAAAGAAAGACCGCATCGTGTTCATCGGCCCCGGCACTTTCGCTCTTGACCTCCTCTACGACCGGGTCGGCATCATCCGGCATGAGCTGGGGCATGTGCTGGGATTCCGCCACGAACAAATCCATCCCAAAGCCCAGGAGGGGATGACTGCGGCGGAGAAAAAGCGCATGGAAAAATGGGTGAGCGGCGGCCTGGGAGCGGAGGAGCTTACCGAATGGGACAGCCAATCCGTCATGCACTACCCGCTAAATGGCCACGGCACGCTGCAGTTCGCCCTGAGCGATGATGACAAAACCGGCTTCGGAAAACTCTACCGCATTGAGAAAGGCGCTGACAAGGTAGAGGAATGTCACCTTTAAACAGATGCGCCATGCCCACCATTCGTAGCGCCGCGTTAAGCGAAGCCGATGAGACGCTCGTTCTCTCGGAGATGACTTTGAACGACCTTGCCAACCAGAATGGCGGTGGCGCAGCGGATTTCTCCATGTTTTCAAGACATGCGAAGGAACTCCACCAATACCTCTCCGCGCATCGGGCGAAACTGGTGGAGTGGCGGGATCAGGTCGCCAATCTGCCACCCCAGCCCGATGAGGAAATCCCTCCGCACGCCAATCCGCCCACAAATCCCGCAATTCACCTTTTGACCAGCTATCGTTTCGATCTGGACTCCGCCGTTCGTTTTGTCGTGGAAGCCTTCCTCAAGCCGCGCCGCAGCGCCGATTCCGCGCGGGTTCTGGAAGCGGCGGACTGGTATTGCGTGGATGCCTTCCAGGAGCTTCTGAAGCGAAGCGGGCAAGATGCGAAGCGCCTCCCCGTTGGCCCCATCGTCGCCATCGATTCTCAACGCAGTCCGGCCATTTGGAAGGAAACGGCGGCGCTTAAAATCCCCTCGCTTTTCACCGAGTCCATCACGGTGCGTGATCGCAACGGCTCGCTCGGCTCCCTGCCGCCATTCCCGGTGATTTGCCTTCCCGCCGATCTCACTGGCCTGCCGGAATACCTTGTCCTGCTCGCTCACGAAGTTGGCCATGCGGTGGATGACGCGCTGGGCGTAAGCGTCTCCATTCTGGAAGAGCTGGGCAAGAATGACGCCGCCAAGCCCAACTTCGGTTTCTGGAAAGCCTGGATGCGTGAGATCGTCGCGGATGCCGCCGCTGCCGCCATCGCGGGCGAAGCCTTCACCCATGCGCTCTGGCGTTACATGGGGCGTCAGTCGCTCAACCGCCGGCTCACCGAGAGCCATCCCTACCCGCCAGCGGAACTGCGGTTGATGTTCCTGCGCCTCATGCTCGGCATCGCTGCCGATAAAGCCATCGAAGGACTACCCGATGTGACATCGATGGAGATTCTCCCTGATAAAGCGACAGAATTAAAGGACGATTTTGAAGCGATGGTGCTGCCGATCCTTCAGGAAAAACTGCCTGGCATAAGCGCACTGCAACTCGCCAACGCATCCGAAATCGAACAGGCGGTAAAGCAGCTCAGAGGCAATCGCAAAACTGAACTGAATAGCCTTACTTTTCTGCAAATGCCCTCCGTTTTCGCCCTCGCCATCCGGGAGGAAAAGGACTACCGCTTCCGCGCCCGCTTCAAAGCATGGCACCTCAAATATCGCCAGCGAATTCCCCCACCGGACTGGATCAACGCCCAAAGTGACTGGCAGTTCACCGAAGACATGCTGCCCACCCTCCGCGCCACCCTGCTTGGCCCGGATGGCATTACCAAATACCCGCCCATCGTCTTGCTTGCCGCCCACCACCGCATCAGCTTCGTCGGCTCCACCAACAAATGGCTCACCGATGCCTTCAAGACCGCTCTCCCGCTCCGCAAAGGCCGCCCATGGGACCGCATCGACGTCTTCTTCGCCTCCAATAAACTGCTGGAACAAGTCGAACGTTACGATAATCCCTCCGAAGAAAAATGGGATCTTGCACGCCTAAAAAGGGAACGTGATCAGCAACTGGAGTCCTTGAAAGCCCTTTTCCAGACCCACCGGGACATGATTAAAAAAGCCGTCTTCCATTTCTTTGACGGCCCAGCCCTCTTCGCTTCC
Source organism: Phragmitibacter flavus (assembly GCF_005780165.1). Lineage (NCBI taxonomy): Bacteria > Pseudomonadati > Verrucomicrobiota > Verrucomicrobiia > Verrucomicrobiales > Verrucomicrobiaceae > Phragmitibacter > Phragmitibacter flavus. Next base: position 220,901 of record NZ_VAUV01000004.1, on the reverse strand, counting down.
TATTGGGACAGCGATGCCCGTTATGGCCGCATCCATGTCAGCACCCAGCTACTTGGCATAGACATCGGCCAATGTCCCGCCACCGACCACCTTTGGCTCCGTGAAGAACCCACCTCCTCCTATCGTAGCTATCAGGAACACCTGCGGACGCTCGAAACAACAGCGCATATAATGTTCACTCTTCTTGAAACCGGGACACTCGCCTGATCCGTTGCAAAATTATCAGCCATTCAAAGCCATGCCCACAGCCTCCATTTCCAGCCTTTCTCCCGTTCGTATCTATATCCTTTGGCATCCAGGCTTGGATGAATCGGTCGAAGTGACGGACGTCAAATCCGGCGAAACGGGTCCAGAAAGCAAGCCTGCCACCCAGAATCAACGCGGCCTTCTGCTCGCCCGCCGCCTCTATCACTGGTTCCGCTTGGAAAATATGGAGGGCATTCCCGTTTACTTCCGCAGCGCAGTCGCCTACGGCGACTCAGTCCCTCCACCCTTATATGATGACCCCGGTATTCTGAATTACATCATCCCGCTGATCGATGCAAACATGGTGGCCAGCCCAGATTGGCGACGCTATGTCAGCGCGTTTGTCGGTGGAATGCTGCCCACATCACCAGCCACTGGCAGCGCTAAAACCAAAGCAAAGAAATCCCCCCCAGCAGCTGCGGAATGCGTCCTCCTCCCCGTCGCCATGGAGCCGCTCGCTTATAACATGCCGGAATCCATGCGGCGGCTCAACTTCATCCGTCACATCGCCAAAGATGATCAGCCCGTCGACGATGAAACACTTATAGCACGGTTGACAGAAGTCATCTGTCGCGACCTCCGCGCCCGCATGTTCCAGAAAAAAGCCAGCAATCGAATCAAGCAGCCCCTGTCACCGCCCGACAAGATCAAAATCTTTCTCAGTCACGCCAAGGCAGATGACACCAAGGAAGCCATCGCCCTCAAAGAATACATCCAGCGAGAAACCCAGTGCGAAGCCTTTTTCGACGAGACCGACATCGCCTCCGGTTACGATTATGCCCGCATTCTGGAAAACTCCATCACCCAAGACTCCGCTGGTCTTGTCGTCATCCAGGGTGACAATTACGCTGACCGCCCTTGGTGCCGGAAGGAAATCCGCGATTTCCTCCAGCCCTTCGCCTACCCTAATTCTAGCAAAGAACAACGCCTCCAGTATTTCATCCACCCAGTTATCGTAGTCCAAACCATGAAGGGGCATCAAATCGCCCGCACAATTCCCGAACTGGGCTACTCCCCTTGTATCCGCTGGGCCACCAAAACTCCAGATGACTACTTTGCCACACCGCGCTTTGTGGTCACCACACTGCTGCGAGAAATCCTCTTCAGCCTGTTTCATCGCCTCCTGGCTGAAAGCATTGCCGAACGAAAAAAAGATTGCCGCGAAATCTTCATCAATCGCAGTCCAGATCCCTTTCTCATCAACCGCATCCTAGCCAACAAAGCCACCAATTTGTTTCTTAAAGGCAATCAAGCATGCTCCTTTGTCCACCCGGGGTATGGACTCAGCGGCATGGACAGAGAAGGATTGAAAGCGGCTTTCCCTCAATGTGAATTCACCTCCTTTCTCTCCCGCTCCTCCTCCAATCGGTGGGCAGGCCTCAAGCTCAAAGGAAAAGTCATTGCAATCTCCGTCGGCAACCCCGGCGATATTCTGGCCAAAGGCCTGTGGGACGAGCACATCCAGGAACTCCTCGTCCGGCTTCTGCGGCCGCTCCTGCACGCCCAGGCATCGATTCTCTACGGAGGAACCTTGCCTAAAAACCTTAAGTCATCCCCACCTTGGGAAAAAGGCATCAACTTCACCGTCACAATGCTCAGATTGCTAGCTGGTGAGCGGCAACCCATCAACGAACACGAGGAACAACCCAGACTCTACATTCCCACCCCCTGCCACGAACTGCCCATTTCAGCCAAAACAATCGCCCAGTGGACTGACATCTGCAGCTTCGTCCCTGTCACGGCGGAGGACACCGGCATTGAACTGAAATCTCTGCAGGAACCAGCCCCGCCGTCGCCCGACCCCGAGGAACTGGCCGCGCTTTCCTACACCGAAAGACAGAAAACACAGCGGGAGTATGAAGACGCTAAAAATGAATATCACGTTCGTAGGCGCGCCATCGAAGCCCGTGCCTACTCCGCAATGCGTCGTAAAGTCTGCGACTCCAAATCCCTCCTTGTTTGTTCTCTGCCAGATTCTCTTTCGGACACTTTGGGAACAAAGCGCGTGAAAACCCACGCGCACATCCTCATCGGAGGAAAATTGCTGGGCTTCGCCGGTATCATGCCCGGTTTGTTCGAGGAATTCCTACACGCCGTCAGAGCAAAAAAGCCTATCTACCTCATCTCCGAATACGGTGGTGCCGCCGCCCTGCTGGCAAAATGGTTGATCCATCCTCCTGCCAAACAGCCTCCCGAACTCACTATTGAATATTATAAACAGCATAGTGAGAAATATGCGGAGACATTCTTAGAGTTGGAAAAACTGCCTACAACCCTTCCTAAGATGCCGACGCCACAGGACGCTTTCGACAAACTGAGGGGGTATATTGATCAAGTCAGTGGACATGGTGATTTGGCGAAAATTTTCCGCAATGGTCTCACTCACTACGAGAATCTTGACCTTCTCAGCGCGGGCAATTCCGGAACCATCAGCAGGCTTATTTGGACAGGCATCGGCAACTTGAAATCGACGACGAAAAAGGAAACGGAGCACCAAATCGCACCCTAACAACCTATGGGGAACCGGCCCGATATCTTCATCTCCTCCACGAGCGCCGATCTTGCCAAAGCGCGTGAAACTGTGTCCGAAGCCTTGCTTGATGCACACTGTCATCCCGTGGTGCAGGAACATTTCCCCGTCAGCGCGGGAAATATCCGCCTTCGAGAAAACTCGACCATTCAGGAGTGCCAAGCCGTCATTCATATTGCCGGGCTGGTTTATGGTTCGGAACCCCAACCTCCAATGAATCCGCGGCGATCCTACACTCAGCTCGAGTATGATGCTGCTACACAACACGAAAGACCCATTTATCTCTTTTTCCCAACCGAGAGATTTTATGAGGAACCGTCCAACCTTCCAGCAGGATTCACATTCTCAGAACCGGAGGAGAAAAAAGTCCTGCAACGTTCACACCAGGCTCGATTGCGTGCGGGTAACGACGTGTGGCATGAATTTTCCAGCCTGGAAGAACTAAGGGAAAAAGTTCTCCGGCTAGCTGTGCGTGAAGATCACTGGAAACGCCTGATCAAAGACGAAAGAAAAGCTCCATGGCGACTGGCAGCAATTGTGGTGATAAGTATCTCATTCTCCGCCGCACTGCTTTTCTGGAAAATGGACCATGAGGGAGATAAAACCCGGGAAATATTGCTTGAACTATCGCAACATCCGAACAGGAAACTGGAAGATGTCTCAGAAAAACGCGGTCTTTCCCAGGAACAGGCGGTCCAGGGCATCACCGAGTTCAAAGCTCGTGTTGATTCAGACCTCAATGCGACACCGGAAGACAGGAAGCTGAGCGAAGTGGCCGGCAAATTCGTCCTGGCCGGATTCACGCCAGAACAGTTTAAAAATTATGTGGAACAGTTGCATTTTGATGACTGGAAGCCATCCTTCGTCGTCCTGCATCATACAGCCAGCCCGTTGGAGAAATGGGAGAAATCTCCCGAGCGGGGACTGCGGTCATTCCATGATTTCATAACTCAAAGTAAGAATTGGAACGGGGGACCTCATCTGTTCATAGACAGGGAGAAAATCTGGGTTCTCAACCGTCTCACGGAACCAGGAATCCACGCCCGTGCCTGGAACAAAGTTTCGATAGGCATCGAAATGGTGGGGGACTATAATCACGATCCATTGAGTGACGAGATTCGCGACAATACCGTCGCGGCAATCGCTATACTGAACCGGAAGCTTGGTTTGGGCGAGGAGCACCTGCGCCTTCATAGCGAAGCCCCTGACTCCAAATCAACCTGCCCGGGCAAAAACGTCTCCAAAGCAGACATGATCCAGCGAATTCTGAAAACCATGCGGACACCATGATCTTTCCCTATCTCTCTCGTGATAGCCGTGATTCAGGCACGCGATAAGATACTGCCATTCTCCGTCGAATCTGAAGCACTTTTACCTCAGGGCCGAGGATTTTTGAAGATGCCACCAGACGATCAGTTCCAGTTCCAATGTGCGGCGGGTCATCTCATTTCCAATCATGTCCGGCAGTTCGGTCGCCCGCCGCCACTGACCCGCTAAGACCAATGCCTGCGCCACGGCGAAATGCTCATGCCAGGTGCGAGAAGACTCAATGGGGGCATTCGCAGCCGCCAATGCCGAGACAAACAGAGGTTCGGCCGTAGACTCGTTGCCTATAGCAAACTCAGCCAACGCACGGAAGGCCAGTGGCTCGGCATGAGAGTTGTCCAAGGGCGCTTCCTCAAGGTAGGCGGTCCGTCGCAGCAGGTTGGAGGCCTTGTCGTGCAACCCCGCCAGAGCCACGATGGCGGCAAGAGGCTGCGCGGCGGTGCCGGGATCGATACCGGCGGACAGTTTCCTTTCTGCGTGCGCTGCCACTGCGGCCAGCAGTTCCCTCCACACTGGCTCGCGCACTCGTCTCCGCAATGCCGCGTCAACGAGCACGATCTGGATGTGATACAGCGAACGATCCTCTTCCAGTCGCTGCAACCACTCCTGACGGAGCCCACGCTCGACGCTGGCATCTAGGGGCTTCTCTGCAAGCAGGTGTAGTTCCAGCCAGAGCGGAAAATGCTCCGAGGCGTCCTGGGGATGGCTCCGTCGCCAACGCTCCCAAGCCTCCATCGCTTCGCTCCACCAGCCGGAGGCGGCAAGCGCACGCATCCACGCCTCCTCGCCGATCTTCCCTTGCATGGCGCTCCAGGCCTGTTGCCGCTCCTCCTCCCCACCCGCTACGCGTGCCCCCAGCAGGCCAGCTCGTGGAAATCCGGCTCCCAAATCACTTCCAGCTTCCTTCACCAACATGCGGACCTTTTCCTGATCGGGAACGGAAACACCGGCCTCTATGGCAAGCATCATCGTCGCGTAAAAGAACCTCCCTTTCACCATCGCGGCGAGACCGCGGGCCGATTTGGGTTCGTCCGCGCGCGCCAAAGCCAGGACCGCCGGACCCACCCATTCGGTGTGGTCGAATTTGAGTCCCGGAGCCTTCGTGATCAAGGCGCGCTGGTGACGCCACATCGCCCCATCTGGGGTGCGCAACCACCACCAGACGCCCGCTCCCGACGCAAAAAGCACCACCACTAGCCATGACGCGATCCTCCACGAACGGGCGAGAAACCGAGCCCGACGGTCGAGCAGGGCATCTTTGTCCGCCATTCCCACCATGGGAGCCAGCAAGCTGAGCGCCGATGCAGTGGCATCCTCCACAGACTCCTCACGCAAATCCGGCGTCAAATGCTCAAGCGGTTTACGGTCCAGTCGCTTTTCCAGTGCGGCGATCCAGCCAGAAGCTCGCTCGTCCCCCTCTGGATCCTTGTCCGCGCGGCCACCCACCCGGCAAATCAACACCCGCTCCGGCGGTCGGTTTTCCTTGCCGAGAAAGTGTTCAATCTCATCCGTAACCCATCGCGATCCGGGAACGCTCCCAGAGACGCAAATCACCAGATATTCGCTCGCGTCCAAGGCACGCTTGATGCCTACGTCCAGAGACCCGGCGATCAACGACTTCCGATCAAGAAAAATCCTCCGTCTCGAATTGCCCGGCACCCAGTATCCCTCCAGCACGCCCGCAAGCCATTTGACCTGCTCCCTGTCCTTATGGCTGTGGCTGAGAAAGGCTGTGTAGCCCGGCCGTATGGAGGAAGACAACTTCATGAGCGGATGTCGTTTCAAGGATGGGGAGGTTTGAATTCGTAGAGTAGGTCGAGAGGGTGCGACTCATCTTTTAGCTCCTCGACAATCAATTTTCTGAAGGACCACTTCTTCATGTCCGCCCAATTCACAATAGGAATCCCCTCAAGATCAGCAGGATACTGGAACACTGGGAGCCCGAGATTTGCATTTTTTTGTATTGTGCCTTCGGAAAAATTAGCAATCTCGGCACGATATTCTTCTAGCCGCCTTCGCCGCAACAGCTTGAGCATGGAGATTTCGTGAAACAGCCAAGGCGAGCGGGTGACGTTTTCTCCACCACTGATCATCTCCTCAGGACTCGTGGAACTGACCGAATTTTCCGTATTCAGGAAGAAAACACATTCACACTTGTCCATCATCTTGGTAAGCGCTGTGGCCAGCATCATGTGGACATGAGAAGTCGAAACATTCCGTCTTTCGTATGAATAGGTATTGGAATCACACTGATAGCACCACGTGTTGTCCATCTTTTTCAAGAGACCATCGGCGTGAGACCATACACAAGAGTCAATAAACGGATTCAGTCCAATCGCATTTTTGAGCCAACCTGACAGGACGAGAGCCAAGTCCCTATCCGCACGGGAGTGTGAGATAAAAACATCGGCTCGTATGCTTGGAAACCAATCGTCCATCATAGCTGCGGCATCGACGGAGCCGTCTGGCTTGACAAACCGATCGATGGACTTGCTGACGGCAGCATTTGCCAATGTCTCGGAGTGCCCGCCGATTTCGGCTAACCCCTTTAAATTTTCTTCTTTGAAGTCTTCAAGACCTTTTATCTGATAAGCGGCAAACATGGGCGCAAATTGAATTTTTTGACGAGCTATTGCAGGATACGTCAGCCAAGCAGCCTTGTCAGCCAAATCCGGGAGCAGAAAAAAAACGGATGTCTTCTTGGCTGAGGCCCCTGAAGAAGTGTTTTCGCTCTCCCATTCAGATTCAAGAGAAGGCCCAGCATAACCGCCGCCTAAAGCTGGCGCGAAGGTCGGTGCCTCTTGGTCCGCAGTTTAAGGAGGATGCGTTCGACACAAGAATTCTCAGATACCACAGCGAACCGGGCCGCTTCGCCGAAGCTTCAATCCGCCTCTTCGAGTCTCCCGCGAGGGTGAAGCAGTTCGGAGAGATTGTAATGCTCCCCGGCCACCTCGGGATGCTCTCGGGCCCAAAGGTCCCCATGTCCGCCTGCAACGCTAGGCAATACAGGCGCTCCGCGCGGCGTGTCTTTCCTACCGGCCAATACACTTGAAGATATTACTCAGTAGCGAGCCGAGGTTGCGGTGACTTCGCCCAAGGTCTTTTTGTAGAACGTTATTGTCTCCAAACGAATCAAAAAGAACGCTTCCGATTTTTGGTCAAATGTTTCACCTCGCATAAAATGTCGCGTCTACAAGCTCTAGGTCGGCCTCCTTGGAAATCAGATCGGCGATCTTTCTTCTCGATCTTGCCCGACCGGCCAATAGCTTGTCCTCGCCTTGTTCATCAAGCCATTGAAGGAACCGCTGCACTCGTTGACGCGTAGTGGTTTCATCCCGGCAATTGGCCAGAAACACCATCTGAATTTTTTGCACACTGTCGGCGACATAAACGCCAAAAGGAGCGGAGACAACGGCGGCATCAGGAAATCCGAGTTGGCGAATGGCTTGGCTTTCGGTAACCCCCTTTTGGCAGGCAATCACATGGACAGGGCCACCCACTTCGTCAGGTAAACCTTTCACCATGAGGTGATCACGAAGAAAAGGTTGACCGACCAACTCCCTCGCTCCTGCGGTGCTGAGGGTGGCGGGAATACAGTCGCAAACAAAGGCAATCTTCTGCTCGAACACGGAATGGATGACTGTCGTGGAGGTATCTTCGGCGGAATAACCTCCAGACCTCGCACGCAGGAATTTTGCCACCGCATGACGCGTGACCTCCCGCCGACGCTGGAAGTCAAGACGAGTCCACTGCAAAGCTTCCCCAGAAAAATAGCTGCCGAGAGAGCTAACCCCCACCCCCGCTCGTGCAAGATCGAGCAACGTAGCAACGGCCAATTTGGATGCTTCCTGCACCGCTTTATCTCCTGTGGTCACTTGGGATCCGGGCACATTCTGACTCGCGAAATAGCTCTGAAATTTTCCGTCTGGAGAATTCGGTGCGGCAGGATGGCCGGGAACTGAATGCTGCGCACTTTGCCATGAGCAGTGTTGAAGGCCTCAGCGAACTCGGCGTGACAGATGCCGACATGATCGCCTAGCATCTTTGATGAGCCAGACCATCCGGCATTGCCATTGTATAAGACCAGAAAAACATCGGCCTGCCGGGCTTTGTTCATGCACGTATCCCAAGTGTTTTGTGATCCAGCTGTGTGCGATTCGCCTTCGTGGATCCAAACGTCGAACAATGAATGGCCAGCGGGTCTGATGTCTTCAATGGTCTGCTTGATCGCCATCCTGACATCAGCCATAGTGCTGATTCTCCCATTGAATGAGATGGCGTCTTCGCAACGACTAGAAATCATTATGGAAAGAGGTTGGAAACTGGAGACGACTGAAGTTCTCATGAAGCGCGTGAGATCTGAAGATTTGCAGTAAAAAACATCATATAATTGGAACGAGCTACAGTGGTCAATAAAGTAGTCTTCAGGACTATGCGATTAAAAAATAAGTCAGATTCTTGAGTCCAAATTCTTGACAGCAAATCGAACTTCCTAGAAATTTCATTGGCTATATGCGCGGCCGGTTGAAAAAATGTCAAATTTCAATATTTTGTTTTTATGAAACGGGTCTTTGCAAATTCGCAAAATTCTGCTGAATGGTTACAATGGGCTCGTGAAAACCTTGAACGGGGTTGTGATCTAAAAGATATTTGCCACACGATTCGCACGAGCGGTCCAATGTGTCTGAAGTTGCCGACCACATACCCACCAAACAACCAGTATCTCTTGCACCCCAGCCAAGCAGCATACGATTATTTCCATTCGTCGCAGATAATTCCTAAAATTACACGCCCTGAAGGCGTCGAAGATTTTGTCCGCATGGGAAATGGCAATTTTCAATTGTTCTTGGGAGTTCACTTCCTCTCACACGAAAGTTGTGAATTGCTAACCGAGAAAATCTCTTCGGCGAGTCAGCAATCTACATTAACAGTGCCCGAGTCTGACAAAGATTTTCGCACAAGCATGACATGCCATCTGGCTTCTTCAGATGACAAACAAGTAGGTGAAGTCGATGCCATGATTGCCCATTCCCTCGGAATAAACTCGGACTACTCAGAGCCAATTCAAGGGCAAATGTATTCAGAAGGACAGCAATTTAAACTGCACACGGACTATTTTGAACCCCGCACAGAGGAGTTTAAGCAGCATGCTAATGAGAAAGGTCAACGAACATGGACGTTTATGATCTACCTGTCGAAACCCAACGCTGGTGGATTCACCTATTTTTCAGCATTAGACATCAATATTCCATGTGATGTCGGAACAGCGATCGCTTGGAACAACTTGCGATCAGACGGATCAGTGAATCCCTACTCTATTCATGAGGGAACCAAGATTGTATCGGGGAAAAAGACGGTAATAACCAAGTGGTTTAGGGACAAGGGAAATGGACAAGCATTCTTTTCTCGTTGAACTAAGCTTGTCGGGAAACATTGTGCACAGTTCCGAAAATCCATTTTACTCGAGATCTATAGTTGTAACCGCGTCGGCATCAACGCCCTGTCCGAACAGAAAATTGCGATTCTTCTTGGTGGTCCATACGTGCCCCTAATGTTAGTGAACACCAATACTGGGTCCATCCCTTTGTAGAGATCAAATAATTTAGCAGCCGATTTTCTTAAAGGGGCCAGTTGCCCTATAGACACGTCATCCCATACATAAATTAGCTCATTAGAGAGCATTTCATTCTTAATTATAAAATCCAACTCTGATATGATCGATTTGGGAACATGCAACGCATCTGAGAAAATTAGCGAAAATTTCATTCCCCCAAGTAAGTTCCAAGTTCCTGGCTTGAGTTTGTCTCCTCTGACATAGGAAAATTCATTCCCCCGAGAATCAGTGGCGAAATCTTCTCTTCCCGATGAAATGGAGTTCTCATTTCCTCTCCAATCTCTGAATGACGTAGCTTCCCCTTCAGGGACGCCTAGGGAACTTCCTTCACACAAAGCCCTCAACCGGCCACTCATTTCCTCTACATCTAAACCGACAATTTTTGCCGAACCAAGAAAATTCAACATTGTCAGTAAATTTTTCCCTGCTGACACACCAATTTCAAGATACCGCACGGAGCTTAGATTCAATGAAAGCAAACAAAATAGATCCGTGTATATAACAGATTGCCCAATAATGCTATTAACATGTTTAAGAGCACTTTCAGGAATTCCGTAGCCCCAAAGCGAACGATTCCATGATCCATAGTCCATCCAATTGACGTCCTTGTTAATAACCGAGCGCACTTCTCTCATAATGCGTCTGCCGAATCCTGTATGAATTGGAAAACATTGATCCGTGGAAATATTTAATTCCTCAAATTTGTTTTTACTATTTTGATTGAATCGGCCGTGTTGGATGACAATTTCTTCATCAAAATGAAACGTCCTCTGAGGATTGCATCTGAAGTTATAAAGATTCGGGGTGCTTTTATGACAAAAAGTGCCGAAAATGAGGTCTTTCATGCACCACAACAGGTATCTTAGAGAAACCTGATCCCCCCCTTTAAGATGGGGACGAAATAACGAATCTTTATTATTTAGATAGCACTCATACCAACTCCTTAGCAGATGATCTACTCTTTGATTCTTTTTAAATAATAAAACACCTGCGTTGAATTCTGGAAAACACGAAGGAATCATTCGAATAGGATCTTTTTCCCCTATTGGAGCCTGAGTAACTGGACCGGCGGCTGCAACAAAGTCAAATCTGTTTAATAGAGAAAACAGATCGTTGATAGGTTTTTTAACGATGGTATTCGCATCAAGGTATAAGGTGCAAGCGAATGGCGAACGAGAAAATCCCTCGATACGATCTAGGAAATGTTATACCAATACGGGTATATCCAATGGCAAACCGAAATCGTTGGGGTCGGCTAAGGTCACATCGCCGGAGTTTGAATTGGTGACCTCAAAACCAATGTATAATGATAAGCTCATAAAGCACCTAAACCTTATGGAGAACAACTTTTTTTGCAAAAAAACGCATCCCTCGCACCTTCCAAACGCGGTATTGTCTGAGTCACCCAACTCCGCACCGGCGGTTCCCGGTAGAGCTCTGCAGCGGAAGTCGTCGCGCCATGATTTAGAAGATGAATTTTACTCCTACAGGTTGGTCATCGCTTTTTCACTGCACGAATCACCAATGCTGTGAACCAGACATCATCCTCGTCCGCCAGTGCTGCAGTCGCTCTGGCAGCGCACAAACAGATGCTTCTGCAAAACCACAGTAGCTTGTGCAAATACGGACCTTACATTCAAACTTCATGTGCGGGAAAGCTTGGCTGCAGTCGAAATGCGCTCGGCTTCCGGAGAGTGTGGATGCTGGATGCTGTGGGGACGTGGGCTGACGCCGCTGGCAATTGGCTGGCCGTTGAGTTTCCTGACGCCACCGATGTCCCACCCATGGAGAACATGATCAAGCTGTCGGGCCTCCTGACTATCGACCGCAAATTCCTCGAATCGAGTGATTACGATATTTCGGATTCTGAAAGCTGCCCTTCGATTGAGCGGGCTATCCTTTTGCTTGAGGAAAAGGGTCTGGTAGTAGCGAGGTCCACGATCATCAAGGAGAGCACCTGTAGTAAATGCGAAGGCAGTTATCGCGATTGCGGATGTATCAAGATGGTCGGTGCAGAGGTGCGCCAGATGATCATGGATTTTGAGAACCTTGGCTTCTTCTGGACCGACAGACGTGCCTAGGGATGATTGACACCCTGTCGGCTCATCAGCCATTTGAGTCGACGCCAATCTGACGGACGAAGCCACGGGGAGGATAATCGGGCTCGGGTGAGTCATTCAACTCAATTAAATACTTGCTCCCATTTGGGAACAAACAGCGGTGCGGGCGAGCACACTTTACGAACTTCCTTCTGGGTCAGCTAGTTTTGGGCCTCCCCTACTATCGGCACCATCTGCATCCTTTCGTGGTAGACCCGATCAAGTTCTCTCAAATCCACGGCGCGGGGCTAGCCTTCGGACGACACCGCGCAGGAGAATGACGAAGTGGCGCGGCATCCCATCCGGAGAGTGTTCGACTGGCAGCGGCGTCTGGACGAAGATAAGGTGCTGACCAAAGTGCAAATTGGTGAAAAAGAGGGACTTAGCAAGGCGCGAATGACGCAGATGTTCTACCTACTACATCTGCCCAAGGACGCACAGGACTACCTCGCGGATCTCACCGCCCCCGCAATCATCATGGCTTTCAGCGTCCGCCAGTTGATGGACGTCGCCCAGTCTCCTGCCTCCGAACGGGCGGAAGCGTTCCAACGGATGCGGGCGGACTGCGAGCGGCATGGGTTGAGCAGTTGAAATGAATCGTTCCGCGTCGGGCGGTGCAGACTAGGGACATTGGGCGGAAACTCCGGTCCCTCCGTCCCGCACGTGTGTTTCATGCGTCTCAGGGATTGGTGGAACGATGGAATTGGGAAGTCTTTCCCATACAGTACTGGAGTTCCTAAGGCGGCAGATTCACGATAGAAAAAATCTGGAAACGAACCCCTGAGGTATCAAGCGATTTGCTCCCGAGTCTACTGTGCTTTCAGGGGAGGCGGGAAGTCATGGCAACGTCGCATGGATGCCTCAGCCTTTTGGGAAGCGATCAGGCATTTGTCAACGCATTCGCGGACGGTTGCAGGAACTTTCAGTGTCTGCGTTTGAGAGGTAAAGTTTTGCAGCCCTGACCTCCACTGGAGAAACCTTTGCGCGACGCTATATGAATACGTCCATGTCTTTGCGGGCCTTCTTCATAAACCAAGCGGTGCACGCATATTCAGGAGAATAAGTCGATAGTCAGCGTTCCATTCATTGCATGGTCTTCGTCGTCGCTCGGATACTCCACTTCGTAGTTCCATACTCCTCTCAAGGCAGCGCTGTCCCAGATGTCGGTGCTATCCTGCCGATAGTTGAAGTAGAACTTCTTCGGGCGGGCAGGATCCGCGGCGAGGAAACGCGAGATCAATGCAGCGTCGGGATGATGGTGGCGTGAGCCATCGGTCGAGATCGCAAACCGGATGCAGTCGATCAACCGCGGAAAGTCTTTGGAGGTGTTGGCCTTTGATCCGTGATGACTAACTTTGAGCAAATCCACTCGATAGGTCCCGCCCTCTGCTTCCGCGAGCGGCCTGAGTGCCGCCTCCAGCACTTCCGAATGGGCATCTGCTGCCAGCAGAACACGCTTGCCCTCAAACTCAGCGATGAAGGCAATAGAGGTGCCGTTGGGCTTAGTCTTGTCCCGTTGATAAGACGCCTCTGCCAGCGACTCGACTTCAGGAGCGCCTCCGAATGGTTCGAACTCATCACTGAGCGGATCGTCATCCCTGTCCGGATCAAAACTGCGGAGCCCCTCCTTCTCCAGCTCCCCATCCCACACCGGAATGAGGGCAACCAAATCCTCATCGCGAGGTGATAGTAGGCGGATTGTGAGTCCGCCCGGCAAAGAGATGGGTTCCTGGGCTTCAGGGCTGTCAACAGATACGATTTCGCTGGCAAACTCCGCATTCCACGGCCAGCCAAAATTCACAATGCCGCGTGCGAGCTTCTCTCCCTGGCGGGCACCAAACGCCTCCAAGACCGACTGACGGTGATGAGCCGCCTGCAACTGGGGTCGCGCATTGTACCACACTCGGGCTGGAGCAAAGGGAGCAGCGGCTTCCTTCACCAGCGGAACAGCTCCTGCGATGTGATCGGCGTCAATATGCGACATGACAAAGAGCTCAATGTTTGACAGTCCCACCAATCGATCCTTTACCGCACGGTAGGTTCCCTCACGGCCGAGGTCGACGATAAGATGGTGCAATTCAGTGCTCCGCCCCCAGGTCAGCAGGAGACAATCACCATCTTTGGCAGGCAGCATGGTCAGTCGGAAAGTCATGGAGTCGGAGTTGAGTTCTAAGAGAGACTAATCACGGTGAAGGGTTGCCCAGGATCAATACGGGCGGTGACAGGTGCGATGAAACGCCGCAGTTTTTCGGCTTCAGGGATCACGTCACTCATCTGGGCCAAGGCGCGGTTCGTCATGGCGATACTAGCGGAAAAGAAGGGGATACCGCGGTAAACGCCTTCCTCAACTCGTCGGAAGGCATCCTGCAACTGCTCAAGATTCTGCGCCTTCGCCGCACGGCGGCACCCCAGTAAGATGGGACCATCGGGGATGCGGGGGAACCAGTTTGCCAGATTGTCTAACCAAGGGTCCCAAGTCTGCTGCTGGGTACTCTGACAACGGGCAATCGAAATAATGCCTCCCGCGACTGCGACTAGGGGACCTTTGACCTTGCCATAAAGAGCATATTCCGGGTTCTCTCGACTCAGAACTTTGTCGATCATCCCGTCCGCCTGATTCAGGCGCCCTGAACCCAGGAACTCAAGCAGTCCAAACCATTGCTTATCCTGGACACTGAGTGTAAGGTGACCGGGCCGTTCCTCGCCCAAGGGGCTCTGTCTTGTTCGGTCATACACGAACCGAATTGATTCGGTTTTATCACGCGGGTTGTTCCCCCACCACGCCCAAGGGACCGAAGCCAAGGTCCGTTGTCCGCCAATCTCAAACAGCACCCAGCGTGGGAAATGAAAAGACCTAGGCAAATGGTGGTGATAATGCCAATGACGCAAGTTATCCACAAGATGCGCGCCCAGCTCATATGTCGGCATGTCAGGAGACCACGTCACGTACTCAGAATCGCTTTGCGCAGCCCAATCCAAAGTATGCATCGGGAAATAAGGGCCCAAGTTATCCCAGGCTCTCCAAGCATTTATGCCTTCCCACAAGAATACACCAGACACGGAGGGAGGCCCTTGAGGTATATTCTCGCGGTGATGCGCCATGCGCAACATTCCCTTTTCCAGCAAGGTGGACTCATGCGTGGACTCTAAACCCATACTGCCGGCTACTACGCGAGACGTATGCGGCTTGGCCCGCACGATTCCAGCGAACTGTTGCCAACCAAGGTATTCGTGCGGTGAAACATCCATCTTGATCGACTCATGATGGATATTTCCCTTCTTAACGAGAAACTCCCGCTCAATCCCCTCACCTCGGGGTAGAATGATTGTTACGCGGTAATAACCGCCACCGGGCAAGTCAAAGCTTGTCCACCGCTCGTCCTGCGAATCCCCGCCCTCGATACCAACCGGTTTTTCCTTCTGCCACCAGCGCTTGACCGGCTTGCTTTTCTCAGTGGTCAATCGACGGACCTTCGCCACGGCGGCCGTCTGAATGCTGCCTTCGGCAAAGGGCTGCCGCACTTGGATGTCGAGGCGGGTTTTCATTGCACTTTCAAGGTCACATAGGCCACCGGCGGAGTCAGGTACCGCGTCTGGGGTGAAATAGTTAGGGATTGATCTGGAGGCAGAGTACCGCTGAACAGCCATGTATCGGAGGAAAGATCGAACTTGCAGCAGTTCTCCACACCGCTGTCCGAGCCACGCTGGCTCTGGGTAGGCTCGGTGCCTTTTCCGTGCGCGCATTGCAGTTCGGCAGCTTTCCACGCGCCGAGGTCTGACAGTGTGACGAAGGAGCGGGTCACGATAGGAATGTCGATCTCGTTGAACTCAAAAGAGGAGGCGTCCAACGCATTCGGCTTGCCTCGATCGAGAAACTGAGGCGGCAGGCGCAAATTTACCAAGCGGGTCACTTCAGTCAGCAGATTGCCAGTCGTCGTCTTCCAGGGTCCTGTCTTGGCATCGGCGGCGGCGAAGCTCAGTGCGTCCAGTATCGACTTGCTAAAGACACTGACCTTGTTTTTGACTCCGAAAGCTTCCGCCCCATCGATTGTCGGAAACAGTACAAACTGTTGAGGTGCGGAGGAGTGACCACGCTCAAATTTGAGGATGCTCACCATGCCCGAGCCGATGGGGACATTGCCTTCATACTTACGGTCGACGTCGCTTCGGCAGCAATCCAGAAGGAAAACCTGCTGGATCGCCGGAGAGTTTTTCATAACGGCGCACAACTTGGTGAGGTCGATGGCAGCCTCCAACTCGCCGCCTGTCTTGCCGAAATCCTCCAGCAGCAGTGAGGCGTGATCCCCTGCGGAAAAACCATGCCCGCAGAAATAGAAGACGGCCATGTGATCCCTGTTACTCTTCAGCTGCTCCACCCACGCCTTGGTGGCCTCGACCACGTTTGCCAGATTGGCCCGGGGCACGCGCACGAGGCCGGGGGGGGCAGAGTCACTCTGCCCGGAGTCACTCTGCCCGGGAACTTGATAATCTGCATCCGGACTCTCAGACAGCAGCATCGCCACGCTGGCTAGAGGCTTGGCGGTGTTGCGATAGTGTTTGATGAACCAGTCCGCCATGGCGCGCGCGGAGATGGGCGGTGAACTCAGTTGCTGGAGATCATCACCCACCGACGTGACTTCCGCCTTGCCCTTGCCGAATAGGTAGTCCCCCACTCCGATGATGAGCACATGGGTCCCTGCCTTGTCTGCAGGCTGCGAGATATCGGTATATATCAGCGCTGGATCACTCATGACTAGTTGCCGACTTCTATCATAAACTTGGAAGGTTATTTATTCCGTTGTAGAGCAGTAAAGAGAAATTTAGCAACTAGTTTAACCTGCTGGCGTGCTGATTCAAAGAGTTCCTCCGGCCTCCGATTCCACGTATCCCAAGAACCGTTGGTGCGGAGTCCGCTGTTGACTCCAATAGCGGTTGGCTCCCGGAAGCTTTTCCCGGAACTCAGAGGTCGTCGTCACGAGACGCTTTCTGGCTCTCGAAATGGCCACAAAAAACGCGCATCCTGCTGCCTCCTCCTCACCCCAGAAAGTCTGTGTTTCAACCCCTTGCACAATGACCGTATGAAACTCCAACCCCTTGCACTTGTGGATCGTGAGAATTCTGACCGCGTCAACCCCGCCGATGGATTTAAGGGATTCCAAGGGATCGGCATTGTTGTCGAAGCCTGTCTCGATGTGAGCTTTGATATTTCCGAGGATCTCAGTCCTGCGTGCCTCGTTCTCATAGTCATGCGAAAGACTTCTGATAGCCTCAGTCCCGAGTTTCATGAGCATGGCCTCAATCAAAGTCCACCCCTTCCGAAATGTACGAGTCTTCCGAATTTCACTTCTTCCACTGCGAAGAAAGCGGTCCCAATCTCTCAACTTTGAAGAGCCCTCCCCCGATTCATCGCCGAGAATCCCCTGCAGCCTTTCCCAGGCATCAGGCTCGGCATCCCCGAGGAGGACGAGAAGAAAATCCACAATGAGGCAAAAAAGAGGCTCCGCACTAAGATCCTGAATCTCCTGCTCGTTGCGGAATGGAATCCCGTGTTCACTCAACACGCTCATGATCTTGAGGGCGTAGAGATGAGGCTGGTTGTTACATAGAAACGCAATTTGGGAAAAAGGAACACCTTGCTCATTCCACAGCAGGATCGAGTCCGCAGCCCATTCCGCTTCCGCTTCGTCGTCGTCGAATGACTCCCACGCAACCTCGCCTTCGTCGAGGGCGATCTGATCATCGGGGACAGCCGCTTCCGGATCAATGTCGCGAACCATCCGGTTGTGAACCCTCCGGATCCTGTGAAGGGAACGGAAGTTCTGGTAGAGATTGAGTGGGGTCGCCCGAAAGTCCTCTTCGAATTTGAGAAAGATCCCTTCGAGCGCCCCCGCCCAGCCCATGATTTTCTGCTTGGTGTCGCCTACAGCGATGATCCTTGCCCCGCTCCCTTGGAATGCATTCAATACCAGAGTGTATTGGGCGTCGGTGCAATCTTGGAATTCATCGAGGAACACATCGCTGTAGGTTGACCGGATCGCATTACGGGCCGCAGCACATTGGTCCAATACCTCATTTGCCAGCGGAACCATTTCCTTGAATGTGATCTGGCTTCGGGGTAACCGATGGTCTCCCACCGTGTAGTCTTCATCCAACTGATCCGGACCCTTGAGCGCAGTTCTGAAAATGTCGATCAACCGCTTCCCGAAAGCGTGGAAAGTGTAGCTATCAAAACGGGCAGCAAGTTCCCTTCCGCAGCGCTTTGCTGCCCTCTCTTTGAGGTTCTCGCTCGCGTCCTTCTTGAATGAAATAGCAAGGATTCGCTTGGGGTAAGGGCAAACGCCTGTCCGCAGCAGAAAGTCGGCACGCTGGGCCAAGGTTTCGGTCTTTCCAGCTCCGGGGCCAGCAAGAAGGGCAATGCAGCCCGCCTGGGAGATCACTGCCCTGCGTGCATTGGGCTCAAGCGTCAGACCACTGGAGGGCCGCCATGAGTCTGGAGGAATCACTCAAAGACCTCCTTCAGTTTCTCTGACACATAGGCGATCAGTTCGCGATACTGTTCGGGAAGATCCGCATCAATCTCATCAAGGTCGAGGTTTGAGAGTGCCTCAATGTGAGCTGTCGGTTTGCTGCCTACCTTGAACAGCCGGTGATAATCATCGAAGCCCTTTTTTAGAGTTTTGGAATACCAAGTATCGTCGGCGTGGCTGTTCCCGAGAACTGACTTGATGGTCACGTCATCCGGTTGCTCTTGATCTCTGGTGTCCAGTCCATATGATTCGGGGAATGCCTGACTCATGCTAAAGTCGAGGTCTAGCGGCTGTGAGAAGAAAACCCCCTTATCTCCGAGGAACCCCAACCATTTCAGTCCATAGTCGGAATCTTTTCCAAGTGGACTTGAAGCATTCCATTTCGGCAAAGTAGCCTTCCCGACATCCACTCCGACCTTCGCCAACTGATCCTTTGCGTATTTGATGCGCCCCCAGCCTCCGTGATAGCGGGCCAAGTCTAGGTCAAGTAACGTCGCATGGGGAATTCTGAGATCCGAGAGAATTTTCCAGAGATAGTTCACGTGGCGACCGCCCAATTGAGCCAGCACGATACCGTTTTCATCCAACGGCAGCTTGCGTGCTTCGAAGAGCTTGGGGAGCACAATGTCCTCGCTCGCTCCCTCGCCAAGAATCACCATCCGGGCGAAGTAGATTTCGGGGTTGGAAAGGAGGCCCTCACGGACGAATTTGTGGGCGTCCATCTCAGTCTCCGGAGGCAGTTCAATCTGCTTCACTGAAGCCGTTCGCTCGGTGCCGAGCCTGGCGAAGCGAATGTGCTCCGGCTCTATTCTACGGAGCATCGATGGAGCATGGGTCGTGACGATAGCCTGGGCATCGGTAGCCGAACAGGTTTTCGCGAGCAACTTGTTGATCCTCCCGAGGTAGTGGGGCGACAAGCTGTTCTCGGGCTCTTCAACCGCAATGATCGAGAAAACCGGGGGGTTCAGTTTGTCCAGATCAATACCCAGTTCCTCACCGGTTTCCTGAGCCATAGCCTTGCGGCCAATCTCAATGTAGGCCGAGACGAGAGACAGATACAGCAAGGATTTCTGGCCGTCGCTTAGGAGGGAATAGTCGATGGTCTTCGAAGCGTGGGCCGGATTGAACTGGACGGAGAAGTTCTGAATTAGCTTTTCGAGGCTGTCCGCTCCGAACGTAATTGCGGCATCCTTGAAATGGCTTCCCTTGTGAAGCGCCGCCCAGCTCTTCGAGATACTTTTGCTGGTGGCTTTCACGGCAGGGTTGGCCTCAATGAGTGCCTGAAGTTCGGAAACGGATTCCTTGTAATCCTCAGCCTCTTTCTGCCAATCTACGGCCCGGACGATGCGCCCCAGAAGTGAAGTGGTGCTTGAGCGGATGTGATCATTTGGATCGCGCCGAGCTGGCAGATAATAGACCGCGATGTTGTTCCGGTCAGTACGAGGGACGCCCCTTATCTTGTCCTCGCCATTGCCTTCCTTGCCGACAACGTAAGAAAGAGAATCGGCGATGTCTCCGTTGGGTCCCATCGTCGCCGCCAATCGAAAGCGAACTTTGAGAACCTCTCCTGCCTCATCCAGCCTCATGTGATTGAAGCATGGAGGAATCGCATTCGCGCCGCTGTCGGTTCCTGCCTCCGGCAGAAGGAAGTCGGCTTCGATTGTGAAGCTGCGTTCTTCTGGTGGCTCCTCTTCATCGATCCCCACATGGAAATCATCAGCTTTAACGCTTCGTCGTCCCGGGTTCGCGTCGAACATGCGGCTGAGTGCTTGAAGGATTGCGGTTTTCCCCGATCCATTCGGCCCTATGATCATTGTGGTCGAGTCTTCAAAGGAGATTTCCTGGGTTTCGGGGCCGAAGCATTGGAAGTTGGTGAGTCGGAGGGTGGCGAGTTTCATGGGGCAAATGCGGTCAGGAGACTACGTCACTTGTGGGGAGGCGCGTAGCGCTTGAGAGCGCTGGGTGATGATTTTAGCGCTTCGACGAGTCGTCTACTTTACCGCTAGGTGAAGTGACCGTAATCATATTGAATCGATGATTTCTACATCCATTGCACTGCCGGAAATTCAAAAATTGAAAACAGATTTTGGGACCTTGGAGCGTGAGGCTACTATTCCAGTTTATATTGGTATCTGTCATCCACAATTCTCTTAATTCACGGAGTGCATCCTCCTGTGCTCTCGAAAATAAGCGCCGCCCGGCGCAATCCTGAAAACCTAGGCCCCTTAAGCCCGCAAAGCCGTGCACCATGCCGCCCGCGCGGCGCGGAGCAAAACCGGAAAAGCCCTTCTCAAAAAACGGGGCATGCACATCGAGCGCAGCTTCGCTCATGTCCTCGACTGCGGGGGCCTGAGGGGACCACCCTCCGGGGACAGGCCAACATCAACAAACGGTATCTCTGCGGAATTCGCGCGTTCAACCTCAGCCTGATCATGCGCAAACCGACGGGAGTGGGCACCCCGCGCCAGGCGGCGGCCTTTCTTTGGTTTATGCTTCAAGGCCCTGGCCGACCTGCTGTCCAGCGTGCCTGACAGCGCGGGCCGGAAAAATCCGCTATGCCCCGCTCTATCCCCTAGAGCGAAGTATTACCAGTTAGCGGACCAATATTCCGGCCAGTTCGGATCCCGGCTCTGTTTTCAACAGGCTCTTAGACTAGTTCCAGCAGAACGGACGTCGACTGACGGTCGATACGTCGCAGCCAGGTTGACAGACATAGACTGGAGAATTATGTGGTGCAGCGATATGATTGGCATTGGGGTTGCTCGAAGAATTCTGGAAGCCGCCTGGCAGAGGCTGTTCGGCTACGATATCTTCATCACCTACACAAGACGTGACGGGGAAGCTTATGCCCACGAACTCTGCCGAGCACTAGAAAACAAGTACCTGGTTTTTCTCGATCACACCAGCATCCAAGGTGGCCAGGCATTTCGCGCGCGCATCCAGCGCGAAATTCGTCGCTGCCAACTGCATCTGGTTGTGATCACTCCAAAGGCCGTGAACGAGCGTGAAGCGCCGTGGATCTTTGATGAAGTCGATTGGCATTTTGCTCGCCGCCGGGAACCACGCATTCAAACGATCTTCTTTCTACCGAATACACCAAATAATTTGCCCAATCGTCTGAAACGGCTGGCCCAGCACAAAGGCGTTTTCGAACTCCCCGGCGCAGAACTGGCCGGCAGTCCTTCGATTCATGTTTTGGAAGCGATCACTGGCCGTGAGTCATATCGGGCAAGTCAGATTTGGACCGAAGCTTTGGCCTCTGTTGAGGGAAATCCCAATCGCCTGCATGCGGTAGATGAAATCCGATCTGCCTTCAGTGCGGTGCGGCAGCGCACGCGAATGATTCAGACCGGCATCACCGCTTGCTGCCTGTTGTTGACCTCATGCATTGGGGCTTGGTGGGCGCATGATGTGGCGCAGCGACGGCTTACGATCGCAGGCAACGCACGATCAGCTGAAACCAGTTTGCGTTTCATGGAGGCAGAAGAACTTTGGCAGGAGGCGGCCAGGCTGGCGCCTTGGGGGAAGGAGGAGCTACGCTCGAAGTGGCAGCAGGCCAGAAATCAGCGGCTTCTCACTCCAGCGGCGGACATCAAGCTGCCGCCTGGTTGGCGCACGCACGCGGTGGGCTCTTCCGGGGGCGAATGGCGAGTAGTCGGCTATCGTATGCATGATTCGGAGGCCAGTAACGGACTTGTTGCACTCATTGATCAGCACGGCTGGCGCAAGACGGTTCCTACAGGTGACGATTTCAATCCGAGGGTGCTTTTCCACCCGGACGCGATCTATGTTCACGCAGCGGGAAAAATCACTCGCATCCCCCACAATGGAGAGCCGCGCCGTGAAGTGGATTTGAAGTTGACCTCTTATCAACTGGCAAGTTTTCCGCCACAGGTGGAGATGGCCTGGAAGGCCGGACGACTCTGCGTGCTTGCTGGGGTGGAGCGTCCGCCGCAAGTTTTCCTACTCGATCCCGTGACGCTGAATATCGAATCACGCACGGAGTTGAAACTGCCAGTCGATCTGCCAACACCCGAAACCGAGCCAGATGGTACCGACCGTTTTGGCGAGGCGATTTTCCGGCTCAGCACCAGAGATGATACTCTCGCCGTCGCCGTATGGCGCCGGTTCACCGAATACAAAGTCGGAGTGGTGACTTGGGGACTTAATCTCCAACCCAAACCAGCAGCGCGGCAGTTTGAGTTGCCCATGACAGAAATCGGGCCGGTGACGAGTCCTGAGTTGGAAACTTTCGAACTCTCGCCCGGAGATGCACAAATCTTCCTGAGAATCACGACGTTTAACTTTTTCGGCGGCACGCCCAGGCGGTCCGGCCGGGAATTCTGGCTGGCTCTCGATACTGCGAGCTACCGCCCGCCGCTTTTGATGGAGTCTATGATTGCCAAGGTGTGGCCGCTTCCAGCTCACCAACCTTTCGAAGCATACTATCGTGTGGATGGCGGCGATTTGCGGGCGCTCCTTTTCCCAGATTTCGTCGTTACAGCCCGCCCTCCGGTAGGCGTATTGCGTGGGGTTCGTGCGGCCAGTTTAGCGCCGGTTCCGCAGAACGACGTCTTCACTCTGGCGGCGGCCACAGATTACGAAGTCGTGCTCATCAGGAAAGCGAAACCTGTGTTCCGAATCGGCGTGGAATTGCCACCGGCAGCAGCAGCCCCCGACTCCCGTCTTGACCACGTCTATACCGACGACGCCGGCCACTGGCTTGCGGCTTCCTTCGAAGTAAACTCCGAAGACAAGCCAGAGCGCCTGCTCATTTGGAAAGTCGGCCCCCCTGCTCCACCCGCGACGCCATCCCGTCAAACAGACCTCATCCCCGCACAGAAGCCTGCCCAGATGATTCTAGAACAATATCCGCTGCCGAAACATGACACGACACCGCAGCCTGGTGGATTGTGAGGAATAGACAGGCTGCGCCCAGGTAATCGAACTGAACCACAAAAATTATCGATTCGGAGACAACCCTCATGAAACGCCAGCCCTTACTCGTCCATCTCCTCTTTCATCCCAAGTCCACATCCGCCTGCGAACTGGCTTGCCACATTCATCAGCAACTAAACGGCGACATTCTTGTCCCTGGACTCCGTGTGCCGACCGTCTTTTGTCCAACCAAAAAAGGGAATCGTCCCCCGCCGTCATTGCACCTCGATTTTGCGGAGCGCAATTTCCTGGTCGTGCTCGCGGATGACCAACTGAATATCGACGACGAATGGTGTCAGTTCATGGCAGACGTGTGCACGCAGGCGCAGCCTCCCGCCTGGCGTTTCGTGCCCATCCAGCTTTCCCATGACGCGTGGCCCCTCGATCCGCGGTTGAATGACCTGAGTTTCGCGAAAGCCCACTTGCAACCTGATAAAAAAGCCTGCGACGCTTTCGTCGTGCGCCGGATTGTGGTCGAGCTGTGCCGCTACTTGTCGAATCTGGAGGCGGTGGAAAACAGCGAGTTCGAGGTGCCGGTCACTCTTTTCCTCAGCCATGCAAAAGCAGACATTGACCGCGATCCTAAAGCAACGCGATGCTTCATCGACGCACTGAAAGCTGATCAGCCGGTCGAGGCTTGGGTGGATTCGGGGGACATCGCTAGCGGGTCGAGATTTGCCGAGTCCATCGAGCGGGGCGTCCAGCGGTCCTCCCTGCTTGCCGTGCTCACCGACACCTATGCCACACGCGAATGGTGTCGCGAGGAAGTCTTGCTTGCCAAAGAGCACCAACGACCCGTGGTAGTAGTCGATGCGCTGTCGGGCCATGAGGTGCGCAGCTTCCCATACCTAGGCAATGTGCCCCGTCTGCGCTGGGACGGCGACCCACAAAAGGGCATCGACCTTCTGCTCAAAGAAACTCTCCGGCAACTGTATGATCTTGTGCGCCTTGGACAATTCAAGCAGCCAGGTGATTTTATCTTCGCTCGTCCGCCGGAGCTTGCGACACTAGTGGGAAGGGATCCGAAGCTTGAAATCCTCTATCCAGATCCGCCTGTGGGTGTCAGCGAAGCGAAACGGCTCGCAAAGGCTGGCATCAAGGTCTCCACGCCCTTTCAGCGGCTCGCTATCACGCCGTCGCTGCGCGGCCAGCCAGTCTCGCTTTCCATGTCCGAGAGCACCGACATCGCGGAATGCGGTCTTGATGCTATGCACCTCGAAAGCTGTATGCTCGATCTCTCGCGCTACTTGCTGATCAAAGGCGCGACGCTCGCCTATGGCGGGCACCTGGGCGCGGAAGGCTACACTCAGAAACTCTTCGAGCTCGTTCGTACGCATAATAGCGTCGAGGGCGTCCAGCCATTCGAACGCATCGTGAATCACCGCGGCTGGCCGCTGCCGCGCCTTTCAGTCAAAGATCTCTCTGCGCTCAACCGAGTGTCGAAAACCGTGGAGCTGCCGCGTCCAGCAGAAGTGGAAGAAACTTTACACTCCGACTTTACCCGAGAGCCAAAATTCTTCCCAGGTGATAAATCGGCGGAGCATCGTTTTGCCTGGGCTCGGGGCATGACCGAGATGCGAGCCTTTCAGGCCGATCGCACACAAAGTGGCGTCGTGGCTCGCATCGTCGTCGGTGGCACCTTTGGACCTACGGTCAAGGTCTTGGAAGATGGCACACGCAAGGAGCAATGGTATGCGAGCCGCATCCCAGGCGTTCTGGAGGAGATCGTGCTTTCCGTGCAAGTGGGCCAGCCAGTGTTCCTGATCGGCGCGTTTGGCGGAGTCGCAAAGCTAGTCATCGATCTGCTACGGGGCGAAAACAGGGAGGAAGCCACCTGGGACTATCAGAAGCGAGCCCCCTTCGCCGACGAGATGAAAGCGCTTTACCAAAAGCACGGAGTTCCATGGCTGGATTATCCAGAAATCGTCGCCCTCATTCGTGATAAAGGACTGTCGGGAATCAATCCGCTGCTTACGACAGAGGAACACACTGAGTTGTTTGAAACCATTGATCAGGGCCGGATCATCGAGATCGTTCTGCTAGGACTGAGCCGACTCGATTTGCCAGTCACTCCAGACAAATAATTCGCGTCATCCACCGGCAAATGAAGGCAAAGGTATTTCTTAGCTATGCGCGCGCAGACGGCTGCGGGGTTGCCGCTCAACTTAGGTCCGAGCTATCGAGGGAACGGTTTACCGTTTTCCAGGATACTGAGGAAACATTGGCTGGTGAAGAATTTAAAACTGTCATCATGGAGGCACTTCGGAAATGCGATCTCGTCGTTGCTCTCATTACGCCTGGATACGCCCATAGCTCCTGGTGCCATGCCGAATATTACTTGGCGCACTCGGCGGGACGACCGGTCATTCCAATCCGCTTTAAGGATGAAGGCGGCCCAGTCGCACTTCCCGAGCCGTTGTCAGGCATGATCGCGGCAGCTCAATACGTCGAAGTACCGGAAGTTGCGGGAGAAGTCGTAATCCACGCCGCACTCGATAAACGACTTCGTGTCCTGCGTAGGCGAATTGTTCGCAAAAAGTGGCTAACGGCGAGTGCCGGGTTTGGTGGATTTCTCTTGGCTGCCTCAGGATTGCTGGCATTCACTTCAGAATTTGTTCGGGAGGTGGCGCGGAAAAATACCCTCAATACCATAGGCAATGCGCGCAAAGTGCTTGGCCAAGAATTTTTCCACACCAAAAGCACAGAGTTCAGGGGCGACGAGAGACTCAGGGGTAAATTGCTCGTGGACGCCGAAAACGAAGCATTGGACACGCACGTTAGGCTGAATGCCAAAATCCTTGCTGCATCCACTGTTCCCGGGAAAAGCCGATGGTTTCTCAAGTCCTGCAAATGGGAAGGGGGCGTCTATCAGAATGATGCCTTGTCGGACACGACGTTTGCGTCTGGCTCGGTGAATTCTGTAGAATTCCAGCGCGTTTATTTTGGCAATGTCATCTGGGGAAGCGCACCAAACATGGCCGTTTCCTCAGCGAAGTTTTTGAATTGTTCTTTCTCCGGCGGAGGATTTCTGGACACCAACATGATCGACTGCGATTTTACCAATTGCACATTCGACGGTGGAGTGATGCAGATTAAAAATTTTGGGGCCGTCAGATTTGCTTCTCGTAAATCAAATCCTAGTTCCGCCGTCGTGGTAGGCGGTGAAGTGTGCTCGTTCTCAAACTCAGTAATCTCTCATTGTACTGATCCCTCGCCTTCTGGGACGATGAATTTCCGAAGCCCAGAAAACGAGGTTATGTTTGATAACGTCGTGTTCGAGTCATGCCGTTTTCGGGGGTTGATTCGAAGTGATTGGTTCAAAAGATGCAGTTTCCGCAATTGCCTCTTTCCCGACTCTGCGATCGTGGAGGAGCTTATGACTTCAAACCATGTCGTTGAGGCGATTATGAAGGATGAAGGCTGTCCGTGATGTCCCAGCTTTTTAGCGAGAAGGGCTGCGTACCCCTGAACGGTCGGTGAAGAGTCGCCGGGGCAATGAAATGGTTGTAGGGGGCAAGCGGTCCATCCCGAACAAAATCAAGGTCATCGTCACCAATCCTCTGTACAAGGGAGTCGTTTACCACAACGGAGAGGACTATTCCGGCGAGCATGAGGCGCTGGTGAGTGAAAAGCTCTGGCAGGAAGCCAATGACGCGCTGAGCGGCAAAGGGCAGAAGCACAAGCAGGCATTGCTAGACCGCAACACCCATCGGTCTCTGCTCAAGGGCATCATCCGCTGCGGAGAATGCGTTCATCGCCTCACACCTAAACCGGGCGGCAAGAAGGACCGGGACCTCAATCCTTACCTCTACTACACTCGCAACAACGTCAGCAAGAATGGCAAGGCCGCGACGTGCTCCCTTCGCAATGATCCCGCGCGGGCCATTGATGACTTCGCAATCCAGATTGGGCGAGATTGGCCGTCGGCCTGAAATCATCAAGGCGGCGGTCGCATCTTCAAACGAAGAAAAGAACAAGCCCATGCGTCCGCTAAAATCGACAGGCGTTTCGATGAGCACAGCTCGACCATCTGGTCGCCAAGCTGCACGCGGAATGGCATTTGAATCGAGTCCCGACGGGATCGCGAGAGCGACGACCGGTTCGCCAGTGACCGCGTCTAGAATGAAGATCGCTCCGTCATTCGCCCGCGCGATGATCTGCTTTCTATCAGGACTAAAAGGCTCCCCGGCCTAGGTTCGCGCCGTGGCGGCGGCCATATGAACTGGTGATACTCCCCGTCGGACTGGCGCGCCACCAGCCCCTTCCGTGGTGATGAAATGCAGCGCGCTTCCATCGCGCGTCCACTCATAGATTTGCGGCGTTTACCCCACGTTGATCGCGGGCTCGACGAACTGTCCCGCCGCTACATTGAGCACACGCAATTCGCCTTCCGCAAGCCGCACCAACAATTGCTGTGAATCCGGACTCCACGCCAGCCCTTGCACTGGCTGATTCAACTCATGGCGCTGCCTTGACACCAGTGAGTCCGCTGCCGGTCTGTAGCGCAGTAAGCTCCAAAGCAGGCTGACCGCATCCTGATTTTGGGGCCAATAGATCAAAGATCGATCCAGGTAGGCGACAGCCAGCGGCCAATCATCCTCCACCAGCGCCTGCTCCGCCGCAGCGTGATCGCGCTCGCTTGCGGTGGTGAGGAGATGCTGCCGTCTATCACTTTGCATCCACGTTGCTGCACCAAGGAGCGCGATCACCGCCACTACCGCGGCGCTGAGAAAGAAAAGCTTTCGCCAGTGCCGTGCGCACTCCGCCGCATCGCGTTGGTTCAGTTCGTCGAGGTTCACGCCCAGCAGCCCCGACATGATGCGCAACCTTTCGAGTCGGAGGCGATCGGCGTAACGTTCTTCGAGGTCGCGCAGCCGGGATTTAGACAGTCCTGAACGTTCCAGCTATTCCCGATACGCAGCGGCATTGGTATAACCCATGTCATGCGTGCCCTTTGGGCGAAAGTCGCAGGGTGTCAGCGCAAAAGGGCGCTGTTTCATCGATAGGATGCAGAACGTCTGGAGTGGGCGGACCCGCTGCACGAATGCCTAGCCGCAGAGTCTCGGGCAAGTATTCACGCGCACGGCGCACCGGATCACTGGGGGCGGCCTCGGCAGCGCCCGGTTCGCCTTCAATCAACACGGGAATAATGCGATTTGCACGATGAGGCATTCACTGCCGCGTAATCCTTCTTCAGTCAGCGCTTTCAAATCGCCGCCGCCCCGCAGCTCCCATTCGTCGCGAAATACAGGTGCCACGCGCGGCGGGATCACCCCGAACTCGCCTAGGGTGCCGATAAGCGGCGTGGCAAACGATAGCTTTCGATCCAATGGTGCAGCCACTCTGCCCATCGGCGACCCTCGTCGGTGTTGTCGAGGTGCCGGTAGGAAATGAACGCCGCGAACCGGCGCTGTGGCGTTGGCTCAGAAGTGTTCACGGCGGGGGCTCTACGGTGAGGATGATCTTAGTGGGCTGCGCAGCCCGGTTGGACAAGCCAATCTTCCAGATCAACAGGCGATCATACACTTTTTTGGCTTCGGCGTCGTCGATTGTTCTGTGAGAAATGAATACGGGCATTCGCGTTTGATGATTATGCACTTGTGACTCTAGAACCGCTTTTTCCGTGGGAGAAAAATGATGTGTGTTGGAATCTAAAGTCGAAACGATGAAGGTTGTGAAAAAAAGAACGTCTTAGCAGACACCACTATTTGGGGTTGAAACGCCAATCACCTGGAGGGGCGCAGGCTCCTTGGTCTCCAAAAGACTCGAACCAATCGACAAAGGAGCGCACAAATTCATCAGTGAATTTGCACTTGTGTGCAGAGGTTCGAATGAAGATCGACTGACCGTCAAGATTCTCGAGCTGGGGTGGAACAACTGGACCAAACCGTCCCCAATAGGCGAACCTTTTTGAAATAATCACCTTGTCGGTGCTACCGGTATCTCGATCAAGGTTAGCTTCATTTGTTTCTCCTCGTTCAAGACTGTGATGAGAGTCCTCCTGAATCCATCGATTTGTTCGGGCATCTTTGTGGTAGATATTGTCGCCGTAAGAATGCTTAATGGAGCTGTCGAACTTGGGTCGCTTAAGAAAGAAGCGCGAATCGCGCCAATAATCATTAAAGGTTATGATCTCAGAGATCTTCATTGCATAAACAAGCTGGTAGCCGAGGCCCTTTTTCATTGAGCCAATTCCTGCAACCCAATCGCCGACTTCTGCAGTCCTCCGAATATCAGGTTTGCAACAGGCCAACGTGCAGAATCCAAAAAAAGGATTAGGAGCGAAGCCAAAGTCTCGTGCCACTACGTAAGAAAATAATTTCATGATTAAGAAAAGCACTATTGACAAGTTATCCGTTTGATTGACCTAGGAGGAGGCGAACTGCCATCTGGCTTCCGCCAGTTGTTGATTTTCCCGTCAATCGCTCCCATAATTTGATCGGCTTGCCATCCAACGATCGCATCAGCGTATGCATCCAAATTTGTCGGGAGTTGGTAATCCTTGCCACCCTCTTCCCATACCCCGACAATGCGCTTTCCCTGCCGTTCTGCCTCTTGAATCTCCCAATTCACCCATGGGCGTAAGTGCGTCTCCTTACCGATGATGACAACCACTGCTCCCGCCCAAGACATCTTCATGCGAAGGAGGCGCTGAATTGTGGCCGCTTTAACGAGCCCTCGATCAAGTCGTTCCTGGTTCGCTGGCTTCGCCCGAATTGAACTGTTCCGAGTGTCGGAACCATGCTTTTCAAGCAACTTTGTCATCTTGTCTACCGTCGCATCATCCTTGTGATGATGACTTATAAAGACATGACGCCGGGTCGATTCGGTGGACATGACTATACTTCCTAGGCTTTTCTCGAAAAAATGCAAGGTTTTGTGTATTGGAACAGTAAAGTTGATATTGGCAAATGAGAATCCGGAGCATTTTCCTCCGGTCCTGGCGTATTCATACGAAGCTAGCGTTCGAGTTAGAATGCCCCATGGAGGTTCCACGACTTATTGTATTTGAGGGCGTTGATGCGGCAGGCAAGTCCACAATGCGTGGTCAATATATAAAAGAGCTCGTTAATCACGGTGTGGATACACGGCTCTTATCCTTCCCTAGAATGTCCCCTGGGACACTGGGAGCAATGGTGTATCAACTTTACCATGATCCACAGGCCACCAGACGCCACTAACATAACCACTAACCATGCCGCGATCCTCCACGAACGGGCGAGAAACCTGGCACGGCGGTCAAGCAGCGTATCTTTGTCCGCCATTCCAACCAAGGGAGCCAGCAAGCTGAGCGCGGAGGCAGTGGCATCCTCAACGAACTCCTCACGCAAATCCGGCGTCAAATGCTCACGCGGTTTTCGGCCCAAACGCTTGTTTATTGCGGCGATCCAGACGGAGGCCCGCTCGTCCCCCTCTGGATCATTGTCCGCGCTAGCACCCCCCCGGCAGATCAACACCCGCTCGAGCGGTCGGTTTTCCTTGCTGAGAAAGTGTTCAATCTCCTCTGTAACCCATCGCGAGCCGGGAATGCTCACGGAGACGCAATCCACCAGATATTCGCTCGCGTCCAAGGCGCGATTGATGCCTTCGTCAAGAGACCCAGCGATTAACGACTCCCGATCTATTGGTTCAATCCAGCAGAGATGATGGGTAGAGTCGTTTGAGTTTGATGCGTGCGTCCTTGGTGGTGAAGCGCCAGTCGGTGCCGTAGTGCCGGCTGTTTCGTAAGGCTGCCCAGCTTTGCTGCTCGTGTTGAACCTCTGCTTGGGTGGCGATGCGTCTCGCAAGGCATTGTCGTTGGGCTACGCCGATCTCGATCTCGGCTCGGGCGGGCGGCAATCGACCAATCTTTCCGAATTGGAGGAGCACAAAATTAAGCCGCACATCCTGTGCAACTTGCCAAAACACACAGCTGTCTTGGTCCACTGCGAGTGCGGCTTCAAGCGTGCGCTGCTTCCACCGTTGGAACCGGATGGAAAAATATCGACTTGGTTCCGTGGTTAAATCCTGGAATATGCATTAGAGTAAGTGCCATCAGATTTAAGGAGTCCATACTGGTGTGAGCAATCATCGCGGCTTGGAGAACCAGCGTTGCGTCATAAAACGCAGGCACGGATTGGTGCATTGTTGCATGACCTCTTGAGCTTGGCCAAATGCATTCCTGCGTCTCAAAGCATCGGCAGCCAATACTCGTGCCAGATTTGCGTGTCCTGCTGGTAGGTGCAGGTTGGAAACATGATTAAATACCTCATCAGAGGATCGCTCAGTATTCGCACAAAAGTCACAAAGCTGTCCAAGCATGAGAAAAGCAGCGTCTGATTCTGACTTCACCAAGCTCAAAGTGTCTTCATTGTCGGGACTGCTGATGTCTTCGAAATGAGACGCCACATCCCCATCTTGATCATACAGGTGAAGACTGTCGCTATAATGATGATAGGCACCAACCTCCACTTTCAGCCATCCGGCGAGTATTTCCTGAAGCGAACTAAATTGAATAACATTATGTGGGAACCCACGAAAAAGATCGTTACTTCGCATGATCTGAGTCCATTCCAGTTTCCCGTCGCGAACTTTGAGCAGCGAGCAAACATTACACGGAACATCTTTGCTTGCTTCGGAGCCGTTCTCACTTGGCAGGTCTATCCGCGAATCCCAGATTTGAAGCACCACCTGCCTTGAATCCGATTTGGCTGAAAGCGCATGGTATGCCCGCTCTAACTGATCGACTCCGAAACTGGAGCGTATCCGATGGCCATAAGCTCCATGGTAAGTTGTTCCTTCACCGGCGTATCGAGGCAAGACGGCATTGAAATAGTTGAGCATCGCCGAATCGTTTCGACCGGACACAATCCAGACCACTTCGGCGATAGCAAAAGCAGGATTCATCGCCGGAACTCGCGCCGCAATCCATCGCTGGCGAGGGTATTGAAGTGAGAGTGCGACATTCATCACCTCTTGTGTCGGGCCATTGCGACTGGCTTGCCTCACGGATTTATCGTCTTGCCGAAACCATTCCGCGGCCTGCTTCCATAAATCGTTTGCTGTTCTAGCTTCTAGGGTTTGGAACATATTCAGGATCCGCGTTTAGTAGGTTATTAATTCCCCACTTTGGAGGATAAAAAAGTTGGAGTGGCTCAGACGTCGGTTTCAGCTTTTGCTTGATCCGAGTGCGGCCTGATATCCCTAAGATCTCGGGATGAGCAACTCGGGCATACTTGTCCACTTCACAAAACAAGTTCTGGCAATCAATGAGTTGAAGCCGTCGCCCCCAGAGTGTCGGGAATGATACACCAACGGCAGAGAAGCACTCGTCTTGTCGTTTCGCGATGAACTTAATGATCTCGGGTTCTGTTAATCCACCGAAGTCAGTGAAACATTTCTTAATTCCGTCACGGGCCCCTGGCCCAGGAACAACGAATTCAGTTTCTCGGAAATCCGTAATCTGACTGTAGTTGATATCCGTTACATATTGATATGCCAAGAAGTCTCCAATCGATGGATATTCACGGATCAATTCGAAGCTGCGGGCCATTGTCGGTGCTTCTGATAGCTGCTCTGGAAGCTCATCTTCAATCATACGCTCCAGTAGGCGAAGATGCATCTGATGCTTGCGGGCATACTCGGAGGATCGGCCGCCAGAGGGCATAATATAGGCCGGAGAATATAGCCGCTCGCCTTTTGCCATCGCTTCCGAGAGCACGCGATCATAACTTTTGAACGAATAATTATCGAGTGACACTTTGCCGAACTCACCTTCCAACAGTTCCCAAGTGTCGATCCTGTTGAAGATTTTAAACAAGAGGATTCTGAAAAAAGTATCTCGCAGATTGTGCTCTTTATCGTAAATAACTCGGCGGATGAGGTATTGGCTAACTCTGTCCGAAGCGCGGTAAGCGTTGGTGAATTTGTGAATCTGAAGAACCGGATCATCACTCCATGGGGGACTCGCGCCACGAATGCGCCGGAGGAACACCCGTTGCCTCTCCGCTGCAAAGCGCCAGTAGGAGCTGAATACACGGGACACCTTCAGGGGGCGCAAAAATCCAAAATCACCCGCTTCTAGGGTGGGGATAATCGGAGATGGCGGAAGGATCAGCATTTCCTGCTGATCAAACGCTTTGTCTTGCTGTTTTCGTTTCATGCCTAGATTGGGCAACAGCTAGTGATCTCAGAGAGGCACTCTTCTATGCTGCTCTCGTTCTGGATTGAATGGATCGGGTAACGGCCTGATTCTTTCCGAATCATCGCGTCGTAGCCGTCCTTCCATCGAGACCAGCGATCCAGAGGTTCATCTCTCAATGGGGTGGATCTTCCGATACAAAACAACGCGGTTGGAAGCCAATCCCCCCATGCGATTTGCTCTGCCTCAATGAGTTTATCGAGCACCTCCGCCCGCGCTCCTCCCACCACGCCATAGACCCTTGTTGACCACCAGTAACGGTCTAGAATCACAGTTTTGCCAGCTTCTAGGCTTGGAATGATTCGTGCCTCGATTGCATCAAGATGAGCGGCAATGTGAAGCGTCTGCAGACTCGACTCAGTGAGGGGATCCAGTCCAAAGGCTGCGCGATCGTGATGAATCCGATATACAAGGTCACCAATTGTGCCGGGAAAATTGCCCGGAAACGAAAAGGGTTCAGCTGTCTTGCCTTGGCTGCGAAGCCAATCAACAAATCGAGCGCTAATCGAGGACTTGCCTGCGGCATCAACGCCTTCGAATACAAAGAGTTGGCCTTTGGTTGTTAGCGTCATGGTGCAGCCTCCAAAGAGTTTTCGGCTACATACTTGCGGAGCATGTTGATGAATGCCCGGTCTGGTTTCTTCTTTCCCACTTCGGGTCGTGCAGTGAAGCATGTAAACCGCGTGAGTTTCCCACCAAGAGAGTGCGCTACTACATGCCCAAGCTGACAGAGTCCCAAATAGTTTCCGTATGCACGATCAAATAGATACTGGGTTGGGTAATATGCAGTCACCTCCAAGGAACCTGCCTCATGGTAGGTGAAGCTAACTTGTTGAAGGCATGGGAAACCGCAGAGAGCTGAGCCGGTATCATCTTTCGCCGGATCAAAACATGCTAACTGTAGAGCAGACTGACGTGGTCGGGAACGGTTCTTACCAGCAACCTTTTTTCGCCAAAAATCAGTGACGTATTTGAGCTGGTTAATCGTTCGGTATTCTAAACGCTTTTTGTTGAGTCTTGTCCCTGAGAAAGCAACGAATCGCTCGAAATAGGTTCCATGACTGTTCTTGCTGCATCTAGCCTTGAGTCTTGGCAGCATAGATTGCAGATACCATTCCGTTAGCTGTTCAATGCTAATTTTGCCTTCCCGAAGCCACTTCTCATATGGCACGATGGTCAGCGCTGTTTGGTCAATCCGAGGGATGTCGTGGCATGACAATTGAGCATCAAGTTCATTTGCAATCACGTCATCCTCATTGGGCATGTCCTGCTCAAAACCGCGAATGGCAACGACTAGAGCATCTTCTGCTCCATCATGAGCATGAAGAAAGGCACGCGCCCATGCGGTTGAGAGATTCGATTCAGTTATCAAGTGTGGTGTCGTCATCATCATCCTCCAAGTGTCTAAATGCTGCCCGGCCTACGAACTGTTTGCGGCTCACGCGGACCATGTGCGCCCATTCGCCGCTCCCCAATGCTTGGCTGATCCCTGGGCGGACCGCTTCGATCACCATGCCATGTTGGCTTTCGCGGACAATTCTGGCGGAATTTCCGTTAATGGCGGCTCCATGAGGAACAATCGCATGGTCGCCTACCTCAAGGTCGATGGCGACCTTCCTCCATTGCGCGTCTGCAATTACAAGATGCCCTCGCGCATCATGGCCGAGCAGTTCACGACGAAGGTCTTTTGGCGTTCGCAGTTGAAGTTGATCCATGCGCTCCTGATCAATCAAACGCTCCGACCAACGCAGGTGCTTAATAAGTGTGTCGTAACCCACTCCAAGCTGGCTGGCCAGTCGGTATGCCTCATGAGCGGTGAGAGATCTGAAATCAAATCCGCGAGCACCTGCTTCAGCCATTAGCGCCCGATTTGGCATCAGCAAGAATCCCGCAAAGTGATTGGCAAGAATCTCCTCGGGCACATCACGGTCATCACGATCAAAATCCAAGGTTTCCACTCTCTCACCATGACCAAAGCGCCAGTGCGCCAATTCGTGGGCACAGGTGAACGCGCGGCGTCCTGCTGGTCGCTCGGACGGAACAAACAGTGCATCCATTCCCTTTGCGAACATGCCGGCAAAGCTAGAGCCTCCCACGAACCTCACTTCAACCTCTAGAGTGTCCGCAAAATCATAGACGCAAATCGGATCTTCCAAGAGAACCTTGGCTTTCCTCCGCAATTCGATAGCAGCACGAAGTGCTGTCCTAGCAAGTTCTTGACGTGTCATTCCTTTGAAGGCGAAGATTTTTTCAGGGAGCGGAGCAACCGCAGTATTTTGTCGAGATCTTCCTTGTTCAGACTCGACAGTTCCCGAGCTGCCAGTTCGACGGCTGGATCATCATCGCTTTCTGACTCATTGAGGAGCCATGCAGCCGTAACTCCGTAGTGCTTCGCAAACAGAGCCAGCTCCTCAGACGTTACTTTTCTTCGCCCAGCTTCGATTTCCGAGATGGTTGGACGATGATAGTTTATCAGCTTGGCAATTTGACCCTGAGAGAGTCCCGCTTGCTCCCTTGCTAGCCGCAGGCGTTGGTAAATCGTGTCTTCCGTGTCGATCATATTTCTAATTGAGTTCTAGCTGGCAAGTGCAGTGAGATATTCGACAACCTCTCCGAAGGTCCGAGCACGCTTCCGGCCTTCGCCGTCATCGTCGAGAACCAGCGGGTTCTCCTTCAGGGGAATCTCAATTCCCAGCCTCGATTCAAGATCGCAGGCCAGTTCGATGCCGTGCTGAGAGTCCAATCCGCAGCTACGGATGACATTGTCGCTCGGTTTCCACTCTGAGGGGTAGGTGTCCCGTGCGATGTGCTTCAGGCATTCCTGAAGGGCGAGTTCGATTTGGGGGCGGCTTAGTCTGCTCATGAGTTGAGGATCGGTAACAATACCTTACCATACGTAATTTTTCAGTCAAGCCCTGAACCAGCGATCAAGATTGGGACAGGGCTCACGCTCTGTTTGCCAACTCAGCGCAACGCCCTGCTAGCCCGTGATTTGTTGCTGCTGATCTGGCGGCGGTGCCCGAGTGCGTGTCTTTGAAGGTAATGCTTTCACGGCAGAGATGACGGGCATGACGGAGCTTTGGCACTCGCCTTGCAACTAATCCTTAAAGCAATCCGTTATCAGTAACCTCGGCCAGCGACAAAAAATTGTTGCACCTTGAATCTCGTTGAAGCCTCAAATTACATCGTCGGAGGCATAGTCCGGAAATTCTTCGCGATTCAGTTCCTCAAAACTAATTGTCCGCGCTTCAAGATCGGCAACCACAAGCCCGCGTCTGACTTCCAACATCTTTCTGAAAACCTTGAACCCTTGGATGATGGCATCTTCCCACTCCCATAATGCGCATTTTTCAACCTCGTAGCCTCTCACGAGATCAGGAATTAGCTTGAGTAGCGAATAGTCCACTCGTTCTAAACCCTCAAGATTCCTCAGCCCCTGTGCGTGCTGGAAGATTAGTGCAGAGATGCCCTCTTCTAGAAAACCAGCGCGTTGACCGTCTTCTGCCTCATCAATACGCGCTTTACTCTTGCGCTTGATCTTCAAGAGTGCCCCTAGCTCTTCTCTCTTTGCACGTTCATAATCGGGATATGCATCCTTATCTCGCTGCTTCTTCTTGAGCGCACTCAAAAGACTCCCAACTTCGCCAAAAAGTCCCAAATATGTATTCGGCCCCCGCTTTGCCGCTCAGGTTCGTAATGTCCGTCTTCTCAGAGAGACGTTGGTAGTCATCCAAGGTGAGACGCTTTGCCACCTTCAACTGTTCTGGCAATTCCTTGGAGACGATTGATCTGCGATTCACACTTCACAATAGCATAGACAGACCAGAATCAAGTTGCAGATGATTCTCCCCCGATAATCGGACATGGAGAAGTGGGATTTGATCGGCTCAAATGAAACGCAAGAGACATGAAGAAGAGACACAGTGTAGAGCAGATCATTCGGATACCCCCTTTGTTCCTGCCTCTCCCAAGAGCTCTCCTCTTACCGTCGCACCTTGGCGGCTTTATGGAATTTCCATCTGAACCGTGGAAATTTCGGCAGGATTCAGTGACGTGCCGAACGATAGCCTCCGGAGGAGTGGCCAGATCTCCCAGGGTTGCCTTCTTACTGCCCAACACGCAGCCTTCAATCAAAAGAATCAAATCGCGCATACGGCTAAAATGCGTTTGCTCGTGAGCACATGGTCGTTCAATCGAATGCGCACTCGAGCTCCCGAACTCGCCCTGTCGGACAGACCGTCAAACCAGTCAGGAAAGCACTTGCTTTTTGTGCTGGAGCAGCTTCGACACCCGGGGCGCTTAGCTTAGATTCATGCCTTCCTCTCTTCGCTACCAGACTTACCTGCAGCCTACTCAGTTCATAGATGGCATACGAATGATTGATAAATAAATCAATTTGTATGGATTTTTTAAATTTTATTGATATATACTTCAATATGGAAACACTCCAGGAACTTGGTGAAGCGGTAGCTCAGCGGCGGAAGGAGCTTAAGTATCGGCAGGCGATGGTTGCCACGCAAACAGGCATTACGGCGGAGACGCTCTCACGTTTTGAGCGAGGGAAGCTCACCGAGTTCGGCGCGCGCAAATTGTTGTCAGTGCTAGCAGTCTTGGGGATGGAACTGCGGTTTTCAGAAAAGGGAATGTCTGGTTCGCTGGATGAACTAAGGAAGGAGCGCGGATTGTGAAACTCGGCGTTTTCGTCCTGGGCACGCAGGTTGCTACGCTGGAGAGCGTGGGAGATTTCAAAAGTGTATTGACCTACGAAGCCGGCGCTCATCCAGACCATTTGGTGTCCTTGACGATGCCGGTGCGAACGGAGTCATGGGTGTGGGATGATCCGCTGCATCCGATCTTCCGCATGAATTTGCCTGAGGGCTATCTGCTGCATGTTTTGGAAGAAAAATTCGGACCCCATATCGGAGCGAGTCCCAGCACTTTGTTGTCGATTGTAGGACGAAACATGATCGGTCGCGTGCAGGTGGCAGCTCCCGGAGCCAACTTGAACGAGTCGGTGACCCCATTGGACGTAGCCGTGTTGTTGAAAGGCGACAATTCTGAACGGGCGTTTTCGGCACTGGTGCGAAAGTATGCGGCCAGTGGTGTGTCAGGAGTCGTGCCAAAATTCCTGGATGCTCAGCAAGAACCTCGATTCTCACAATACAACAAAGCCACCCTCCTCACGCGCAAGCACATCGTTAAAGGCTCATCCCAACACCTGCCTTACATCGCATTGAACGAGCACCTTTGTATGCAAGTGGCCGCCAAAGTCGTCCCCTCTGCACCCACAGAGGTTTCCCAAGATGGGCAGGCTCTCGTGGTCCATCGCTTTGACGTCGATGAGGAGGGTTTGCCCAAATATGCGTTGGAGGATTTCTGTGCGTTGTTGGGCATGAGGCCGTCGGCTAAATACGAGACTACTTGGGAACGGATCGGCAAGGCCGTTCGAGATCATGTCCCGGGGCCGCGCCAGCACGAAACTTTCCGCCACCTGGCCGCTACTATTCTGCTCACCTACGCGCTGCGGAATGCCGATTGTCATTCGAAAAACATCGCCTTGCTCTACACTTCCCGGGAAGACGTAAGAATCGCGCCTGTCTACGACATGCTGACCACCAGTATTTATGCTGAGCACAAGAACAGTCCTCCGGGGATCTCATTCATGGGCAAGAAGACCTGGCAACCGGGTAAAAACCTCAGCAAATTTCTCACGGGCACGTTTGGAATTTCCGCGAAAGAGCAGGCGACGCTGGTCGAGAAAATTAGCGATGCCATTTCCGACACTGCTCCCCTAGTGCGGCAGGCCATGGATGAGCACCCCGGATTCAGAGAACTCGGCAAGCATCTGCTTAACGCATGGTCGGAAGGGATCGGTGGTCTGCGGGACAAGCGCACCTATGCGATGAGTGAATGGAAGCCCGGCGAAGCGTTTCTAGGCTTTTCAGATCCGCCCAAACTTAGGGCGTCTCGGAAGGTTACTGAAGATTACTGATCTGGATTGGCCAAGAATGCTTTATAGGTCCTTTTTGCAATAGTTTCGATATCGGAAGGGTTAATTCGTGTGCGTGACGGTATGAACGCCATAACGCATTTCGTCACACGCCCAGAGCGCACCGAACTTCTGGCGGGAATTGCCAATACCCAATTGATCAGCCTGGGTTACGCGAAAGACGGCTTTGGCCTCGGGATCCTTTTGGGGTGGCACGGGCAGGTCGCTTTCCGCCTCCGTGCACTTTTTCAGATTCAATGGTGGCTTCTCTCATGTCGCCGCGGCCGAAATCGGAGGTGTGCCAGTCCTAGGCTTCGCGGGGCAATCTGCAATTTGCCTTTTGCGAGTTCGGCGCTCAAGGCTTGCTTCATCTTTGGAGGTGGCTTTGCGGTCCGACGCCGTTGCTTTTGATGTTCCCATCTCCTCGTATCACGAAGATAGTTTAACTCGCGAGGGTCTCCGCAATGACTCCGAAAAGAACATTGCCTCATACTTGGGCATCAACTTGAGGCGATCAGCCAAAGCGCGCTCCTGATCTGAACCTGCGGCGTTTTTTGCCATCACTTTCGCGTCTTGATCAGTGACTCTCAGAACGAGATAGCTGCCAGTTGCAGCGAATAGGCCAGGATCAAAATCCTTGGCTTCTTGAGAAGCTACAATTAGAGCCAGCCCATATTTTCGGCATTCTTTTGCAAACGTTGGAAGCAATTTCAATTTACCGGCACGATGTGCTTCATCAAACACCACAGCATGCGTCAGCTTCGAAGCTCGTCCGCGGCGGAACATGTCTTGATATATCCGGTAAAAAATGAATCCGGCACTCGCACGCTGCATTGCTTCATTGGCTACTGAGTGAATCCGAATGATCTGCGATTCATTTTCGTCGAGTAGCGATTTTGATTCGCCAGGAGGGCTGAAGAAGTTAAAATCATCCAATTCGTTTAATCGCATTAGCAGAGTCTGCGTGGATTTATCTGCGTGCCCCCCATCTCTCAAGATTTCAAGGAACCGGCGGAAGTCCGGTGTGTCACCAGCACTGCCATTTACCCAGCCACATTCTTCGTAACCTTTCTTTATGGACTCTCGCAGCTTTTCGCGCTGCAATTCGCCGAGGTCAGGGAATACGGCGTAAAAGATGTCCCTGAGTTGACCGGCACTTTCGACGTGAGCCACAGCGTTCGGCTGGGCGATGGCCATCGGGTTGAAGCCGAGCGCCAAACAATCATGCACGACGACTTTGGGCACGGCAGCCGCAAGGCTTTCGTCGATGTCGTCGTGATAGGAAAACACAATTGGAGAAATACCCTGCCGTTGCAATTGTGCGCAGATGTTGATTAGGCTGTGCGTTTTCCCCATGCCCGGCAGCCCAACAATCATCAGGTGCGGGTTTGTATTGATTGCTGTTTTCCAAAACACGGAATCGCCGGACGGTGCTTCTCCAAGACAGACGCCTTCCCATTCCGGCGCGTCGATGGGAAGCTCAGACGTTGAATCAACGTCTAGAATTCTAAACTCTTGGTCGGTTTCAGCTCCGTCTTCAAATTCTGGTGCGTTGCCAGTTTCAAGCTCGCTTCTTGGCAACTCGGACAGCTTATCGGGAGCACTCAGCACAGGATTAGTCTGGTCAGGCAGTGAATCAGGACCGAACAATTTAATCGCGCAATCTCCATCCCAGGATTGTAGTTCCGGTTGGTTAGCTGAAAAATCAGGACAGAAAATATAACTTCCGCATGAAAAGCCTGCGGGCTGGTAATCTGCGGGATTCCTGAGTAGAGAAGTCAACTCATCAATCGCCCGTGTATACACGGATTCTGACAGGTGATGACGACGAGCTTTCTCAGCATAGAATCTAAGCACTCTTCCCAACCGCGTTCCTTGCAAATTGCGTTCAATGGCCGATGAGCGTTGCGAAAAGAATGCAGTCTCCCATCGGTCCCTGTTTGCCGCAGTTTGTTCCTCGATACGTTCAAATAGCTGAGTGGAT
This sequence comes from Phragmitibacter flavus, assembly GCF_005780165.1. Lineage (NCBI taxonomy): Bacteria > Pseudomonadati > Verrucomicrobiota > Verrucomicrobiia > Verrucomicrobiales > Verrucomicrobiaceae > Phragmitibacter > Phragmitibacter flavus. The sequence goes on along the minus strand of NZ_VAUV01000004.1, from coordinate 179,468 downwards.
CGCGCCTGAGACAAATAACGCCTGTATTTGACCTCGATAAAAGTGAAACTCAACCTACCCTTTTTTGGTATGCCAACATAAACGAGATCCGCTCTTCGCCGACTCTCTTCGGGATACTCGTCATCCGAAGACTCGTCTTTCTCCGGAACCAGATCTCGAACATCGTCGAGAGGCACAAAAAATCCCTGAGTCAGTGGATTCCAATTTCTGTCATCGGGTTGTGCTGCGTGGCACTTCGCGCGAACCAGCGCAAGGGCGACAAGTTCAGCGCTAATCCTCGTTGGATCCGCATCGCGCGCACCTGCAGCAAGACGCATCGCCAACCTTCCGCTTAGGCCCTTAAGATGCCCCAAGAGAACCTCGCAATTTCTTGCAGAGCCACTGAGCCCGAGTGCACTAAGCGTATGGTGCAAGAGGCCACGAACTTCTTCGAATTTTTGCGTAGAGGTGATGACCTGATGGCAGCCAAGATCATCCCGCTCAGGAACCGCATCAATCACATAGGCATCGAATATGGATTCAGATTCGCGTGGAGAGTCGTAAAATTCGATTCCGGCATTCCGATCCATGGTGATAACCCAGTCGGAAAGTTCATGGAGCTTTCCGAGCAATTCGACATCGCTGACCTGAGGTGAAGTGCAAAGCTCCGGCCATTTCCCTGGAAAGCCAGCGTTTGTGGCCGTTTGACGGAGAACTAACTGCTGGAGGTTCAGTAAACGGTCGGTGATGACGCGGTCGGTCAACTTTAGACCATCGTGTTCTTCTGGCAAACTGAGCCGCCATCTGGGTTGACCGTTCTCAAAACAGAAATCGCGGACCAGATGCGCTACCAACCCGTAAGCAAGGAGCGGGAATTTGCTCTCGTTCGTCTGACTAGCTTGGATGCTGCTTCGGTGGATGTCGAACGCAATGGAAAGATGAGCTGGCTCGTTCAGCGAGCCAGGAATTCTTCGCGCCCAACGTAAGCGGGGGACACTCCTGTTTCCTGACAGTGGAATCGACTCAAGGCACCATGCGTCTTCATCTGGAGGTGCCGCGGCGCGCTTACGGCGGCGTTCAGTGAGCCGTGCCAAGTAGCGACCTGCCACTGCTAACTGCTCCTCCGATGGATGAATATCCAAGCGAACTGCCACGGGGCGGTATCTCTGATCTGACTCAGCAGATGGGGGTTCGTCCGATGGAGCGGTAAGTGCGTTTCCGATAGCTTTCACCACAGTGGAACCATCTCCCGGCTTGAGGGCGTGAACATTCAGAACGCCACAATGGGGGTGGGTGTCCAGATAGTGTGAAATTTCCCTGGCTATGGCATCGCCAGCCCCTAAAGAAAGAGATGGCGAAAGCCGCGTAGTGTCGCCAGCGTAACAAGCGGTCATCAGGGCGGCCGTGGCCTTTGGTTCTGGATCATTTTCTGGCACCATCAGAACTCCTGCGAAGCCCAAGGTGTCGGCGAACACGAAACTCCATCCTTCTCGAAGGCCGGGCAGAAGAAACGGAACGTTAGCGCTATCCAACCAATCAAGGCTTTTTTTAATCCGTTGAGCCTTGATCTTCTCTTCGAAACTTAGTTGAAGTGCGAGACAATCATAACCACACTGCCAGGCCATTCGCAACGGATGGTGCGGCAACACAACCAACCCGAGCGTCTTGCCAGACATTGTGGTGACCTCAAGGGTGAACGCCAACGCCAGTGCTGGTGAAGATTTTTCGAGAGCGGCGATCCAAGCTTTCAAATAGTTTTGAGCCGGGATAGAGGACGAGTGATTGTGGAGGTGCAGGCGCGACATCACACCTCCACTTTTGAGGCAGTCCTCTCGAAACTTCCGCGTCGCCTCAAGGAGTTTAGTCATTTCGAGGTCTCCCGATTCACCACAGGGAACAAACTCCAGAGCGCCTGCTCTGTTACCATCCGGTCGACATCGGATTCTCCAACGGCCAACACAGCTTTCTTTGCGCGACCAATCTTCTTCGACTTCCCGCAAAAGCCCTGGACGCTCGACTCGAAACCCCCGCTTGTTGCCATGCGGGCGGAAAGCTAACATTTGACCAGACGCGGCCGCTCCAGGCTTTGGCTTTGCTTGCTTGTCTGGCATGCCCTGCCTGCCTTTCTGGCGCTCCTCAAGAAAAGCTTCGACAGCTTCGCGAGAATCCGACTGCACCATCCCATCTGCGACGCAGCGAAAGACTTCACCGCTGGAAGTCCTATCCGACGTTTCACCTTCGCCATGGCAGAGAAGGAAGTCTTCGGTCTCCAGTTGTGCGATCCCTTCCACACCGGGTGTGGATATTCTGAGTTTCACTTCCTGTCGGGTTCCCTCCTCCACTTCCTCGAAGTGATCCTTATCAAAAACCACCTTCAATTCCGCCTTCCCCCGGTGAACCACGGTTTCCGACGTGATGATCTCCTCACCCACTAACATCTGGATCTCATACGTCGCGGCACCGGGGGGCAGCGTGTCTGGAGAAACCCTCCATTTTACTGTGAGCTTGCATTCCTCATTGATACGGAACTGCGGGAGACTTTCCTCATCGCCTTCCCCAGAACCGAGCGTCAGGCCAGACCATTTCTGCAGTTTACCATTTCCGGCGCTTCGCCAGGACACCAAGTCCAACTTTTCAAGTTTACCTTCGAGGAAAGCAGGTTTCAGATTGCCTAGCCACAAGGATTGATCTGCAGAAACCTCTTTGACAGCTTCTTCTAGAGATTTGCCGACACAACGCCTCAGGGATTCTTCCAAACGTTTGGTTTCATCCACGCATTCTTCTCCCAATGAAAGTGATGCAACCCGCATACCAGGTGTTTCCGCTACGTTCCCCGGTTGGAATAGTCGATCCACCATGACCGATGAGTGTGCCAGCTTCTGCCCAGCTTCGTTAGCGCTGCCAGCCACGGGCCAGAGACCAAGGACCGGAAGGGCAGCACCGGGTTCATCATATGATGTTAGCTGCCCATAGAAAGCCAGTTGCTGCCGCCCTGTAATCTTACGCCGCTTGCTACCGACTCGCTGCGCACGCTTAATAGCTTCGGAACTAAAGGCTGCAGTGTCCTTATCGAGTCCTTTGCGGGCATTCTGAACCGCTTGGGTGAACAAAGCGCGCTCGGAAATTTCACGTGCGGCATTGTAAATTCCATCCATACCAGCGCCCGCTTCGGAGGGCAACACCAACATGCAGCAGGCTCCACCCTTGTCTTCCCTGATTTCCACGGCCTTGTCCCCCGTGATCCATCCTGCATCCAGGCGGGTTCCTACTCCTACAATTTGCCAACCATTCAGATGACCTTCTATTTTTTTGAGAAGGACATCGATTTCATCCCCGGATAGACAGCGAGTATAGGCGACAGTCCCCTGTTGGGGAGCACCGAGCAGTGCAGTCAGAGCTATTAGCAAATGTTCGGTCATGACGTGGGTTGATTTTCTGATGTGCGGTAGCGGGCTCGCAAGCGTTTCATTGATTCAGCGTCGTTAACTCCTACAAGTAGGCCTAGATCTCTCAGTCGTTTTTCTAGGATGCTGCGGTTTCGTAGCAAGTCCTCACGATCCGCCGCCACACCGTTGGGTGCTTCATCGACCAGAATTCCATAGTCTTCTTTAAGAGCATGAAGGAAGGCTTCGAAAGATACGCTGCCGCCAATTTTCGCCAGTTGCGTATGCACAAGCGTGTCCAGCAATGCGTTTGTGAGGATCACTGATCGAGCGTCACCCCGCTGTGTTCTACCTGATTCCAACCTCCTTGAAACTTTTCGCTTTTTGAGGAGTCCGTGAGGTTCATTTACCATGCCTGCGGAATCTAAAAACATGAAATATTTTGTTTGCAGCATTTTGCTTCCCATGGACAATGTTAATGCTTCAGCCAAAGCCCGAGTGGGGTTTAGTCTGGCAAAAGGAGATGCCAAAAGTTCAGCAGCTTCGGAAGCTTCATTCTGCTGAATTAACCCGTTGCGCAGACGATTGCATTTTGCGAATACATCTTGACGGAAAAATGCTGAAGCAGAATGCCCCCCACTTCTTACCAGTCCGAGCAAATTTAACCAATCGGCTAAGCCGCGAACATTCGGAACGTGGTCTACGAGGTCTAGGTTATCGCGTGCTGCTGCATCTGAAACTCTCACAACAGCCAATGCGTTGGTTGCTTCATGAATGAATCGGATCAGTTCGAAGCCCGAAGCCTCTGCTAGATCCCTCAGTCGGGGATCCGAACCACTCGAAGCGTCTGCGAACATATGAAATGAATGGCAATGTTCCAGGTCCGGCAGCTTGTGGTGGCGCTCCCAATAGATGACAGCGCCAAGTGAGGATAGAAAAGTTTGCCACAAACCAATGCCTATCAGGCACTCTAGCATCGGACTTAGGCCCCGTCGTGGGATGGTAAGTCCATAATGTCTAAGCAGAAACTCCATGTCCTGTCTGAAAATTCCCGCCGACCCGGTTGCAATGGGTTGATTCGCAGAGATTGAAGGAGACGCCCGAAGCTTCTCAGGGGCTTGACCACAAGTGCGGCCCAACTGAATCATGAGCCATTCTTCTAAACTGAAATCCGCCAATCCGTCAACTTTATCGGCCTCACCGCCAGCCAATATCGCGGCATTGTTTCCGTATATTACGCCCTTCTCAAAAACTCTTAAAAGAGGGTTTCGTTCCGGATTCCTGCCGACAGTGAAGTCTTCGGCATCTGAGATGCCAACGTTCTCGACATCTTTCTGATTGGCGAGCAACGCGACCAACATTTCAGGAACAAATCTGAGGTTAGCGACAGCTTGTGGCAGGTCTAGCCAGGACGAGTAGTAATGGGCGGGAAACGCCCGTTGCACTTCGCTGGTGTGGCCCTCTGCGCCACCCTTGTTCTCCAACGCACCTGCAAGAAGCAAATCTCCAAGTATATCTTTGGAGGTATTGGAATCGAATCCCTCAAATTGTCCAAGTTCGCTGAGCTTACCTGATACAGACCATATGGTCGGACGCACGTTTGCCCCAAAGGAAAATGCCTGTGAAAAACTTCCCTGCCCGCGACGAAAGCCACGACGGAACATATAGATGACCGCAGGAAGTAGTGAACCTACAGAGAAATTCTGCAATGTGGCGGGATACACCTGAAGCGTATTAGCCGTCCAAAGAAGATTTGCCATATCCTTCCCGAGGGCGTCTATGAATGCTTGTCGCTGGCTCATATTTATGAAATTGTGGAGTCGGAGGTAATCGCGAGTGCATGATAGTCTTCCCGCGCTTCGAGTTGAAGTGAGAATATTTTTTCATCCTCTTTGGGATTCCAAGCGAAGAGAGCACGACTGCTTTCCTGAGCAAGACGTTGGGTGAAAATTTGGAGATTGGCGAATAGATCGTCGCTTCGAACGTCTGCTAATTGCTCTCCCGACTCTAACTGGAGAAGAACCGAGAACAACTGGTAGCCCATCAGCAGAGACTCACCTTCGGCGTTGTCGGGACGGGTAAAGATTAGTCGGATTTGACGTGCCAGTCGTGGCACCGCTTTGTCTAAATTCGCAGGAAGTTCCGGCTCCAGACGAAAATGTTCCAAATCCAGTTGTGTCCAGAATTTGGTTTCCGTGGGTGTTCTGGTGGGGAGGCGCAACGCCACCTTGCCGATCCTCCTGAGCGCTAACAGTGGCAGGTCTTCTAGATGAGAAATCCCCCTAACAATTTTTTCGCAGAGAATGGAATTCTCTGCGGAAGATCCGTCGCTGGCTTTTCGAAAATCCGAAAGATAACGCCCTCCGGCAAGACCAAGGGCGTCAGCGCTGCCACCAAGTTTTTCCAAATCGTCGGTTGTTGCCTCGAAAAATGCTGACCTCCGCAATGACGCAAGGTGTGAACGAGCTGCATCATTTTTCGCTCCGTGAGGGAACGGGGTCTTCGCAAGGAGGTGTCGGTCAAGGTTGCTATGAGCCTCCAGTGAGGGATCTAGCTCAGACAATTCCCGGAGCAGATCCCCCTGTCGAAAAGGAGAATCCGGATTGAACGCCATGTCACCGATTCGGGTAATTGAAGCTCCATTTCCATCCTTCGTGTGGAAATTCGCATGTAGCTCAACGCACGAATGAACTCCAAATAGAATGTAGCTAAGCGTTCCTCGAAGCTCGCGTGCCGTAATGTGGACATTCCCGCGCTGATGAACTGCTTGGAGTGCCTCGTGGATGCGCTCCCGAATCCGAGAGCCTCGTGCTGAGCTCCCGTCCATCAGCGAGTGTGCCATCGGTCCTGCGGTGCAGCGATCCCAGGCTGTGCACGATAGACAAGGATTCCATATTGCCTTTGCCTGATCGCCCCCGATAAGAGAAGTTATCAAGTCATTGATGAAATCCGATTCGCACTGCCCGTCACCAGTGCGCCCTCCAACAAGCGATCGGTGGTTCAGGCTGATAAACCGAAGGTGTGGAGGAAGCTCGGTATCTGCATCATTCGATAGAAATGCCGCTAACGATTCGAGGAGCTCCCCCTTCGTTCCTGTAGCCTGCTTTTCGTCCAGCCACTGGAGAAGGCGCCCGTCGTTGATGGCCAGCAAATGCGTTCTCCGTTCGAGGGGTGCGCCGTCGAGGAAAGGCAATAGGATTTCGTCCAACAACTCATCGGCAGAGCGCTCTTTCCATGCGGCTGAGCCATCCAGATTGGCTCTGAGTTCCATCCCATCTGAAGTGACATGTGTCCATACCCGCTGGTCGGAAGGAACTTTTCCCGCCCCGCATTCCTGACCGATGCGCTGCAAAAGCGCCGTCTTCCCGTCCCCAGCATTTCCACAAAGAATCAGAAGTCGGAGTTTTCCAGATCGAATATCTCCGACCAACTCATCTTCAAGTGCGGTTCTCACGTAGGTGGCGGTCGCAAAATCACTATCTAGGCCTCGCGTCTCAATGTTTCCTCCCGGTGAACCGGGGTAGACGGAAAGCAGTTGATTCAGCCACGGGACAACGTTTGGCGTCTTGACATCAGCGGGGGGAACTGGCTCTTGTTGCGGAGGTGTTTTTTCCTCTGTTGAGCTTGGCTCCGATGTGACAGTGTGTTGCTCTAGCCACTGCACGGCCTCAAGCGCATCTTTGAACCGCTGATCACGATCTGGATTGGTGGCACGGTCCAAAAATTCAACCATCTCGCCGAGTAATTCACGGGCATCCCCAGACCAGTTAAGTCCTCCCGCTTTTAGTTGAGCTCCATTTGATTGTCGGAACGGGGTGTCGGTGTCGAACAGCACGGAGTATAAACTCGCAGCAAGCGCATAGACATCGTCTGAACCGGTATGTAAGCCGTTTTGCTCAGACTCCGGGGAACTGAATGGGTGAGCTCCGGTGGTCCATCCCTCTTTGCCAGATGGCCTTACTAGATCATAATCGGTGAGAACCAACCCATCGGGGCTATAAATCATGTTTCTAGGACTTACGTCCCCGTGAACCAACCCGGCGGTGTGCAAAGCGGCGAGCGCTTGGCATCCATCACGTAGCCATCGTGCGCAAAGTTCAGCAATACTAGAAAGCCCGGCCTCTTGAACCGCCAGCCCGGCCAGCCCATCCCGCAGACCTGACAACGGCTCGCGCTCCACCCATTGGAGCAGCGCCATTACCCTGTCTTGTTGCCACTCATCAGCAATCTCAAAGACTGTTGCCAACCTAGAGTGCTGAGAATGTTGCCTTGCCTTGCGATATGCTTCCAAAGACTTGTCGCCAGCTTCTTTCGTGAAAATCACTTTGGCGACAAACTCTCCATAATAACCTTCATCAGGATTGGAACTCAATTCCCCAACTTTGAAGGTTCTCCCGATACCACCCGCTCCGAGACTGGCAATGATTTCCAATTTTCGTCCTTTGAATAAAACTTGGGTGCCTTCGCACCAGAATTCGGCCCGTGGGACATGGGGTTCTCTATTATGAACAAGGGCTGTAGCCTCCACTGGTTTGATCAAAAGTTCCAGTTCCGCTTTCAAATCAGCGGCAGAAATTCTCAATGCAGGGTCGTCGGTGAGGCCTTTGGACAAAAGCAAATCGGCGGCATCCTCACCCCCCAGAGCACTCCTTAGCGAGGCACACAGAGAGTAGACGTCTGAACACATTGACGCTTTCGACAAGTCCTCACCGGCAAGCTCGGGTGCGATCCACTCCGGAGGTAAGGTGTCTATTCGCCTCGGCGGCAAAGTGCGTGTGAACGCCGCTCTCGCAACGTCGAAGCCAGTGAAGATAGGTCGATTTTTCGCGCCCACTAGAATTGATTCTGGAGACAAATTCCGGTGCACGATCTGGGTGTCATCCTCATCCTTGGAGCCATGAATCTCCGCGAGGGCATCTGCTGCAGCTACGGCGAACTGGATGCGTTCTTCTAAAGACCATTTGGGATCAGCTCCTCGTTTTTTCAGGGATGGGGCACCCGGGTCAAAAACTGAAAACATGCAAACTTCACCAGGAAATCCCGGGACGTCTTGGAACGAATCTCGAGTTTTGGGAACGTAGCGGCACTTTTGCAGTTCTTGAAGAACCCTGAATTCACGCTCGGCCAGCCTTCGAGGTTCCTTGTCTTGTGTGTCCGAAAGATCATACAAATGAAGAATCACCTTTTCACGGGTCCGCCTATGCAGAGCCTTAAATATTCGGTGAAATCGGTCCTCTCTGGGCGATATGAGTTCCATGTTCTGGTAGTCGCCGACTGTGCGCAACTTGCCATCAGTATGAAGACGCGCCCTTGGTTGAATGGCTTCAACGATAAGCTGGACCTGATTTGGTGAATAGGACCTCTGTAAGAGCTTGCTTAACTCCGCCTGAGAAGATTTCAGCGTCCATATCGGTGCTCCTGCCAGCTTTGGGGGCGGTGCTTGATTTGATTCTCTTGTAAATAAGAAACACTGCTCAGCATGGAGTTTGATCCCTGACAATTCCCGGCGAAGAAGTGTGCCAACACGTTCCGTCTTGGACTTCAGAATGCGTGCCTCATCTTCTGCTCGGTCTGCATTATCTCGCACCCAGGCAGCGTCCCAATGTTTCACCTCAATCACGTAAACTCCCGGGGGCCCAATGGCAATTACATCAATCTCACTGGGTTGTCTGTCTTGGCCAGTAATGAGCGACAGGTTTGACAAAAGCACCCAATCGCTACTGAGGATGCATTTTAAACGCTCAAGTGCCCGCTCTTCGCTCTGGTTGGCAAAGGGACCGCAAATTATGTGTCGAGCTGGCATCAGGATTTGGTTGGGATTCTATAAGGGTGTAAACGTAGTGCAGTCAAATAGGGTTTGGGTAGTAAATATTCAATTATATTGGGAATCGAAGCCTGAACTTTGGAAGCAATTCACTTTGGAGGTGAAATCGAGCAGCAGAATTTGATCAAACCCAATAGCTAAAGAAAAGCCCTCTCCTTTGAGAGGGCTTTTCTGTGTTACGTGCTGGTCTGTCTAGGCAATCACAGATCCAGCTGGCGGGTGGCGTTGGGGGAACGCTCCGCGTGGGTGGCGTGGCGGGCGCGGCCTTCGGACCAGCGGCGCAGGCGGGCAATGTCTTCGTCCATCAGGTTCGCTAAGGGGACGGTTTCCACCATGGCCATGCCAAGGTCGAACTCAGCGACTTCGCGGTTCTCGGCGAACGCGCGGTGCATGGCATCCACGAAGCACTGGTCGATCTCGGCTCCAGTGAACGTCGATGTGCCGCGGGCGAGGCGGACGCTGTCGAAGTCCGTGGGTTTGCGTCCGTATTTGGCGATGACAATGTCCCAGATGTCGGTGCGTTCCCGCTGGTTGGGCAGGTCCACAAAGAACAACTCGTCGAACCGGCCTTTGCGGAGGAGCTCGGGTGGGAGTTGAGACACGTCGTTGGCGGTGGCCACCACGAACACCGGCTTCTGTTTCTCCTGCATCCAGGCGAGGAACGATCCGAACACGCGGGCGGAGGTGCCGCCATCGGTGGATGAACCGCGACTTCCAGCGAAGGCTTTCTCCAGCTCGTCCATCCAAAGAACGCAGGGTGCGATGGCTTCGGCAGTTTGAATGACCTGACGCAGGTTGGCTTCGCTCTGACCGACCAGGCCGGCGAAGATGCGCCCGGCGTCGAGTCGGAGCAGTGGCAACCCAAACGCTGAGGCGCTGGCTTTGGCGGTGAGGGATTTGCCGGTGCCGGGGACGCCGACGATCAGCAGACCCTTGGGGGGAGGCAGGCCGAAGTCGGTGGCGCGTTGGCTGAACGCGTGCCGCCGTTGCAGTAGCCATTTCTTGAGGGCGTCGAGTCCACCGATGGCATCCAGGGATGGCTGGTGGTCGACGACTTCAAGCAGGCCACCCTGTTTGAGGGCGTTGGCTTTCTCCCGGGCGATGATGGCCGGGGTGATGGTGTTGGACTCGACCAGGGACAACGCGAACGCGTTCTCCGCTTCGATGGTCGTGAGGCCGGTGGCGGCTGCAATGGCGGCTTCTTCGAGTTCGGGGCTGAGCGTTGGTTGCTCAGCAGAACTGAGGATGCCTTGGAGGACCTGAGCGAGTTGGGTTTTGTCGGGCAGAACGAACGGCAGCTTGAGGATGTCGTGATGGACTTCCTTGGGCAGTGGGTGTTCGCAGCCAAGCAGGATGAGCGTTTTGCCTTGGGCTTTGGCTCGTTGCAGGCCATCGCGCAGTTTACGGATCAGCATGGGGTCGCCATCCTGAAGGTAAAGAGCGAAGTCGCGCAGGATGATGATCCGGCGTTCTTCCAAGGCTTCGATGGCGTCGAGGGCTTCCATGGGATCGGCCACATCGCGGACATGACCGTTGCTGGTGTCCAGCAATCCTTGGGTGGCGCTCCAGACGTGGAGACGTCGGTCGAGGGATTCGGCGGCAGATTTGATTTCCGCTTCGGCACGTTGCTCTTCAGCGGTGATAACAAAAAGGGCCGGATAACCGGCCCTCACATAGGTTTCAAGTTGGGTTTTCATGATGAGTTTATGGCATGGTGGTTGGTGGTGGTGATGGAAGGGGTGGAGGTTGATTGAGCATCAGCGTGTTAAAATGCTGATGCTCCCAGTCGAGGCAGGTCTGACGCGAAGGGTTCGCGAACGAAACCTGGGATGAGTTTTCAAGACGGACCTCCCATTGCTGGGTGTCCGGGTTGAACTCGATGGTGCTGGCGCGGGTGATGTGGAGTTTGCCTAGTTGTTGGAAGTCGATGGCTTCCGTAAACAGGCTGACCACCACACCACCCGGTTGCACGGTTAAGACGTGACTTGATCCAGACATGTGAGCATGCGGTTGAGTCGTTGAATGGCGGGAACGGCGAGCTTTTTGGCCTCGCCGCTGCCGTTGGTGAACCAGCACAGGTCGCCACTGACATCGCGCCATTGCACTTCCACCACACCCAACGGGGTGCGGATCTCGGCGCGGAACGGACGTTCCTGCCGGTCGAAGTTTACTTGGGAGATGCGTGGGTTCATGTGCCTTGGGTTTGTTGGTTGGACTGATGGGTTTGGTTGGCCGCTTTCTGGTAGAACTCGGGCTTGCGTGTGCGTTGACGCACGATGCCGAGGGCTTGTTCCAGATCGCGGGTGGCTTGTTCGCAGTCGCTGCCCTTGAACCCGGACGCTTCGATGGCAATAGCGCCACCGGGAGCAATGGTGATTTCAAGGGTTTGCTTCTGCTGCTGACGGTGCCGGTGGTGTGACGTGGGCATGGATTGTTATGAACCTCCGAGGATGAGTTTGATGTTGCCGTCCTGTTCCTGGCGTCGGGTGACACGCAGGTGTTTCTTGCGGGCTTCACGCATGGTCTTGTGGACGGCGTAAAGCTGAAGCAGGTGGCCGTAGTCTTTGCCGACTTCCTTCTCCACGTGGCCATCCCACCAGTCGGTGGAGAGTTCATAGGAGTCGGAGTCAGTGAGCTTCTTGGCTGCGATGTCGTAGGGACCGCGAAGGCGGATCACGTAATCGCCGTGGCGTTGCTGGTTAAGGAACCCGCGAGCGTTGGCGTTCTGCTCAAGGCCGACACCGAGTTCGGTGCAGGCATCTTGCAAAGCAGCCACATCGCGGATCTGAGTTTGAATGGTGACGAAGTGAGACATGTTTCAAAAGGCTAAAGGATGAAGGCTAAAGGATAAAACTGAGGGTTATGAAGGCAGAGCATCTGCTACTTGAGCTGGAGTTGGCGGCGGCCGAGTTGGCCGAAGCGTTCCACCAGTTCACGGGTGTCTTGTTGGGCAAGGTGCCGGGCGTGATCGCGCATCCGTTCAAGACCTCGGGTGAGGTTTTGTTGGGCGGCGTGGTTCTGCCGGTAGTCGGCGGCACTGCGGTTGAGCAGTTCACGGCGGATGCCTTCGAGTTGAGCTTCCATGGCGTCGTCGCCGGCGAAGTTAAGTTGCCGGAACTGGTCAATGAAGTTGCTCAAGCGGTTGAGGGTGCGTTGATGCACGCCGTCGGTTTTTCCGCTTTGCATGGAAGCGAGCATTTCATCGCAGAGCTGTGCCGTCTGCTGTCGCAGGGTGGTGACACACTCAGCGATGAACGTTTCGGTTTCCTGACGCATGCGCGTGCTGGCTTCATTGGCTGCCAGTCGGCGGGCTTCGGCGATGGCGTTTTGCTCACCGAGGTCGAGCATTTGCAGGGAGATGTCCTGTGGAGCGCTGACCTGGAACATGCGCACATCAAACCCAAAGGTCTTCTCCAGTTTGTGGGCTGGAGGGTAGGACTGCTGGATGGTGTGGATGAGTTGGTCGGGATCCGAAGACAGGCGCTGGGCCATGTCAGTCCATTCCCGCAAGGCGGTGTCGCGATTGTGCTGATACTGGTTGAGGAACTGTTGCCGGGCCTGTTGGAACTCGCGTTCGAACTGGGCCAACGCGCTTTGCACGTCGGCGATTCTGCCGTTGGGCATGAATCGGGCGAGCCCGCCAAGGAACGAGAACGTGTTGTTGTCGACCAACGCATGCACACGGCCTTCGATGAGGGCGAGTGGTGCGAGGGTTTCCTTTGGGAGGAGTCGTTTGTGGCCGAGGCTGACGAGACGGGCATTGACCTGTCCCGGCTCGATACCAAGGTCGGGTGCGTCGAGTTTGCGGCAGCCGCGCCAATATCGCACGGAGACGTGGATGAGCACGCCTTCGCGGGTGAGGGCGGTGATGATATCGGGGGTTTGCTGGAGTTGGTGTTTTCGATCTGACATGGTGGTCATGGTGGGTTGGGTGTTTAAGCAGCACCCCAAAACGCCGAGACCCGCCGGATGCGCGGGCATCACTGGCGGGTCTCAGGCTTGGGGGATGTGGTGGTGTTTTTGTATTTTAGAGCGGGACCTTTTGCAGCGTTCGCAAGGTGTTGCGGAACGATTGCAGGTCTCGCGTGGTGCTGCGGCGATCCGCGCGCATTTGTTTGACCGTGTTGGTCAACGAGTTGATCGTGCCAAGGGAACTACGAAGTGTTTCTTTGACGGCGTTGATCTGTTGAAGCGCTTCCTCAAACGGATCCTCGGTTGGTGAGGGTTCTGGTTGAAGGCGTGGGGATTGCGGTGGTGTAGGTATTGGATGGTATGGGGTTCGTGGTGCTGATGGAGGTGGCAATGGTGCCGGGGATTCACGCCGTGGTGGAGGTGTGGTCGATGGTCTCTCTGATGGGTTCGCGGCTTGGGCGCGTATCGGCATGACGATCATCTGTTTTCCCCCGGACGTGAATCGCAGAGGCGAGATGTCATCAATGAGATGAATGGCCGATAATCCGAATTGCAAAGCCTTGGTGAGCAAAGTGCGATTGCAGAAGACCGTCATGTCAGGCCCTTCGCCTTTGAGCAAGGGAACCGGACGCGCCAGCCATTCACCGAGGATCTGTTCCTTGGCCTTCAGGCACAGGCGGTTGTTCCTCCAGCTCAATCCGATCGTTCTGAACTTGTCGTCGTGACAAGGCAGTGAATCGATTATCTGAAGCACTTGATCCAGTTTCCCGGGATCAAGCTGGAGTATGCATCGGGTATGTTTTGCATCGGGCACCACCTGTTTCCAGTTGGGATAGTTGCCGCCGATTTGTTTGGTAATGAATCTCCAGCGTCGGCTGTTGATTTGCACCAGTGGTGATTCGTCCTTGTTGAGAGGTTCGCCGACTTTGAGTTGCCACTCGCCGTCCAGATTGAAGTCGCGCCATCCCAGGAACTTGTGTTTAGGAATGTTGAGCGGAACGTTCATCGCGAGATTGAATGAGTTGCTGCTGTAGAGGTGGCGGCCATCGGTAGCGACGATGTAATGGGCGTCGGGCTTGGTGGTGTCGATGAAGGCTCCGTGCAGGACGTAGCGGGATTCATCAGTGCTGGCGCAGGCCATCGCTTCATGGAGGCTGGTTCGCATGTTGTCAGGCAAGGGAACGGCTTTGCCACGCACCTTGGGGATTTCAGGGAACTCGCCTGTGGGAACGGAGTTGATCTTGGCTTCTCCGGTTCCATTGGCGACGCTGAACTTCACGAGCGTGTGATTCGGCGAGCCGGGTGAGAGGAGCAGGGTTTCATTCTTCGCACAGGCTTTGGTGAGGCGCTGGAGTTCGTCGTAATGAGCGAGAACGACCAGAGGCTCGCCTTGGGATGGCTGCTCGAAACGAACGGTGACAAAGCGGTCAAGGTCGGTGCCGGTGAGGCACAGCCAGCCGTCCTTGTTGCGTTCGATGTGGATCATCTGCAACGCCGGCAGTGTGGCGTGGCGATTGATGATTTTGGAAAGCCCGGTGAGGGCGGATTTAAGTTCTGCGATGGGCAGTGGGATGGGGTTCATAATTGAAGTGGGTTTGAGTTTTAATGAAAACTCCCCGGCTACACATGGGCAGCCGGGGAGCGTTTGTGGTTGCTATGCAGTTTCGATGATCTGGCTCAGAAGAACTCAATCATCGTAGTAATGAGGAGGACGCCGTGAGGGTCGCCGCATCAATGCCCAAGGGAGTGCCCGGGCCAGATAGACCAGTGCACAAACAAGCCCCACCACCAGCAATGCTGACAGCGGAAACAACACCAGCTTGGAGGTGGTTTCAGTGAGATGGGTCACCCATGCGCTTAACTGTCCGAGGAACAGCGTAACCACTGGTGCCACCAACACCGCTGGGATGGCAATGAGCAAACCCAGGCGCAAGTTGAGTTTTACCCATTCACGTAACGCGCCCCCTGGAGAGACCCAATATTCAGCTTTAGTGAACATGTAGCGCAATACCTCTGCGGCGCGCTCCAGCAGACTAAGCTTTGATAACTCGACGTCCACTCGGGGTGGTGGCAATGGTTGGGGCGACCAGTGAGGCGTGACGAGGCTCTTCAGGCCAGCAGGTTGAGTCGGCAGACTGGATGGAGGCCGCATGCGGGGATCACTTGCGGCATCATTCCAGTGGTTGTCATCCTCATCATCGCCATGGAGATAAGGAGGTTGGTTAGAGGAGGGCGGCATCATGGCGGGTCTTTGCTCCAAGGGCGGTTCCGACGATCAAGAGCACCAGACATCCGGCTCCCAACGACACACTGGCGAGTTGCCAGCGTTTGAGGGAGGAGGCCTGATGGTAGTTTTGCTCTTCGAGATGTTCGATGCGCTGTTGTTTGTCCTGCTGCCCAGGCAACAGGTTTGAGGTG
This sequence comes from Phragmitibacter flavus, assembly GCF_005780165.1. Classification (NCBI taxonomy): domain Bacteria; kingdom Pseudomonadati; phylum Verrucomicrobiota; class Verrucomicrobiia; order Verrucomicrobiales; family Verrucomicrobiaceae; genus Phragmitibacter; species Phragmitibacter flavus. The sequence goes on along the minus strand of NZ_VAUV01000004.1, from coordinate 163,952 downwards.
GTCGCCCACTTGCAACTGCTCAAAAACGCAGCAAGCAGGATGACCTTGATAATGGTTAAAAGCGATTTCATAAACTTGGGTTTTCCTTTCTGTGAATGATGATTGGTGAATACAAAAACCGCCGTCTCCCGGAATCGAGAGACGGCGATGTCTTGCTTTTTTCAGTCTCGACGTCAGACCACTATGGGGCTGATGTCGGTATGGTGGGGTTGTTGTTTTCTAAACGAGTGCGCCGGTGTTGCTCACTCATTTCACGGTGGTATTGCAGGAGGTTGTGATTGATCTGATTACGCAGTTCACTGATGCGCAATTCGATCGGAGCACGTTCTGTTGCATGCCGCTCCCTCAACGAGACGAGATAACTCTCGGCCTGTTGAAGTTTGGCTTCCAGATCTTCAGTCTTTTTGCTTTTGTCGCCGCGTCCCAGGATTCTACCTGAAGCTCGATCACGTCGATCTTCCGAACGACTCGAACTGGTTTCCGAGCGCAATTTGCTGAGGCTTTGATGGTAGCTGTAGACTTCGGCGTTTTGCTTTTCATCCAATGCCCTCAGTTCCACCTGGGCGGCACTGAGTTGGTTGTTGGTTTCCAGATCGTTTGGGCGGCCATGGTTGTCAGGCGCTGCCGACGTATTTGCAGGAGTATCCGACCCACCGCCTGAAGCACCTTTTGAGGATTCAGTTTCCAGCGTTTGCTGGATCACTGCATCTTGCGGAGCTTCAATCAGTAGAGCGTTGTATTTTACTCGAACTGTTCCGCCGTCAGAAGAAACCACTTCCACAACCACTCCTGCCGGGATGGCTTGCACCCCGCTGTCAGTGATCTTGGAAATGCGCCGCTGTGTTATCCAAACTGGCGCTGGCGGCGCTTCTTTTTTTGGTTCCTGTTCCGGCTTCGTTGCCGGTTCAGGCATCGGTGTAACCACTGCCTCCACTGGAGCTACGACGACTTCACTCGAAGTGGTCACGCTTGGTGGTGGCGAAACGGATTTCGGTGAGCTCTGAACAACATTAGCCGTCTCTTCAGGCGGAGCTTCGGAGACGCTGACTGGTTCTCCCGCAGGTTTGCAGGAGATCATCAATACGAGAAGCATAAGGTAAAGGGGGAATGTCATAGATTGGTTAAGTAAGATTTGAACTGAGGGTTGAGGTTTTTGGGGAGCTAGTCTCTTCGAGGCACAGGCAGATCCAAAGAGCGGAAGCAGACGGGCCGGAACCTGGACTAAACCTTCCGATATTGGAAGCCATTGTGCCTAGCGAGCCCCTATCGTCAACTTCCAATTACGGAAGGTATGACAGCTGCTCAGAACATCATCGGTCCGAAGATCAAGGCGATTCGCCGTGACAAGGGACTGACGCAAAGTGACCTTGCGGCACGCTGCCAGCTGTTGGGCTGGGACATCGGTGAAAATGGAATCACCAAGATCGAAACCCAAATACGCTGTGTCGTTGATGCTGAGCTGTTGTGCTTGGCGCAGGCACTCCACGTGTTTCCACAGGAGCTGTTGCCAGATCCAAGCGTCATGAAAAAGACGCTCAAACAGCACTACGCCAAAAGAGATGGCTCCTGATTAAACAGGTCAATGCCACTGGCGACACTCGTTGAAGTATTCGCAACTGGCACAGGCCATGCCGGGCGATGGAATAAAATCCCGACCGTCCAGTCCTTCGAGGTAGGCCTCCATCAAACGAAACAGCCGCGTTCGTTGCTGATCGCTCATGGGAGGCAATGTGGTGATGACGAGCTTGGGGTTTTTCAACTTCACCAGATGGTGCAGTTCGATCCCTTGCTCAACATGCCCGGTGTTGAATCGGTAGAGCACGGCGTAGATGCTGGTCTGCACCTCGTGTGTGTGAGCTACTTTATCGGCGTTGGGGGTGGATGACGTGGTTTTATAGTCAATGATCCGGCGCTTCTGCACCAGATCAAGGATGCCGATGAGCCGGGGTAGGCCATGCTTGGCCAGATCGGCTTCCACCGGGACTTCGACGGCGTCGGGCTTTTCGCCCAAGTCGATGCCACTTTCGCGCAGGTAGACTTCGCAGAGTCGCCAGCCAGTGAGTTTGGCTGATTCCTCTTCTCCGTCCCACTGCACGGGAAGCAACTTGCCGTCGTCCGGCTCCACCCACGCTTCAACGAACTCCTCGTGGAGCTGTTTCAGGGTGAGCGGTTTGGTGAGCCACCGCGCCTTGTGCCATGCCTTCAACGCGGCGTGAACCGAGTTGCCGACATGGAGGGCTGGTGTCTTCGCCTTGGGAATGGCCCGAACGTAGCGGAAGTAGAACTTCAAACGGCATTGCAGGAAACAGTTCAACCGGGAGGCGGATACGGTTTCCTGTAGCCGCTGAAGAACTTCGTGCTCGCTGCGTTCCGTCACCTGGAGAGCAGGTGGGGATGGGGCGAGCGTGTTCATGCGGGTTGGGTCGCGGTGTTGCTCCAGCGTGACTGACGAGGTTTACCGGCTTTGGCCAGCAGCTCGTCAATCAACTGGGAAGCCTGCATCTTGTTGAGCTGCTTGACCCCGAGGCCGAACATTTGCCCAGCCAGGTCTTCGACCTCCTGCTTGTCGAGCTGCTGCTCGTTGATGATGCGCAGGATGAACCCACGCTGTCCCTCGGTGCAGACCCAGCGGTCTCCATTGCTATTCCCATTGCCGTTGGTGGCAGGGCGGTGGTGACCATTGGATCCATTGCCGTTGGTATGACCGTTGCTGCCGTTACGATACCCGGAGCCGTTGACGTGGCCATTGCCATTGCTGACACCGTTCTTGGCGTGGCCTTTGGTATCCGGGAGGAAGCCCACCTGCTGGATCTCACGGTCCACGGACTGCTGGAGCAGTTCGTAGAGGCGCTGACATTCGCTCTCCACCTGGGAGAGGTCGGTCAGTTCGATTTCGACAGAGGCCATGAAGCTGTGGGAGCTGTAATTGGGGAGGCCGATCTTCTTGCTGTAGTTGGCGGATAGTTTGACTGCCATGATGTGATGTTCCTTTCGTTTGTCTGGTTTGTATTGGTGAGACCTCCGCCCCCAGAAACGACAAAACCCGGCACGAGGCCGGGTCTGTGAACTGGAGAGGGAGGATGTGATGACTACAGTGGTTGAGCACGGTAGCCGCTGTCATTTTGGTCCTGTGGCGGTGACGTGGCGTGTGCGGTCTGCCAACTGGCACGCCCATTGAGGGCAGCAGTAAGGAGTTCATTCACGAGCTTAGTCATCGGCATCTGTCGGTGTCTGGCTTCGTGATAGAGGGCACACACCACGTTCCGCGCAATGCAGGGCACGTAGTGTCGTGGTCTTGGCATTTAAGAGTTAGGAGTGATGAGCTACCGATCATTCAGTAGTTCAACTTTATATAACACAAATCAGAAGTCCATTTCAACGATCAACATATAGGCATGGTGCCACTATGCAGACAGCCGAATCAGGCTGGTGGGGCACCGAAGAAATGACCTGCGGTGCTTGCCCATCCCATAACCTTGGTCATCCCTAAAAGTTTCGTTGGGTGCATCTAGATCAGGTTGCGGCTACAATACCCTGCGTAATCGAAGACATTTCAGACGAGGAAGTTCCGGAACAACCGGAGAGAGATCGCGAACACATTTGGCACGCTGCAAACTGTGTTGCAGCAGTTCTGCGGGACGGGGGAGGAGTGGCCGTTTATTGTAACGGCGGAAGGCATCGCACCAGAACCGTGATCGCAGCAACTCCGAGGCTCCTCGACTTCTCGCCACAGGCCGGGATTGAATCGGTCGAAGATGCACTTCAAAAGATCGGCGCAGGTGGCTGGGGTGCTGCACAATGGCCGATCGACCAAATTCATGACCCATTCGAATCGCCTGCGACGCCCTGGGCCAACGATATCATTTAAAATTATTGGCGACGGACAGTCTCAGTTCATTTGTGTAGTCAGCAAAGATCATCGCACTTTCCCAACCAGAACTTCGCCGTTAGAGATAGCAAGAGCGCGAAAACCGACCGCAATCCCCCATAAATAGAAGTCTGATTACTGGAACGATCACACTACTACAACTACTCAAACACCATGCCGTGATTGACGAATAGCATTGGGGAATTATCAGACAAAGCGGCTCAGACTTGTATAGGTTGCAACGGTTCAAATGAACTCATACTGGCAACACGATCTGACGAAAGTTTTGCTCACTTTACTCACTGGCCGACCGAAGTTGTTCCATGTGCTATCATCTCAGCACTCAAGGACTAGACGCCTATGGTCCGTCTGATCCATCGGTTTATGAAGGATCGTGCTCTCCGAGCAACGGTAGTACCCAGAAAAATACGAATTATTACAGACTATATAAGCAGCAGCAAATTGAAATCGTGGAATATTGTTCTTATGTGCATACACCAAAAATTACGTTAAAAGAATTTTTTCTATTTAGTCCAAGTTTCTTTTTGAACACCTTTGATGCGTAATAAGTTGGAAAAACGTTGATTAACATCAATGACCATCGAGCTCGACCACCGCGAGATGAGGTGCTGGAAAATTTAAATTTGCGTATGTTCTTATGGGCTGATAAAAAGAACCCGGATATGAAAAACGCTCCTCAACACGGATTGGCAGATCAATGCCGATCTGACGATCACAAAGGCAATTCACGTTGGGTTTACGACGAAGGTTTTGGGGGGGGCAAAAGGTTCGCAATGGGGGGCTATCGGGGTGAATGGCGTATTGGATTGAAGGGTAAATCCCTGAGCAGGCGATTGAACCGGCTTGTTTTTGTGTTGGTTGGAATTGTCTTTTTCTGCACTTCGAATGCAGATGCTCAAACGCTGGGTAGTGGAAATATTGGAATGGGGAAATTCCATGCTGTAACATTGAAGGCCGATGGAAATGTGTGGACGTTTGGGCGCAATAATGCAGGCCAATTGGGCAATGGAACGACAGCAGATTGCCCGTCGCCTGCGTTAGTTAGTGGATTGAGCGATATTGTGGTTGTGGCGGCTGGAGATTTCCACACGGTAGCGTTAAAGAGTGACGGCACATTATGGACGTTCGGAAGTAATGGATTCGGCCAGTTGGGAGACGGGACAACGTTCCAAAGGAGCCTCCCGGGGATTGTGAGTGGAATGACAGAGGTGGTAGATGTGTGCTCAGGCGGGTCTCATACGGTTGCATTGAGGAGCGACGGCACTGTTTGGGCGTTCGGAAGCAATAGTTCGGGCCAACTAGGAGATGGGACAACGACGCCGCGGGCGACACCTATGCAGGTCAGTGGTTTGAACAATGTGGTAGCGGTCACCGCTGGAGAATCCCACACAGTGGCGGTGAAAAACGATGGGACTGTGTTCGCTTGGGGGAATGTGTCCGTTGCGGCTACGGGTCAGATATTGGTGCCAACGCAGGTGAGTGGCTTAAGCGACGTGATCGCAGTTAATGCGGGAGATTACCAAACGGTTGCATTAAAGAGCGACGGCACGGTTTGGGAGTTTGGAACCTATATTTCGAGCCAAATGGGAAATGGGACAACACCCATTCAGGTGAGTGGATTAGCTGATGTAACGGGACTGGCAGCTGGAGGTTATCACACCGTGGTTTCGAAAAGTGACGGGACTGTATGGGCTTGGGGGGGCAACTGGTATGGTCAGTTGGGAGATGAAACGACTGAGCAACGATACACGCCCGTCCAGGTGAGTGGATTAAGTGATGTAGTGGCGGTGGCTGCAGGCCTTTTTCAAACATTCGCATTGAGGAGCGACGGAACATTGTGGGCATGGGGTGATAACGGACATGGTCAATTAGGAGTTGGGAAGGTGGCGAATAGGAGTGCACCTATGCAGGTGAGTAGATTGAGCAGCTTAGTCGCTGTTGCCGCAGGAGATTCTCACATCGTGGCCGTGGATAGTAATGGGATAGCATGGGCATGGGGGAGCAATAAGGTTGGTCAATTGGGCGATGGCACGCAAAATGATAGAAGCACGCCCATTCCCGTCACTGGATTGAATGAAGTTGGATCGGTGGCGGCAGGTCATTACCATTCAGTGGTCTTGAGACGTGACGAAACCGTATGGGGATGGGGGGCAAACGGGTCTGGGCAGTTAGGCGATGGCACGACGAATAGTCGAAATACGCCCGTCCAGGTGAGTGGATTGAGTGATGTGGTGGCGGTTGCTGCAGGTGGAGCGCACACGGTTGGGGTGAAGAGCGATGGCACGATATGGGCGTGGGGGGCCAATTGGCATGGACAACTGGGGAATGGTGATACGAGCAATCATAATGCGCCGGTGAAGGTGACTGGGATAGACAATGCGGTGGCAGTTGCTGCGGGATACTCTCATACGGTGGCATTGGCTACCGACGGGACGGTATGGGCATGGGGGGGGAACGGGGACGGCCAATTGGGTAATGGGACGCATGATGATCAAACCACGCCGGTACAAGTAATTGGATTAAGCGAAGTGGTTGCGGTGGTTGCGGGAGATTATTACACACTCGCCTTGGATAACTATGGAAAGGTATGGGCTTGGGGGAACAATGGAGCTGGTCAATTGGGCGATGGGACGCATGATAATCAATCTACACCCACACTCATTAGCGGATTGAGTGGTGTGGTGGCGGTGGACGCAGGGGCCACACACACATTGGCCTTAAAGGAAGACGGGACGGCATGGGCCTGGGGGAACAACTGGTATGGACAGTTAGGGGATGGTTCTCATGACCAACAAAACGCGCCGGTGCAGGTGCAGGGCCTGTATAGCGCATTGCAAATCGCGGCTGGAGGATCGTATGAGTTTTCGCTATTTAGTGTAGCACTCAAAGAGGATGGCCATATCATAACGTGGGGATCGTCAAATGACAATCAATTAAGCGAAATATTTGCTAATCACACGCCAAAACGCGTTTTGGGTCTCAATCTCCTTGGAGCCTCGCCTCAAGTCATTGTTACCGCCCCAACTTCGACCACAACGATTCCCTTGGAAAATTCTCAAACCATTGTTGCCTCTACGTCAGGTGGCTCTGGCACGGTGTATTTCTACCATCATGACGTGCTAATGGGGCAGGATGATACCGCGCCCTTTGAATTTAACTTCAATCCTTGGACATGGGGGGATTTTGAAATCACCGCCATCGGTGTGGACAGTAACGGGGCGTATTCAGCGCGTTCGGAGCCTGTGGTGATTACGGTTCCCTACGACCACGACGATGATAAACTTCCTGACTGGTGGGAAAGTCGGCATTTCGGCGGTCTCACGCAGAATGCAGGTAGCGACTTTGACAACGACGGTCTCAATGACGGGTGGGAGTATTCGTTGTTGGGCAACCCAACGTTAGCCGACTCTGATGGCGATGGAAGCCCGGATAACGAGGATGCAAGACCGGGAGATCCGGGCGTGGGTGAGCTTGGAATTATTATTACATTTCCGACTGCTGGGACTATCCTGCCTTAGGACTCCACACGCCCTTCTATGAATATTATCATAATCCGGTTTGCCTGCATGGTGGCGTTGATCCTAACACTGACCGCATGCACTGAAGAGAAAAGCCTTAACAAGAGTGAGAAAGACTCAGACAGCACAGCTGAATCGACCAAAGAGAAACACAGCACGGTGGTGAGCGTCGCGCCTTCCAAACCGACTGACACACCTCCAGCAGCGCCGCCCGCTTCAGATTCGAATAAGTCAGCTGAACCTAAGGAAGAAATTGAGACTCCCATCACTCGTGATGCAGCCCGACGTGATGCGCTGTCCAAGTTCAAACAATCACGCCAGCAATAATTTTAGCCAGTTGATCCTCCACGCATGAAAGCACTTAAGCATTTGGGAATTAGAATAGCGTTGTTTGCCGTTTTATGGGTGAGCAGTGCCACTGCGCAACAGTCAGGCTCGAAGTGGTTTTCTCGTTGGAATGGCGATCCACCAATCGAGAAAGCTGAACTCGTAACCGGCATTCCTGCTATAAATGAGAAACAGTATATTGAGGTTTTCGGGAACAGCTCTGCAACAAGCACATTTGTTCTCTCCTTTGGTGGCCAATCTACTCCGCCAATTTTGGTTACAGCGTCGGCATCCACAATGCGAAGTGCGCTAGAGAATCTGAATAACATTGATCCGGGCGACATCGTCGTGGTTCAGGAGGCGGCAAGTCCCAATCCTGTTTTCACCGTTGCCTTTGGAGGGCAATACGAAAACGTTGATGTTCCGCAAATTAACGCTTCAGGAATGCCTGCGCCGGGCAATGTGTTTGTCTTCACACTTTTTAGTCCATCTCAAGATAACCCAGTGGGCGCATGGAGCGTGATGCCGTTGGATGCTCAGAATGGGTGGGACCTCTCTCGAGACGTAATTCCTCAAGGTCCCGAACCTTGGTATCGCAAGGCAGTTGTCGCCGGTGGTTTGCCTGAAAGGGCACAGGCGCGCGCATATAAAAAAATCAACGAGAGCACTTGGACCTTGGATTATCATAAATATCGGTATCCGATCGCCGCATTCGGCGCCTCTTCTGGAGGCACGCCTATGTATGTCGGACAAGCTTATCGATTTGCGGCGGTAGCAGGTAGTCAATCCCCCGCTTGGACCGCCGACGAGCTTGTGATTAAAATATACAATAAGTCGACAGGCCAATATGTCTCTGAGAGTGTAATTCAATTACCCAATATTCCAGCGGCTACGCCCGGTATTGATTCTGAGGCCCGTGCGGCCGATTGGAAAGCCTTTGCGGATGCTGGATACCAAAAGCAAGATACGATAGCCGGCATCTTGGAGACAACCGTTCAATATGTCCCTACCGGTGTGGAATGGGAAAAATGGGGTTCCCCTACTAGCCCCTTTGGAAATGTCACTACCTACCCGCTTTTCATCACGCATCGAGCCTTGAGTGACGAATACGGCTTTGTCGTTGCCTACAATAGCACATTAACGGTAGGGGAGACAGCGAGTTACCCATTTTCCGCTAGCATATCACAGAATACAAGCGGCCTTGATGTCTATTCGAGGGCGCATGGATACCTCTACGCAATGGACTTCGATAGTCCGCAGCCATGGCATTCGACGCTGGTGCACACACCTCACTTCAACGGCAAACCGCTACCTCCTTCCTACCATGGCAAAACTCCTGAGGAGATTGAGAGCCAAGCTCCCGAGGTGGATTTTGATTTTGGTGATCTTTTCGAGGGAATTCGTTGGAACGAGCTAAGGAACTTCTCGTCGATGGGGGGTGGGTCAGGCGGAACGGAGTTAACCAAAGTTGTTCCCGGTGTCTCTGGCACATGGGACGCAACAGCGAATGCAGAAAAAGTCTTTTATGGAGACGGGATCGTTCAATTCCGGTTTCGTGCCGGAGCTTCAGGAACACTTGCGTTGGGGCCTGCACCAGTCACACAAGTGCATGGTTTGAATATCGCCTCAAACCAAGTGTATGTTATTCAAAATGGAACTGCTGTTCCCGGGCTTGCTGCTGTGCCATACAATGAGAATGATGTTTTCTCCATTCAGAGGATCGGAGTATTGGTCCGCTTCTATAAGAACGGTGAACCAATCTATTCATCCTTAAACCCAAGTATTGGCAAGCTTTATATAAACGCATTTGCAAGATCGTTGGGTTCCATATTGCAAGCCGCAAGATATAAAGGTGCAGTGAATCCCGATCTCGATAATGATGGGATGGAAGATGTTTGGGAGCTTGCCCTTGTGAACTCGGATTTATCGGATGAGATCACCGATATTGAACTATTTGCTCCAAGCGCAGACTATGACAATGACGGCTCGACAAATCTGCAGGAGTATATAGACAAAACGGACGCGGCAGATCCATTCTCCAAGTCGCTTCCCGTTGTTTGGACCTCAAAAGTCAATACTACCTCCAATGATTCCACTGGTGCCTTGAGCAAAACATCCGGTTCCAACAACACTTATGACGCGGATGCAATTGGAACCCTTAAGCTGATTGGAGATGGGAAAGTCACTTTTCGCGTGAAACCCGGAAGTCACTTGCTTGTGGGATTCAACATTGTGAATACCAACCGAGACTATTCTGATTTAAACTACGCATGGCATCCAAAGTCAGACGGGACACTTCAAATTTATGAGGGATCCACGGCAGTAGGGACCTATGGCTCATGGAATGCCAATACGGTTTTTACCATTCAGCGTGTCGGAGATACCATTAGCTACTGGAAAGATGACGTTCATGTTCACACCTCGACAGCCAAAAACTTCCAAACGATCATCGTGGATACAGCATTCTATACTTCGGGAAGTGAAGTGGCCGAGTGCCGATACGTTACTGGTGATAATGATGGCGATGAAATGCTAGACGCTTGGGAGGCATCTTACTTGGGTTTGAATGCGACCCCGCTGGATGTTCTCGGGTTTCTTCCGACATCTGATCCTGACAGTGATGGATCGTCCAACCTTCAAGAGTTTCAAGACGGCACATTGCCATTGAATGCTCTAAGCAAAATGGAGCCCGTTGTTTGGATTAATCATCGCAATACGCAAAACGTCGGAACTAACGGAGGCCTGAGAAAAAGTGCGGGTTCTGGTGCATGGGATGCAGACGCGATGTCATCCAAGAGAATTATAGGAGATGGGGCAATCGAGTGTGTTTTTGGCCAAACCAATGCCAGCTTCGTTGTCGGCCTTACCCCAGCGAATGATAATGCTTCCACTACCGATATCGAATACGCTCTACATGCCGCATCCTCAGGCATAGCCTATGTCTATGAGAATGGAAATAATGTGATCAACGTAGGTCCCTACACAGCCACCTCCAAATTTCGGATAGAGCGAGTAGATGAAGTGGTGAAATTCTATTTGGACAAGCGTTTAGTGTTTACATCACCCAAGAAAACAGCAGTGCCACTTAGGGTAGATTGTTCTCTAATCAGTGTGAACACCACAATCTTGCAGTGCCGATACTCCACTGGTGACGCGGATAACGACGGCCTGGCCGATGAATGGGAGCTTGCACAGTTGCCCGTGGGATCAGGATATGACGACGTGGTTGCTTATTTGCCGTCGACAGATGCCGACGGAGACGGTCGCAGTGATCTTGAAGAATTTTTGGACGGATCAGACCCTGCCAACGCCCTATCAAAAGTGGAGACTATAGTTTGGAGTTCTCACGTGAACACATCAAGCCAGGGCATCGAAGGTGGACTGATGAAGACAAGTGGAGCCAATAACACATACAATGCCGACGCGATCAGCGTGAAAAAGATCATTGGGGATGGAAGGGTTACATTTAAAGCATCGGCAGGGTCCCACTTTCTGCTGGGATTTAACGTGTTGAACACGAATCAAGGATATCAAGATATTGATTATGCCTGGCATCCGCAGAACGGTGGAACCATGCTATCTATCTATGAATCGGGAGCGACCATTAGGACAGTCGGAACTTGGGATGCAAATACAGTTCTGTCCATTGAACGAGTGGGGGATACAGTGCGGTATTGGAAGAACGGGGATATGGTTCATGTGTCAACAACGAAGTCCACAGGGCCTTTGATTGTTGACACCGCATTCTATACGCTTAACAGCAGTGCTACTGAAGCGTATTATGTGACGGGGGATCTGGATGGTGACGAGTTGCTTGACTCTTGGGAACTGGCGCAGCTGGGAAGTGGAGCGACGTTGTCCGATTTGGAAGGATTCCTTGGCACTGGGGACGCGGATGGGGATGGGATGTCAAATTTACAAGAGTATCGCGATGGAACAGATCCATCAAGTAATCTATCCCAGTTCCAGCCCATTGTTTGGACTTCCCACGTCAATAGCGCCCAAGGTAGTTTAGGGGGGCTCAAGAAAATTTCAGGTGGCGGCGGTTGGAACGGCGGAGCCGTCGGGAGAACGAAGATTTTGGGTGATGGCAAAGTCAGATTCAAAAGTTTAGCCGGATCTCACCTAGCATTAGGTTTCAATGCGGTCAATTTAGACAACACTTGGCAAGATCTTGATTATGCCTGGCATCCACAAAGTTCAGGCACACTAGGCATTTATGAGAACGGTTCGCACAAATTTAATGTTGGCAACTGGAACGCAAACACAGTTCTAGCCATTGAGCGAATTGGCGACACCATAAGATATTGGAAAGATGGATTAATCGTTTACGTGTCGGCAACAAAAACGACCAGCCCCCTGTTGGTCGATGCAGCGTTAGACTCAACAAATGCTGAGCTCACGGAGGCATATTATATCACGGGAGATCTGGATGATGATGGGATGCCAGACATATGGGAAATTGCGCAGCTAGGAATTGAAGTAACGCTGTCCGATCTGGAAGACTTCATTGCCACAGGGGATGCGGATGGGGATGGGGTATCCAATCTGCAGGAATATTTGGATGAAACCGATCCACTTAGTAATCTATCGAAATCGTCATCAATTGTGTGGACCTCACACATCAATACGGAATCACAAGGCGCTGAAGGTGGGCTGAAGAAGACGTTTGGTGGAAATGCGTATGACGCAGATGCTGTGAGTATACAGTTGATACCTGGCGATGGGAGTGTGACTTTCCAAGGAATTCCTGGTAGCCGTTTACTTGTAGGGTTGAACAACTTGAACACGACACGGGCTTTTGAAGAATTAGAGCACGCTATTTTCTTCCACTCTACAGGTGCCTTTGAAGTGTGGGAGCAGGGAGTTTTTAAAGTCAATCTAGGCACATGGAATGCTGACACTGTTGCTACCATCAAGCGAGTTGGCAGCACTGTAAAATACCTAAAAAACGGTCAATTGGTTTATACGTCAACGTCGTCATCAACTGGGACAGTAATTATAGACACAGCTTTCTATCATGTGAACTCAGTTATTTCTAAAGCGAGAATTATCAATGGCGATGTGGACAATGACGGTATGCCAGACACATGGGAAATAGCGCAGTTAGGAAGTGAAGCGACGTTGTCCGATTTGGAAGACTTTCTTGGCACTGGGGACGCGGATGGGGATGGAATGTCAAATTTACAAGAATATCGCGATGGAACGAATCCGAATAACATCGAAAGTTTTTTTGAATCAGTAGTATGGATTCGTGAAAATGGTGTCCAGGAGGGTCCCAATGGACGTTTAATTAAAATCAGTGCACCTTCTGCAGAGGGCGATCCAACACTGAGTCATTCAGGTGCTGTCGGTGATAAGGTCATCTTGGGTGATGGAGGAATGAAGTTCAGCTTTGACTCAGCCGGAAAGTTTGTTAACATTGGATTGGGTGTCAATGATCGTTCCACTTTTTGGGAAGACATTGAATACGGAATGTCCGCTAGGGATAATAATACGATCCGTATTTACGAGAGTGGCGCAGACCGTGGTGCATTTGGAAGTTATGTTCCGTCAGATGAGTTCCAGATTAGAAGAATAGGCTCTGTGATTTCCTACTGGAAGAATGGAGTGAAAATTTACACATCACCAGTTCCAAGTTTTGGTGGTTTAGTAGCAGACGCTGCTATCTACAGCATGGGGGCGGGGGTATCCATGTGCGCTGTTCATGGGGCTACTCTCCCAACAAACACCGGTGAGGGGGTTGCAAATGGATGGTTGGAACCAGTAAACTGGATCAATCTTAACGGTGCTACCAAAGGAGTTGCAGGCTCACTGTGGCGTAGTGGCAACCCCAATGCTGCAGGAGACTCTAGCAATCAATATTCTGGAGCCATAAGCCAGAAACTGTTGTCGGACACAGGACGACTGTGGTTCCGATTTGCTCAATCTAACCTTCATGTATCTGTGGGATTGAGCAAGGACGAGGCTGACAAAGTGAGCACCAAACGGACGGACATTGATTACGCAATCGCGGGGGACAATGCTGGCAAGCTGCGCGTATTCGAATCTGGCGTGGATTTAGGGGAATTCGGTTCCTATTCAGCAGATGACATCCTTGAGATTCAACGCGATCAGTCGAGCGGGATCGTGAGCTACTGGAAGAATAACGTTCGGTTTTATCAGTCGTTGACGCCATGCAACGCTACGCTTTTCGCGGACGCCGCGATAAATAGTGCCAACGGCACAATAGCTGAATGTCGCCTGGAGGGTGGGGTGAGTGAGAATGCCGCTTTGGACTATCTGAGTCAATCGGAACAGGCGACCACCGAACTGTTAACGCTAGGAGATTCCCCTGAACTACGCGTTCATCCTATTCTTGATGGTTTTGTGGCGGACATGGGGCGCAACCCTATGGCCCTAGCCAACTTCGTATTCAACGAGATCGAGTTGACCGACGCTCTCGGATACAACGAACGTGGCGAGTTTCAGGAAGCTTCAGTAAATGCGGGTGGCATGAACCGGGGGGCCCTTGCTACCTTCCAGGAAAGACAGGGATCGCCTGCAGAGCAATGTGCGTTGTTGGTTTATTTGCTGCGCCGCGCGGGCTATCCTGCCGCCTACATCTTCCCTGAAACCAACAGCATGACGCTATTGGATAGCACACTTTCGAAGATGCTACGGATGCAGGTGAAAGGAGCACTCCAAGCTGACGGAACCTCCAATGTTCCGCATGAAATCCCGACGAACTATCCATGGGTGGCGGCATATGTAGATGGAAAATGGGTTCATCTGTTCCCTTGGCTCAAAGATACCGAGATTAAGGAAGGATTGAACTTCTGGCAGTATATGCCAGAAAACATCAACAATCCCATGGCGTGGATCCAGAAGTATATCAAGCGTGACCCCTCCGTCTACGATACGCAGGCCGCTGATGAATCGCCATTGGAAACGCTGATCCGGAAATTCCAGGTCCACATCAGCGTTAACCATCCTGGCAAAGACATCTCAGACTTTGGATATTCTGCTGTTGACCGGAAGCATAATTTTGCCATGTGGGAGGATTTCCCCCAGCCGTGGCATATTGATCCCGCCAAAACTCCAACGGTCATTGCTCGTCTCAGCCAGCGACCAGGCATGTTTGACACCGTGGAGTTCCAATTCAGAGGGATCAATGCAAGTGGAGTGAAGACAGATTTGCAGAAGGTGGGACCCTTGCGCCTGCTGGACCTGCACAACCGCCGCACTATTTTCCGTTCGGACGCGAATAACTTGACTATTAGCACCAAGTCTTTCCATTCTGGTATAACAGGCACAGGCACGTATAGTGTCGCGGGAGATCTAGGGCAGGATCAAATCATCACTGTGCCGGCCGCAGCAGCGACCTATGCGGCATTCGAGGTGCAAATCACCTCAAAAAGGCATCGTTATGTTGCCGGAGCCCCGCTGGGTGAAAGCTTCTTAAATGTAAGCGAATTTTCTGAACAGCAGACTCTTAGTTTCAAACGGCATGACCTCAATGCTTGGTGCCTGAATGCAGGTAGAGTGACTCCTCATATGCTGCGCGTTCATGCTGAGGAAAGCTGGGCTAACAATATTGCTTCGTCCCCTAGTGCCGAAGTGGCAAGAAACAATATAGCTTACACCATGGGCCTAAGTTATTATCAGAACATGGCGCGCGCCTGGGATCAGGCCTCGAAACTCTTCAAAGTGACACATGTGTCAACTCGGGCCTTTGGATTTGGGACTCTTGGGGCGAAGCTAGTGAACACCAACCCCGTCACTTACGAGCAGGGTTATCCAATCCTAGACATGTCTTTTGTAAGAAACGTGGCTGCGGGCGGAAGTGACTTGAGGCCAGATTCAGGTGGCCAGAATAAGATGATTGCTGATTGGTTTACTCCATTCATCATCAGTGAAATTTCAGCTCAGGAGCACTTAACGATTAACCGGTTCTTTCCAGATCAGAAAGCCAATGCAATTTCGACTCTCGATCTGCTTCGGAGAACGCCTGTTGCGAATATCATCGAATTGAGACCTGAGGATTACATCACCAAAGGCAATACACAAATCACATTCAAAGGAACCACAAAGTCACTAAAAGACTGGGCGGGTCCCCAGTGGCAAAGTGTTCAGTCAGCGTTTTCAACGTTGAATAACGACCGTGATTTCACGACGATTTATATGACCCCCGGCCCGGTGAATGGGGCTGAGAATGCATCTGGTGTGTCTGAATGGAATGGAGTAGGAACGTTGATTCTAAGCAGATCGGAAGGAGGGGCGCTGATTGGTCAATCGCTCAACGGTGCGTTTGCTGCATATTTGAATGTGGCCGCGGCAGCCGTTAAGGTTGTCAACACGGTGATGCACTTCACGGGCTTGGGGAACTTGGTTGTAACTTATAAAGAGCCACCAACGCCCTCGATACCACAGATCGTAAGCGCTGTGGCGACGGTCAAAAGTTTCATTTCCTATTTTCCGTTCTTTGCTAACTATGCCGCGCTCTTGGACCCAGTTGTTGTTCAATCCTATGCCCAATCGGTGTTTCATAAATCCGTTGGTTCCATTACGGCTGCCGCGCAGCAAACCATTGCAGGATATGTGACAAATCATGGCAACTTCTTGAAAGGGATTGTGAACACCGCATCCAACATGGTGAGCGATCCAGTCAACGTGCTGACAGGTGAGTTTTATCATGACACGGTTGATCTTACGTTGGCGGGAGGCATGCCGCTGCAGATTCGGAGAAACTATGGCAGTCGCAATACCACGAGAAATGACTTTGGATACGGATGGAAATCGTCGCTGATGCCGTATCTCTTGGTTGATGAAACCGGGGCAAACATCTACGCCGCCGAAATGGACGGAAACGTCGTAGCCTACACCCGTGTCGGTTCCAGCAACAAATGGGTGGTCAGATGGGAGGACAACCCAGAATTGCAGAATACCGAAAACGGGCGACTTCATCACAATTTCATTGAATTGAGCACAGCCAACGGTAAGACGCTTTATCGATTGAAAGGCCATGACGGCAGCCTGCGCGAGTATGAAGTGAGGTCGTTCCCTGTCACTAGCGGTAGCACTACTGTTCAAAGACAGCGTCCTTATTTAAACCGTTGGCACGATCATTCCGGCAACTATTACGAGTTTAGCTATTACACCACCCCAAACACTTCAGATTATGGAATGCTCAAGCGTATCTTGAGTAGCAGTGGAAGTTTCGTTGGTTTCTATTATAATGTCTCGGGTTGCGTCACTGAAGCTTTCGCCAGCGATGGTCGACGAATACACTACCGATACAATAACTACGGTGATCTCATTGAAGTCCAGCGTCCGGATGGCTCAAAAGAGGTCTATGAGTATGCTCTCCAGGATGAAACGGTAGCCAATAGTTCTCCTGTGCGGACCGAGAAGATCTCGACCCACCTCTTGGTGAAGGAAATCAAGCCGGAAGGCCGTGTCCTCATCAATGAATACGAGCGAAAGGCTTCAGATCCGACCAAATATGCTGAGTCCCGTCGGGTGCTCCGCCAATTCAGTAACGTCGGCAAACCTGGCACCGGCACTGCAGTGGACCAGCCTGTTCCGGTGGCCAATGCCAATGACCCGGTGGCGGAATCCTATGAACCTCGCCTCAGTGCCCGGTTCAACTATTCCAACCTGGTGACCGATACCACCACCAAGCTCAGCACCGGTTATGTGGAGGTCTTCGATGCCTATGATCGCAAGACGGAATATCACTATGTGGATAACAGGCTGACCAAGGTGGTGGACCCCATGGGATACACTACCACTACGGAATACTATCCTGACACCGTGTCGCAAACCGAGCCAGGTGGCTATCGTCGCAGCATTAAGCGCACAATTGACCAACGTGGATTGATCACTAACTACAAATACGACGCCAGCGGGAACCCTGTTGAGACTTCTGTCACAGGTGATCTGGATGGCAACCCAGCCACCACCGAAACTGCCGTTTCGACCACAGAATACAACAGTCTACACCTGCCATTCCGCCAAACAGCACCGGACCCAATCACGGGCGCTGCTACGGGTAAAGTTACAAATGTCATCTATGGCTACGCGCTAGATCCATATCTGCCAACCGAAACGACGATTTCGCTCGGTTCAACAGTGATCACGAAGTCAGTTAACACCTATGGCGAAGTTGGGGGGGGAGTTGTGCCTTTTGGTCGAGGACTAACCATCTCCACCAGTTCTGGGGTCGATGGAGACGTGGCGGTTACTAGTTGGTCCTATGACCGCTCAGGTCTGCCGATCCAACAGATTGCCTATAGTGGCTCCGACAGCAGTGTGGCTCCGAACGTGGTGACTCGCTATCGTTACAACCAACGCAAAGAAATATTGGAGAGCGAAGACGCCGCTGGCAGAAAGACACGTTACTCTTATGACAACATGGGCCGCCGCATTTGGGAGGAGCGTCTGGACGCTGCCGGTAAACAGGTGGGCTGGAACTACGTTTATTACAACCAGAACGGTGAGGTAGAGTGGACCGACGGACCGCGTTTTGCCCCTGAAGACTACACTTTTGCTCGCTATGACGGCATGGGTCGCGTGGTGGAGGAAGTCATGTGGCGTAGCCGCGCCAAAGCGGATGGGACGGGCGTTGAAGAAGTGCCCGGGCCAGAACTGTATGCCACCACCAAGAAAGCATACAGCCTGTTTGGTGATCTGGTTAAAGTCACTGATCCGCATGGGAACACCACTCGCATGAAATATGACGGTGCGGGTCGTAATATAGAGGTTCATGCCTATCAGGGTGACTGGCAGGCCGCCGGGACTGTGCTGGCGTCAACGTTTGCCAGCTTTAATTATGAGCTGGATGGGAACAATATTCCACGTGACAAATCAGTCACTGTGACCAGCCCGACGGGGGGCATCACCAAAACTTTCCATACGCAGACGGGAAGCCCTTGGAAGCAGGAGAACCCAGACGGCACCGTGCTGTATTGGGAATATTATCTGGACGGGCGTTTGAAGAAGGAGCCACTAACTTCGCATACTTATGTGCTTCATACCTATGACGATGCGGCTCGCACGGCAACCAAGACGACCAAAAATGTCACAGGCGCAACGTTGGGACTTCCTCAGGTTGTTGCTGCAAATGCCCGTGGACAAGTGGTGAGCGCTACAGATGCAGCCGGTTATCAGATAACCAGCGCCTACGACAAACTCGGGCGCGTATTGCAGACGACGCAGCCGCACACTCCTGGAGCGCCTAACCCTGCCCTTGCGGTCGGGCACATTTATGATGCGGCGGGTGTGGTGGCCATGACCTACAATGCCTTGAATGAGAAAACGGTGACCACTCATGATGCACTGGGGCGTCCAGTGTTGTCACAAACCCTAGATTCCGCGGGTGCCGTGGTGAGTCAGCTAACCACGGACTATGAGCCTATTGTCCCCGGTGGTTCCAGCAGGATCAAAGGTCAAAATGCAGTTCAGACCGTTTCAGGAGTGGGTGGCGAGGCCATCAAGTCTTCGGTCGTCTTCACAGACACTGCTGGTGCCACTGTGCTGGAAATAAAACAGGGAGGCGGCTACGTGCGAAACGAATATGACATGTTGGCCAATGAAATTCGGACTTTTACCACCGGGAATCTGGACGGTATCGGCGGTGCTGACAGCACTCTGGCTAAGAGCACTTTTGACGGCTTGGGGCGCCCGCTGGGAACTACCATGCCGGACGGAGCCAAGGTGGCGATGTTCTATGACTATGTCCGCGATGGCTCCAACAATATTGTGGGATACATTGTTGAACGACGAATGCCCGGGGCCGCAGCAGGAGGTTCGCAGCCACCGGTTGTAGGTGGCCTGGTGGAACACCAAAAGTTTGATGCAGCAGGCCGCATTATAGAAAAATCACTCAAATCAGGCAGTTCCAGCACGCGAAATTATGTGTATCACTATCATCCGGCAAATGTCGGCAAGGATGGAGGTCTACTCCATTACTTTGAGCAGCAGGTCACTTCATCTGCCTACCGTCATCATACCTATGCTTATGATGACTGGCGCAGACCAGACACCTACACTGTCGGCACTGCGGGTCAGAGCGATTATGTCAAACGCACTTTTGCCTATGATGATCCTCGCAGCCTCGTGACGGCATTGCGGGAGGACACGGTAGCTGGCTATTCCATTATCAATCGTGTCTACGATGAACAAGGCCGCGTTGGCGATGAGAAAGTCAGCTTAGATGGCACGGTTCAGCGCCATTTGACCAATGGTTACAACGCTGCTGGACGGCGTGATTCACTTGCAGTTGGCAATGGCGTTCCCCGTCTGGGGAGTGCAGCAGGTGGGAGCTACACCTTTGGATGGCAGGCAAATGGCATGCTGAAAAGCGTCACCTCTGCCGGGAACAATTTTAATTACAGTTACCAGACCAATGGTCTTATCAGTTCCCGCAACAACGCGTGGCGGGACTATAATGTCACCAGTCGGGATGTCCGCGGTCGTGTGACTTCGACCACTACTCAGATAACGGGTGTCACGGGCACGGTGCTTGCGGAGGGGCTTACATGGTTGGACGATGACCGTCAGGCTTCCTACTCAGCACAGCACGGTTTGTTGCCGAACGATGCAATGGCTGCCTGGACCGATGGACGTTCCTATAATTATGATCTGGGTCGCCGCCGGTTGGTTAATGAAGGATTTGCGCTTGCTCAAGGTGGATCTAGCAGCCTGAGTTATGCCTATGATCAAGGACATCCTGGCCTGGGCATTCGAACCAGCGCAATTCAGGGCGCAGCGGCACCAGCGGATTTTAAATCCTTTGTGAATGTTTCGGACAACGGCGCCACCAATAATTTCGCGCGAATCCTGCGTGAGCAGTCGAACCACCAAGCCAGCGATTTTGATGCAGAGGGAATTTCTCTGGGGGCGCTCAAGGTCAGCCTCGCATTGGAACATGCGAATTCGGAATCGTCACGAGCCTCCGTCGGTCCGGTGAGCCACCCGGGCCCATTAGATGAGCAGGGGGCGTGGCGCGCGCCGATGCGCTTGTGGCCGGGCAATTACAAGTTGCATGCCAGGGCGGATCATCCCAGTGGAAACTTTAGCACCAGCACACAGACCGCCTTCACACTGCAGCGGAATCTGCTTGAGGTGCAAAACCAATATGACGAAGAGGGCAATCTCATTGAGCGAATCTGGACCACTGGCTCTACCACGGTGCGCACACAGAGCCTGACCTGGGATGGTCAAGGACGCCTGATCCAAGTGTTGGAGCGTGACTTGAACAGTCACGGCTATGATTGGACCGCCAGGTATGATGGCCTAGGCCGCCGAGTAAACACGATCACTCAGATTGTTCGAGCCAATGTCGCTCAGGGAGCTGCATTTGAGGAAGGCTCATGGTATGACCCATTGGTCGAGTTCCTAGAAATCGCTGTGGAGACCCGGCAGATCGGGGTGACAGGCAGTGAGCGTCGAACTTGGAAGGTGCATGGTCCGGATGCCAATGGAACTTATGGGGGATTGCATGGCATAGGCGGACTCGAGGCATTGGTGGAAGAAACCGATGGAGCCAAGACCGCCGTGATCGATAATTATTATGGTCACATCACGGCTCATGTAGAAGTCGCCACCATGACGGCCCGCTGGAGCATGACACGTTCGCAGGCGTATGGACCTGCTGCGGGCAGTTCCACCTACACTCTGAATAGTGGGGCCGCTGTCATTCACACCCTCGGCTGGCAATGCAGAAGGATGGATGTAACGGGCTACTACCACATGGGCACCCGGTATTATGATGCAACGGGCGGTCGATTCTTGTCGCCGGATCCGCTGGGACATAGTGCCAGCATGGATCTTTATTCGTTCTCAGGTGGTGATCCGGTGAATTTTGTAGATCCTACTGGGAGGTATCAGCGCTTTTTAAACGAAGCACCGCAAATCCCGACTTTTTCGTATAAACCACCGACTCAGAGCAGTCTGTCCTCGGGTGGCGGCCTTTGGGGAAATGTTAAGACTTCGGCAGCCGATTTCGCATATGGCACTTGGCGTGATCTTAATGCAACAGCAGCATACCTGAGTGACGGTGTAATCAATACTGCCGTGGGCGGAGCTCAGGGAGTGTTGCAGATTACTCATTGGGCAGATAAAGCAGTGCACGGCAGCAGCTACACGTCAAGTGCTCAGGGTATTAAAGACCTGGAAACCCTTAAAAATCATTATGCTGGATACGGGTATTACGATGTAGGTGCTGGTGTGTCCACTGGGCTAAGAGACGCCGTTATGGGCACTGCGGTTGCATACAGCGGGGCAATAAGAGGCCCTACAGTTGCCAGCTCTATGACTACGGCAAATAGTGCTGCAAGGTGGACCCCGCCCCCTGGATTCCAGATGCCAGCAGTCGGCAATGGTCGATTTGTCGGAGATGTTGGAAACTCTGCTTTTGCGTTGTCGGACAATATTGCTGCAGTTATGGGAGTTCCGCGCGGTTCTACTGTCCCATGGCGAAATGGCATTCCCGACTTTAGAGATTACGCCGTTCCAGGGCCGGGTGGGATCTCGAGCACATTTAGGGTTCCCGGGCTAACCGGAGATCCTGGTGGTGATCGAACATTGATGTTGCAGCAGATGGCATCTCAGGCCAAAATGACGCAGCGAGCTCTGAAGGAGTGGCTTTCGACCCAAAAAGTTCGCCTACACCATGCTGGTGGAGAAGAAGTTCAGATCGTGCCCGCTCCCATTCATAGCCTTCACCACTCAGGAGGAGCACAACAACTACGAGGAGGAACCTAATGTTAGACCCGCGAATTGAACCAGCCACTCCGTTTACTCAAACAGACATCACTAGTATCGAACAGTTTTTGGGACGCACACTGCCAGAGGACTACCGAGTCTTCGCTTGTGAGTATGGAGGCGCATTTGTAGGTGGCTTGGTTGATGGCAACGTGGAGCTACCTATTCTAGCTTTCTTCGGAGCCGATGTAGTGATCTCCAAATTAGAAATACATGCTGATTTGAGAGGGGACTGCGTGTTGCCTATCGCAGATTGTGAGTTGGGTAACCTTTATGTGATCGATCGCGAAAACTCCCTTCACTTCATCAACTATTATGGAGGGCGAACAACTTCCCGAAAAGTTGCAGACACCTTCAGCGACTTACTTGCCCGCATCGTTATTTCAGACGAATAAATGCGCTGTTCTCTATATTGGGTGAGTATTTTATGCTGAAAATAGAGTGTCTGTCCCTTAATAAGAAATGGAACAGTGTCCAATATTGGGAACGATTTCCTGCCAACCGGGGGTTTTTGAGGACTCTTGAAGGCGCAGGCGGGTCGCTGCATCAGGGATTCAAAACACTCCAACTAACTGAGGCGATGCCGTGCAGCACACTTAGTTGAAGTTATCACTTGACGGTGTGGCAAGGATGTAAATTTTTTTATGCCCACTACCGCTACTCTCGCCCGAAAGTAAGTGTCTGTCCCTTAATAAGAGAGCGCTTGCCTTAATGTTTGATCTGGCTACGCTCACGTCATGCGTCAATCCCGGCTCAAAGCTCCCAAGGAGTGGGAGGTTGCCCATTACCACTGCGTTTCGCGAGTGGTGGATCGGCAGTTTGTGCTTGGCGATGAAGAAAGGGCGGAATTTGTGTCGCTGATGCGGCTTTATGAAGGGGTTTGCCAAGTGCGGGTGCTGACTTATTGCCTCATGTCCAATCACTTCCATCTTTTGGTGGAGGTGCGAAAGCGGCCTGAGGAGGGAATGTCAGAAGAGGCTTTGTTAAAGCTGATTGCTGGGTGTCACGGCAAACAACGGGCGTGGATGATTGAGGAGCAGATTCGGCAGTTCCGTGCAGCAGGTGCGCATGAAGCAGCACAGAGGGTGATCGATGGGTGGTTGTCGCGCATGTGGGACATCAGCCAGTTCATGAAGACGCTAAAACAGCGTTTTACGCAGTGGTATAACAAGCGACATGGTCGGCGGGGAACGTTGTGGGAAGACCGTTATCGCAGCACGCTGGTGGAAGGCGATTTGAATGCCTTGGCGATGGTGGGGGCGTATATCGATTTGAATCCGGTGCGAGCGGGGTTGGTGGACGATCCCAAGGACTATCGCTGGTGTGGCTATGGAGCGGCCGTGGCCGGGGTGAAGGTGGCGGTGCGGGGCATCGAGAAGGTGATGGCACATGCAGACTTGCGATTACCGAAGGGTTTGAAGGCAATGGCCCTTTACCGAGTGGAGATCTACGGATCGGCCGACACGGGGGATGAGAAGTCGCGTGTGATGCAATCGGCGTTGGGAAAAGGAGCGAAAGGCAATCGGAAGGGATTTGATCGTGTGGTAGTGGAAGCGGAACGTGCAAGAAAGGGGTGTCTGACACGAGGGGAAATGTTGCGCTGCCGGGTGAGGTATTTTGTGGATGGGGCGGTGATTGGCAGCCGGGGATTTGTGGATCGGGTGTTCAATGCACAGCGGGATCGATTTGGATCGAAGCGTGCTGATGGGGCGCGGGCCATGCGTGGAGCGGATTTTGGTGGTCTGTGCTCCTTGCGTGATTTGCGCAAAGATATGGATTTGAAGGTGACGAGCTGATCTTTAGGCTCAGCGATTCGAATTCTGAGAACAAGATCCCTACTGCCACAACAGCCTCACAGCATTCCAAGGCGAGAAATGAGGTTGGAGACGTCGGTGACCGAAAAATTGATTGGGGGTCGCTGTCTGTGCACCTTTGAAAAAACCATCCGCTTATTGTCCGCTTAAATCCGTTCGTTTTGATGCTTTTCAGTTCGCGTTGGTTCGCATCCGACGACCACCCCTCACGGGGATAGGATGCGCAAGTCGCTCAATATCAACTAATTAAAATACCGCTGGTGGGACTCGAACCCACACGATGATCGCTCATCAACGGATTTTAAGTCCGTTGCGTCTACCATTTCGCCACAACGGCTTTTTGAGATCTGCTAACGTTCAAGTTGTAGGCGGAGGTTGCGGGCTTGGCCAGCGGGAAATTCGGAAAGTGTGGTTGTCGATGCGTCAGGATTTTAGATCGCGGCTTTCAAAGATGGCGGCTCCGGCGACGAAAAGGGTGAGCCCGATGCCGGCGAGGATGGCGTAATGACGCAGGATCACCGCCCAGGGGATGTTTTCAAACAGCACCATGCTCCACACGTTCATGTAGTGGGTGATGAGCAGGTGGCGGTAGTTGTGCATGAAACCGCTTTCGCGCAGGATCATGTCGAGAAAGAGGTAGGAAAGGGCGGTGATGGTGGCGGCGGAGGGTTTGATGCGCCAGCAGGAGAAAAAGAACGCGATGCAGCACGCCATGCTCATGCTGACCGAGAGCGTTATGGTGCTTAGGGCATACCGCCAGAGACCCTCGCGGGCATCGTAAAAGGCCATGAATTCCTGCTCAGGGGCAAAGGCAAACAGGCCGCCGCCCCAGCCGCGCACGATGACGCCGAGCAACAGGGCGCTCCAGGCGATGAACTGGATGAGAACGAAGCAGTAGACGAGGCAACTGGCGAACTTGATGGCGAGCAGTCGGGTGCGGCTGATGGGTCGGGTAAGAAGCAGGCGCAGGTTGCCGTCTTCGCTTTCCTTGGCAACGACGTCGCCGGCGACGAGGGTCAGATAGATGCCGCCGAGGAGAAAGATGGCCATGCGCACCACCAGATAGGCGAGGGTGAGGGCGGAGAAGTAGGAATCAAAGGACTCGCCCTGGGTTGAGATCATGCGCCGGAAGAATCTTTCCACGCCATCGAGTTGGAACACGACCAGAAGGATGGCCTCAAGGGCCAGAAACGCGCCGAACCCGAGGAAGGTGCGTTTACGGGCGAGCATTTTGCGGAGTTCGGCACCCCATTGCCAGAGGAATTGCTTCATGAGGATGGGGAAGGCGGTTGTTGGTTTGAAGCAGGATCGGAATGGGTGAGTTGCAGATACCAGTCTTCCAGCGTCTGGCGAAAGGGGCTCCATGAATCGATGGGAACGCCTGCCTGAACGAGGCGCGCGAGGAGCTGGGGACCGCTGACTCCTCCGGGCAAAGAAACGAGGTGGCTGGATGGATCGTAGGGGGCACCGAGGGCTTTCAGCGTTGCGGCGGCGAGGTTGGGGTTGGGAGTGAGGAGTTGGTAGCGAGGTTGGGCGGCGGAGAGTCCGCCATCGGAAGGGACTTCGCCTTCGTAAATCTTGCGACCGCCATGCAGGACGACGCAGCGATCGCACATCAGCTCGACCTCGCTGAGAAGGTGGGAATTCATCAGGATGGTGAGGTTTTGTTCTTCACGCAGCTTCAGGATGGTGGAGCGAAATTCGTGAATGCCTTCGGGGTCGAGTCCGTCGGTCGGTTCGTCGAGCAGCAGGATGCGTGGCATGGGCAGCAGTGCTTGGGCGAGGGCGAGCCTCTGACGCATGCCATGGCTGTAAGTGGCGACCTTGTGGTGGATGCGATCACTGAGTCGCACGAGTTCGAGCACGCGATGGACTTCGGCATCGATCCACCAGCCGCTCAAGGCACAGAGAGCGCGGAGATTCTGCCAGCCGGTCATGTATTCGTAGAAGCTGGGCGCTTCGAAGATGGCCCCAACCTGACGGAGGGCCTGGGTGCGGTGGCGTTGCACGGAGATGCCGCCAAGGATGACTTCGCCGTGGTCGGGTCGGACCATGCCCAGCATGATGCCGACGATGGTGCTTTTGCCAGCTCCGTTGTGTCCGAGCAGGCCGACGATTTGCCCTTTTTCGACAGAGAAGCTGACGTCATCCAGCGCCAGGCGTTCGCTGGTGAAGCGTTTGCGCAGGGCGGTGGCGGTGATCATTCGATAAATACTGTTCTTGGTTCTTGGTTCTTGGTTATGTGGACGCAGGATGATGCGGGGGTTGTTGGAACTATTGGTGCGTTTGGAATTGAGTTCTGTTTGAGAACCAAGAACCAAGAACGAAGAACCAAGAACTTTGGTTTAAACGTCGCAGATCTGCACCCCTTGTTTGAGGGAGGCCAGTTTGTCTTCGCGTTTGGGGATGAACTCCTGGCCGACGTGGCCCTTGTAACCAGTTTCGACGATCGCACGCATGATGGCGGGGTAATGAAGTTCCTGGGTTTCGTCGATTTCAGCGCGGCCGGGAACGCCGCCGGTGTGGTAGTGGGCAAAGTATTGGTGGTCGCGTTTGATGGTGGCGATGATGTCGCCCTCCATGATCTGCATGTGGTAAATGTCGAAGAGGAGTTTGAAGTTTTCGGAGCCAATTTCTTTGCAGAGGGCGACGCCCCAGGCGCTTTTGTCGCACATGTAATCCTTGTGGTTCACGCGGCTGTTGAGGAGTTCCATGACGAGGGTGATCTTGTGTTTCTCGGCGATGGGCAGCAGTTTTTTGAGGCCTTCGGCGCAGTTTTTCAGCCCGACTTCGTCATCCATGCCATTGCGGTTGCCGGAGAAGCAGATGACTTGTTTGGCTCCGAACTCGGCACTTGCTTTGATGAGGGGTTCGTAGGCCTGGATGAGCAGGTCGTGATTGGCGGGGTCGTTGAAGGCGTTTTCTATGCGGCCGACTTTTGGATCAGAAGGCCCGGCAATGGTTGGGAAGCTGACCATGGCGGCGGTGAGCCCGTGTTTTTTCAGCGTGGGGAAATCGGGGGGATCAACCAGTTCGACGGAACTGAGGCCCATGGCTTTGCCGGCGGTGCAGAGGTCATCGAGCGGAATTTTGGAGTAACACCATTTGCAGACGGAATGATTGATTCGGCCCTTCAACTCGGAACCCGCAGCGACGTCGGCGGCGGAGAGTCGGTGGTGGAGGGAGGTGGCAACGGCAGCAAAGGCGCTGGACTGGAGAAGTCGGCGACGCGAGAGAGGCGAAGAATTCATGGCGCGAGTCTGGCGGAACGGGAGGCGGTTGCCAAGTGCAATGGAAGCTGGGAGAGAAATTGTTGGAACGGTTGATGGCTCTTGGGCTCAAGGCGGTGAGAGATTTTGCCTCAATATCAACGATTTATGCATGCACCGAGTTGCTGGATAACGTATTAGTTGATCATGAAGCGTCGTTTTTGCATGGGGTTCCGCTTGGGAACTTTGATTGGTGCCTGTGTTGTGATGGTGGCTTGGGGCGCAAACGGGGCGGTGGTTTTGCAGGATGGGTTTAACAACGGGACGATTAGCACACCAGATTTTTCGACCGTTGGAAACTGGTCATTGGATTCGGCGACCAATGCTTCAGAGGCAGGTGGAATTTTGACGGTAGGAACTCAAAACAGCACGGCGTCTACTTCCAACAATTTGCGGATCAACACCACGTCCGGGTTGAATCCATTCACTTCCACCGTGCAGATTTCGGTGCGCGAATTTGACCTGTTTGGAACGGGGAGTTATGAGCCGGCGACGGCGGGCAGGTTTCGCCTGGGCCTGGTTTCAGAAAACGGATCGTTTTTTGGAGCGAATGACGGTTTTGCGTTGGAAATCAACAACAACGGACTTGGGGCAAGACTGGGAACGAAGTTGAATGCGCCTTCGGCCGATCCAAATTCTTCAGCGGTGAATTTGAGCGGGCTGGCTTCGGCAATCACCGGTTTTGATTTGGTGGTGGATTTTGATTCCTGGGAACTGATTTTGTATTCGGACAGCGGAATTTTGTATGAAGGCGAGGGAGCCTGGTCCTTGGGCACAGCGGCTGAGTGGGGAACTGGGACGGCCAACGTGGGAAATTCGGCTTTGCTGCTGGCGGTGCAGAATGCCGGTGCGGTCGCTCCGCTCACCGGTTTCAAGTCGTTTAGCATGGGCAGCATAGAGGTGACGACGACGGTGATTCCCGAGCCATCGAGAGCGATGTTGCTGATGCTTGCGGGAATAGGGGTGGCCTTTTGGCGCAAGCGCTAGATTGGCTTGAGGAGAATTCAGCGGAGGAAAAGAAGGCATTCCTGTTGACATCGGTATGCACATGCGACTCAATCGCAAGAATGCACCCGCCGTCACATTCTTCTTTATCTTTGCATCGCATGGCGGGCGACCTTGCAGACGATGGTTATTGTTTGTCGATCTGGCGTGGGCGGTGTAGGCGGGACCAGCGACTTGATGTTGATTTGAGCAGATCGGCTGCGGTGTTTGCTTTGAGCCTGGCTGGAGCGACGAAGCTTGGAGGGATTATTGCTGACGACGAAAAGATCCTGGGAGCAGAGCAGGCGTTGATGCTAAACGGGGCGGCGCGACCGGTCTGGTTGGCCAGCGGAGGGCATCGGTTATTGATTTTGGAGGTCACCCAGGAGGCGATCAAAATAATGGGTGGCGGGATGCCCTTGCGGACGGAGGTGGAGGGATTGTTGGAGGCTGCCGATGGCCAGATGTTGGGGCCATTTGAGGTGGGGCAGGATGTGCTGTCGTTGGCCCAGCAACTGACGCAACCGCCATCCCATCTGGTTTCTTTGCCGGTGTGGTATCGGGCCAAGGTGATGGAACTGGCGGCGTTGTCCTTTTATTGCCTTGGCGAGCAGAAGATGGGAAACGAAGGCAATGGATCGATGGATCGAGAAAGATCGGCCCGGGAATTGGTGCAGCGGGCTACGTTTCTATTGGAGCGGGATTTGGAGAATCCTCCCGGGCTGGAAATTTTGGCGGAGGAGTTGGGCTGCAATGCGTTTCAATTGAGCCGGTTCTTTTCTGCTGAGGTCGGTTGCAGCATGCCTCAGTATCTTCGCCGCAAGCGAATGGAACGGGCGGCTGCGTTGTTGCACTCCACGCGATTGGGGGTGAGCGAAGTGTCGTTGGCGGTGGGGTATACCAGTTTCAGTGCATTCACGAGGGCGTTCGTGCGCGAGCACGGGGAGACGCCCACCGGGTTTCGGCACAAGACGGGGTGAGAGCGATTCAAAAACGAGCCGAAGCCCAAAGAGAAGTTAACATCCGTCCCAACGGGACGGGGATCGCAAAAAGATTCGCCTTGTTTTTGTCTGCCGGATATCAGAAAATTCTATCCAGCTCTGGCTTCCCAAGCTCCTTCCATTCTCCCGGGCCAAGCCGAAGCGCCTCCAATTTCAGTCCACCGATCGATACGCGGATCAATCGCAAGGTGGGAAATCCGACGGCTGCCGTCATCCGCCTGACCTGACGGTTCTTTCCTTCGATCAAAGTCAGCGCGACCCAACTGGTCGGAATCGATTTGCGTTCCCGAATCGGCGGAATTCGTGGTCCGTGGGCAGGCTGCTCCGCCAGCAATTCTGCCTTGCAGGGCAGCGTTTGGAAATCCGGCAACTTCACCCCCTTGCGCAAACTCGCCAGAGCCTCCTCGGTCATCACCTTTTCAACCTGCGCGTGGTAGGTCCGTTCGTGCGCATGACGCGGATGCAACAACCGGTCGTTCCAACTTGCCTCATCGCTCAGCAGCAGCAACCCCTCCGAATCCGCATCCAGCCTGCCGATCGGATACACGTTCTTTGGAAATCCGAACTCCGCGAGGGTGCGGTGCGAGGGATGTTCCTTGCTGAACTGCGACAGCACGCCAAACGGTTTATGGAACGCCAGCAGCATCGGCATCGAACTTGCGGGGACGGGAAAATCGGCGAAGAATCGCGCGTGCGAATTCCACCAACCACCAAACCGGATTGATGAACAAAAACAGCAGCAGCATCCGATTGTAGGCAAAACCCAGGTGCATGACCTCTGTGATGATGGTGTGGAAAGCATACAAGGCCAGTCCAAAAAACAACGCCATGCGGCGGTTCAACAGTGCCAGAAAGGCGAACAGTTCCAGAGGAAGACCAAAACCAATGGTGATCTTCGCCATCAGCGGGTGATCAATAAAATATTGGGCCAGCCAGGCGGCATTTTCCGGTGGTTCGAGATTGGCGTGAAAAGCCATGCCAGTCGATTTCTCAATCTGCAGGCCGAAATACGGCGTGTTGCCCAGCCAGTCGCCACCGCTGTCGATGAGCTTCATCAAGGCTGAAACCACATAACCCGCGATCAGGATCTGTCGCATCCAGTCCAGGCCCAATTGCTGCGGGTTGAATGCACCTGGCAAGGGCTTGTTAGACCGCCTTGCTACCACCGACCACACCCCGGCCAGCCAGCCTGCGAGAAGCGCGACCGCAATGACCTGACTGGTGTGATGAATCGCACCCTGAGAGTTGCTCAACACGCCCTGACCAACGATGGCCAGCAATGGGGCGATCAGTGTCAGCACTGGCCAGACACCCACGATATACAACAGCAAACTCACCCCGCAAAAAGGCACGAACCACGCGCACAGCTCTGGATCGCTCAGCCAGGTGAAATCCACCCCCCATGCCGCCAACCCATGGGGCACCGGCTGGGAATGCAGAGGCGACGGCAAGAACTTCATGGATGACCAGGTCACCATCGCGACGCCAAAACGCATCAGCACCATCTCCCACCACGCATGCCGCATCGGCTCATGGGCGAACAGAAAATGCCACGCCCGTTGCACGAAGGTTTGCGATTTGAGTTTGGCTCCCGTCATTGGCGCACCTCCCCAACCAGTTTGGTTCTTTTTACAATCTGGCCTTCATCGTCAAGCGTGATGTCCACTTGATACAGTCGGAAACCCGCATATCCCGCCAGCGGCCCCTTGTCGCGACGTGAATCAAGCAACTGCTGCAAAGTCGCGTCCCCGGCGGGCCGGCACTCTTCCCCGTCCATTTGAACGATGCGTTTGCGGTATCTTTCCCCGCGCGATTTCGCTTCGTCTTTTAGTTCTTCCACGCGCTCCTTCAGCTTTTGATCGTAGGCTTTTTTGACTCCTGAAGGAACCGCAAAAAGACCCGCCATCGGCAGCGGATTGTCATCCAAATCCGAGATGAACACGTAATAGGCCGTCTCCGCGAAGTTCGAATACATCGGGAAGTTGGAAAACGGAAACCACTCTCCCGGATTGGGCGTTTTGCGCGTTGCCCAAGGCAGCACGAACGCCAGAAACAATACAAAAAACCAATGCAGCTTGAACGGCACGTTGGCCAGCCAGCGGAAAAGGTTGGCCATGGTCAGATGAAATGAGGTGAGGTTAGCTAAACAACAACGGATGGAGCCAGAGCCCCACCCGCAGTCATCAAACGTTGATGTCAGAGCCGTAAAGGCTTAGTTCGCTGGAGCAGGAGCAGGAGCCGCGTTTTTGTCGTCGATTTTCAACAACTCCACTTCAAAGATCAAGGTGGTGTTGGGTCCGATTTCAGGGCTCACGGCCTTGTCGCCATAAGCAAGGGCGGAAGGGATGAACAACTTGTATTTGCTGCCGACTTTCATCAGTTGCAGCGCTTCGGTCCAGCCTGGGATCACGCCGCCGACCGGGAAGGTGGCAGGGTCATTGCCGATCGAGCTGTCGAAAACGGTGCCATTGATCAAAGTTCCGTGGTAGTGAACGCTCACGGTGTCTTCGGCCTTGGGCACTGCGCCGTCGCCTTCTTTGACCACTTCATATTGCAAACCGCTGGCGGTCGTTTTCACGCCCTCGCGCTTGCCGTTTTCTGTGAGGAATTTTTCGCCTTCAGCGGTGTTTTTGCCGCCGGCTTCTTTGGCAGCGGCTTCCTGCTTGGCCATCATGATCTGCGAAAATTGCGTCATGAACTCTTCGATGTCTTTTTCCTGAAACTTGGGCTCCTTTTTGTCGAGGGTGTCCTTCAAGCCAGCGGTGAACGCTTCCAGGTTCACAGGAAGTTGGTTTTGGACAAACTCGCCGGCGATGCGGGTGCCATAGAAGTAGCTGACTTTGTCCAGCAACTCAGGCGTCAATTCAGCTGGAGGAGCCGGAGCCGGAGCGGCCTCAGCAGGTTGGGCCGGTGCGGCAGCTTCCTGCGCCTTCAATGCGGGCGAGAATGCAATGGCGACAAGGGGGAACAGGAAACGGAATTTCATAGGGCAGACAGCCTACACACGGCAGGGAGGGCGCGTCAAAGAAGAAAAAAGGAAGAAATCGATGCCCAACCCGGCGGAGAGGCTGATATTTGGGGGAATCCAGCCGATGAATGTCCCAACTCCAGACCAAGCCAACAGCGAATCCGACTCCCGACCCGATCCCGGTGGTTGGAATTTAATCGACCTGCCCCATGCGCGGGACTCGCGCGGCAGCATGACGTTCATTGAACACCTTGAGCCGCTTCCCTTCAAGATTAAGCGAGTTTATTACATTCTCGACGTTGCCCCCGGGGCCACCCGTGGGCATCATGCCCATCGGGCGCAGGAGCAGATCATCATCGCCCTCAGCGGTGAATTTACCGTGCATATCGACAACGGGTTGGGTCAGAAGGCGAGTATTCCGCTGGGCAATCCGCATCAGGGCCTTCTCTTTGGACCCATGCACTGGCATCACTTGAGCGATTTTTCCGCAGGGGCCGTTTGTTTGATCCTGTCGTCCTGTGCCTTCAAGGACGAAGATTACATTCGCGACCATGGACAATTTATGGCCGAATTCGCGTCCAGGCGGGACGCCTCATCATAGCCCGACACATGGTGCCGGGTTTCGGCATACGGATGAAGTTGCGTCCTGAATGGGCGTCTCAAGGGCCGACGAAACCGACTTGTCCATGAAGCGTCCTGACAGGACGCGGTGCCTCTTCCCATCTGACCCGGAACCTGGTGCCGGGCTTTTATGAGATGTCCCTTCAGGACATAAACGGCAATCAACCGCCCCCCACAAATTGCTGCTTTGCAAACCCCCGGCTTTCCGTTTGACGTCCGGCCCCCCATGCGGCAAGCTTCGCACCCTTCTAAACCAAACACTTACCATGGCAGCTACAATCTACACGGAAAACGACGCCAGCCTCGCTCCTTTGCAAGGCAAGACCTGCGCCGTCATCGGCTTCGGTTCCCAAGGCCACGCCCACGCCCTCAACCTTAAGGAAAGCGGAGTCAACGTCATCATCGGCCTTTACCCTGAGTCCAAGTCCCGCAAAGTCGCCGAAGAGCGCGGCTTTAAAGTTCTCGACACCGCCGAAGCCGTCAAAGCTGCCGACGTGATCATGGTCGCCGTTCCTGACACCGTCATCCCGAAAGTCTACAACGCCGACATCGCTCCGAACCTCGTCGAAGGCAAAACCCTTTTGTTCAGCCACGGTTTCGCCATCCATTTCAAAACCATCGTTCCTCCCACGGAAGTCGACATTATCATGGTCGCTCCCAAAGGCCCTGGTCACCTGGTCCGTCGTCAATACACCGAAGGCAAAGGCGTTCCTACCTTGATCGCCATTTATCAGGACAAATCCGGCAAAGCCAAAGACGTCGCGCTCGCCTGGGCCAAAGGCATCGGCGGCACCCGCGGCGGCGTGTTTGAAACCACCTTCAAGGAAGAAACCGAAACCGACTTGTTCGGTGAGCAGGTCGTTCTTTGCGGCGGCACCACCGCCCTCGTCAAAGCAGGTTTCGAGACCTTGGTTGAAGCCGGTTACCAGCCAGAAATGGCTTACTTTGAGTGCTTGCACGAACTGAAGCTCATCGTTGACCTCATGTTCGAATCCGGCATCGCCGGCATGCGTTTCTCCATCTCCGAAACCGCTGAATATGGCGACGTTTCTGTTGGACCGAAAATCATTGATGACCACGTCAAAGCCAACATGAAAGCCGCCCTCGTGCGCATTCAGACAGGCGAATTCGCCAAGGAGTGGACGGACGAATACAACGCTGGCCAGCCCAACTTCAACCGTCTCCGTGAAGAAAGCAAAAACCACCCGATCGAAGAAGTTGGTGGCCGCCTTCGCAGCCTGATGAGCTGGGTCAAAAAACGCGAACTCGGCGGCTCCCAAGCCAGCTACGAGTGAGATTGATCCTTGTTAATTAATCGAGGCCGCTTCATGCGGTCTGTTGAAGAACGCGAATCCTGTTATGGGTTCGCGTTTTTTGTATGATCGGCAATTCCTGATCGAGCGCTTGTTGCTTGTTGCAGCCCATCGTCGTGCCACTTTCACTGCTGTTAACTCCTCCTGCATCTCAAAGCTCAGAGATCGTCTTGATAAGCCGTTTTTCGCGCGTAGCGCCATGGACTGCGGAGGCTTGTCGCCGCTGTTCCCGAACCGGCCTGCCGGTTTTTGTCAGCTACAGGTGCAAGCCGCAGTGTCCTCCTTCGCCCCATCGGCGCCGCAAATCCCGCCTCAGCGCAGCGAGCTGCGCTCCCCACAGCGGCGGCAAGCCTCCGCAGTCCACGGCTATTGCGTCCTTGGGTTAGGACATGCTTGCCGCTATGCTTGACTCATGCGGCTGTTCAGATACAGCAGCAGCGTAGACAGCGTTACGCTTGCGTTTTGCAGGTCTCCCACCAACGGGCACCGCCAGTTTGTCCTTCAACTCACGCCACTGGCACGCTGACCCAGAAGGTGGTGGTGTGGTCTTGGGAGTTGACGCCGAGACGGATGTCCATCTGATGGGCGAGCATGGCGGCGATGGTAAGGCCAAGGCCGAGATGATGGCTGTTTTTGGTGCCACTGAAGGGTTTAAAAATTTCTTCCAACTTGTTGGCGGCAATTTGGGAGCCGGTGTTGGTGATGAGGATGTCGACGCGGTTGTCGGTGGCAGGACTGGCGACGCCGGGTCCGGTGACTTGCATGAGGGCACGACCTCCGCCCTTGCTGGCGGCTTCGGCGGCGTTTTTGAGGATCTCCAAAAGCAGATCCTTCAACTTGGTGGGATCGACCTTGATGGAGGGAAGGTGGCTGGCGATTTCGAGATCGAATTCGACGTCGTTTTTCAGGAAGGGTTCGCGAAACGAGGCTTGAATGACATTAAAATAGTCTTCGACCTGAAGGGATTGCAGACTGACCTTGGCACAACCACCGGCGGCACGAATGCGTTCGCTGAGCGCGGAGATGTTGAGCGATGCCTCCTTGATGTGCTGCATGTTCTCGAGGCCGGATTCGTCGAGCGCCTTGTTCATCAGGATCAGGCTGCTGAATCCTTGGATGATGGCGAGCATGTTGTTGAGCTTGTGGGTAAGACCACGCAGCAATTCCTGATGAAAACCTTCGGAGGTCTGTTCTCCCAAATTCAGATGCGTCGGGTAGACAAAAGACAGGGGGTTGGAAACGGGGAGTTCCGCAGAAATCATGTGAATATTGATATTCCATAATCATTAAATATCCAATAAAAAGTCTAGCGGGGGCGAGATTGCGAAAAGTTGGGCGGATCTTGTGGTAGTTGGCCTGTTTGGAAAGGGGGATTAAATCGCGAAGTTTACAGGTATATCGCTGGCGAACTGACCAAGTGGGCTGCATCGTAGAACATCGAAAACTGCTGGTCCAACCCGTGAGTCGGAAGAGGAAGTTTTCACCATTCAGGACACTTCAATTTTATGACGAATCACCCCCTTTTGAAACAATGGATTGATGAAACGGCCGCGCATGTGGGAGCGGAGCAGATTCACTGGTGCGATGGTTCGGATGCCGAATGGGAGCGCCTATGCGAGGAACTGGTGGCGGCGGGCACATTCAAACGATTGAATCCAGAGAAAAGGCCGAACAGCTTTCTGGCGTTGAGCGATCAAGGGGATGTGGCGCGGGTGGAGGATCGGACTTACATCTGTTCGAAGCGTCAGCAGGATGCGGGTCCGACCAATCATTGGATGGAACCGGAGCAGATGAAGACGCTCTTGAAGGGGTTGTTTGCGGGATGCATGAAAGGTCGCACGCTTTATGTGGTGCCGTTCAGCATGGGGCCGGTGGGCTCGCCGTTCAGTGTGATCGGGGTGCAGTTGACCGATTCGCCGTATGTGGTGGTGAGCATGAAAATCATGACCCGCATGGGGACGGCGGTGCTGGAGCAGCTGGGGGAAGACGGGGCATTTGTGCCGTGTCTGCACAGTGTCGGCAAGCCGCTGGCGGAAGGTGAAGCGGATGTTTCATGGCCTTGCAGCACGACCAAATACATTGTTCATTTTCCGGAGGAGCGGTCGATCTGGAGTTATGGAAGCGGATACGGTGGCAACGCGTTGCTGGGCAAAAAGTGCCTGGCGTTGAGGATTGCGAGTGCGATTGGTCGCGATGAGGGCTGGATGGCGGAGCACATGTTGATCAGCGGGGTGGAATCGCCGGACGGCAAAAAGACCTATGTGGCGGCGGCGTTTCCGAGTGCTTGTGGGAAAACCAATTTTGCCATGCTGGTGCCGCCCGCGAGTTATGTGGGTTGGAAGGTGACGACCGTGGGCGATGACATTGCCTGGTTGCGGCCCGGGTCGACGGGCAAGCTGCACGCGATCAATCCGGAAGCGGGCTATTTTGGTGTGGCACCGGGGACTTCGTGGCAGAGCAATCCGAATGCGATGGCTTCAATGATGGAGAATGCGATCTTTACCAACGTGGCGCTGACAGATGATGGCGATGTGTGGTGGGAGGGAATGACCGATGAGCCGCCCGCTCACTTGATCGACTGGACGGGTCAGGATTGGACGCCGGATTGCGGACGCAAGGCGGCGCATGCGAATTCACGTTTTACTGCTCCAGCAAGCCAGTGTCCGACGATTGATCCAGATTGGGAGAATCCTGAGGGCGTGCCGATTGATGCGCTGATTTTTGGCGGTCGGAGGGCGACCACGATGCCCTTGGTGTTTCAGGCTTTCAACTGGGTGCACGGGGTGTTCGTCGGGGCGAACATGGGCAGCGAGATGACGGCGGCAGCGGCGGGCACGATTGGGCAGGGGCGTCGTGGTCCGCTGGCGGTGTTGCCCTTCTGTGGTTACAACATGGGCGACTATTTTAAACATTGGCTGCACATGCGCCGCAGCATCCGTGAGTTACCAAGAATTTTCCATGTGAACTGGTTCCGCAAGAGCAGCGAAGGCAAGTTCTTGTGGCCGGGTTTTGGCGAGAACATGCGGGTGCTGGAGTGGATCGTGAATCGCTGTCGCGGACAGGGGCGTGGTCATGAGAGCCAGTTGGGATGGATGCCGCGGTTTAGCGAGATCAATCTTGATGGTTTGGAGATGTCACGTGAGCATTTTGATGAGCTCATGAAGGTGGACCACAAGGAACTGCGTCAGGATTTGCTAAAAACGGAGGAGTTGTATCTGGACCTCTACGACTACTTGCCGAAGGAGTTGGTGTATCAACGCGAGTTGCTGGCGGGGAGATTTTAATTAGTTGAGGCTTGGGCTTGAATTTTATGGCGGCTCCGCGATGGGGTGGCCATGATGAAAGTGGCAGTTCTATTTGGTGGCACCAGCGAGGAGCGGGATGTCTCACTGGCAAGTGGTGGACAGATCATCCAGGCACTGCGGGTGGCGGGGCATGAGGTGCTCGCCATTGATACGGCGCGTGGATTTTTGTCCGCACCAGAAGTGGAGGCGTTGATCGCGGCGAAGGTGGATCCGCTGCCTCCTGATGAAAAGGCGTTGGCGACGATGCAGAATCAGGCCCTGGCCATTGCCAATGCTCCTGATCTGGCAGCGGTGGATGTGGTGATGCTGGCGTTGCACGGAGGCTCGGGGGAGGATGGGAGCGTGCAGGCGTTTTTGAAGATGCTGGGGATTCCTTATACCGGAAGCGGACACCGGGGGAGTGCGGTGGCGATGGACAAGGACATGTCGAAGCATTTGCTGCGTGCGGCCGGGGTTCCAACGGCGGAATGGCTGATGGCTCCGGCAAGCGCGGAACAGGTGGAGAATGCGTTGGGTTTTCCGGTGGTGGTGAAACCCAACAAACAAGGATCAACGGTGGGACTGACGATTGTGCGTGAGCCGGGCTTGTTGGAGTCGGCCATTGCTGAAGCCAACAAATACGA
Organism: Phragmitibacter flavus; assembly: GCF_005780165.1. Classification (NCBI taxonomy): domain Bacteria; kingdom Pseudomonadati; phylum Verrucomicrobiota; class Verrucomicrobiia; order Verrucomicrobiales; family Verrucomicrobiaceae; genus Phragmitibacter; species Phragmitibacter flavus. The sequence continues at coordinate 125,572 of NZ_VAUV01000004.1, read as the reverse complement.
TGATGAGGTGATGATTGAGAGGTTCATTGCGGGTCGGGAACTGACGGTTGGCATTCTTGATGGACAGGCGCTGGCGGTGGGCGAGATCCGGCCTTTGAACGCGGAGATTTTTGACTATGCGAGCAAATATCAGGCGGGTGGCGCAGAGGAAATTTTTCCGGCACCTCTTTCGGCTGAGCTAACTTTGGAAGTGCAACGACTAGGGGTGCTGACGCATCGGGCGCTGAAGCTGGATTGTTACAGCCGCGTCGATTTCCGGCTGACGGACGACGATCAGCTTTACTGTCTGGAGGCAAACACGTTGCCAGGCATGACGGCGACCAGTTTGTTGCCGCAATCAGCGGCGGCGGTGGGGATCAGTTTTACCGAACTTTGTGAACGCATCTGTCGGCTTGCGATTGAGAGGGCAAAATAGCCGGGGCGCACCACATGAGTCATTCATGCCATGCTAATCGCTGGCTCCCCCCTAGTGTGAGCCGTTGTGTCGCTTCGCGATAGTCAGGTGAAAGCCGCACGGGACGGCGTGCGCTCACGGAACGCGTTCAGGCGAAGAGGATGCGCAGGCTGGTGAGCCAGGTGGTGGCGACGCCGATCAGGAGGGCGACGGCGGCGAGGGAGGCGCCGGGGGCGTCTTGGAACATGACGAGGGCACTGGGAGTGGCGATGAGGGCACAACCGGCGGCGATGATGGCGAGGGCGGCGTAGATCCAACGGCCGATGTGGTGGTCGTTGGAGAAGGCGCTCGCAACGGGCACGGCAGCGAGGAACAGCACGAGGGCGTGCATGGGTTCGGCGACCACGTTGGGAACGAAGGTGAGGCCAGCAAAGGTGAGGGCGAGGAGAATGAGCAGGCCAAGGCAGATGCCTTCCCATTTTTCCTTGGGTTGGAGGGCAAGGCGGGCAAAGCGGTCTTTTAACATGAGGGCAGAGCCGATGCCGCGGGCGAGGAAACTCCACAGCACCAGGGTCAGCCAGAGGACCATGAGGGCGGTGGCGAGGCCGGGAGAGAATTGTTTGAGGGTGGTGCCGAGGATTTTGTAGGCGATGAAACCGCCGATCATGATGGCAGTCGTGCGACCGCCGCTGATGCGGGCGATCCACTGGCAGTATTGAACATACCAACGGTAGATGAAAGAGCGGGCGCGGAAACTTTCGACGAGGCCGGAGCGGGCGACTTCGTTCATGGGATCGAGCCGGAGCGCTTCGCGAAAGTGATTGTTGGCGTCCTGATGTCGGCCATCGGCGAGGGCCTGCCAGCCGGCGCTGACATGGGCCTGGTCGTCGTCGGGATTTTCGGTGAGCTGGTTTTGAATCAGATGGCGGTGGTCCTCCCGTTTACCGAGCTGGAGAAGGGCTGCAGAGAGGGCCTGGGTGGCCATGGTGTTGTCGGGATTCAGGGAAAGGGCGGTGCGGGCGGCGGTTTCGGCTTCGCGGGGCTGGTCGAGTCGGAGATGAGCGTGGGCCTGGGCGGCGTGGGCGAAGTCGGAATCGGGATCGAGCTGGACGGCGGTTTTGGCGGAGGCGAGGGCTTCCTTGCGTTTGAGGTATTGGCCGGGTTTGCTGCTGTCCATCTGCACGATGGAGAGGATGGCAAAAAGGTGGGAGTCTTCGGGATCAAGGGCGACGGCGCGTTGGGCGGCACCGACGGCGCGGTCGAGGGTGGTCGGATCCTGAATCCAGCACATGGCGAGCATGGCGTGGGAGTGGGGGTGGTTGGGTTCGGCTTCGAGGGCTCGTTGGAACCACTCGGCGGCTTCGGACCAGCGGCTGCGTTCGTAGAGCATCTGGGCGCGCTGGTAGGCGGAATCGAAGGTGGTGGTTTCCATGGGTGGTTGATGGATGATGGATCGTTTTGGAGCAGATGGCTTGGGTTTCGGGGCGAAGTAAAACTTCGCGGTCCCTCTTGGGCTGGCCATCCACTATTTCAGCAGGCCGAGGTATTTGAGGACGTCGTCGTAATAGCCGCTTTGGTTGGAATACATGGCGTAATTGCGGGCGCTGTCGAACCAGGCTTTGGTGGTGGGCTTGTGACGTCCGGCCGCTTTGATGAGGTCTTTGGTGTTGAGGGGGACAACTTTGCCGCTCTTCATGGCTTCTTCGAGGACGCTTTCGGTGGCGAGATCAAAGACGGCTTTGAGGTCGGCTCCGCTGAAACCTTCGGTTTTTTTTGCGAGGGCGATGGGGTCGAGTTCGCCGATGGGTCTGTTTTTGGCCATGACTTCGGCGATGGCGGCGCGGGCGGGCTGATCAGGTGGGGGAACGAAGAGGGTGCGGTCGAACCGGCCGGGACGGCGAAAAGCGGGGTCGATGTGCCAGGGGGCGTTGGTGGCACCGAGGATGAGGACGCCGTCGTTGTCGGATTGAGCACCGTCCATTTCGCTGAGGAACTGGTTGATGAGGTTGCGTCCGGCGCTTTGGCGGAGATCGCGTCGATCGGCAGCGAGGGCGTCGACTTCGTCAAAGAACAGGATGCAGGGGGCGTGCTGGCGGGCGAGTTCGAAGACTTCGTGCATGTTTTTCTCGGAATTGCCGATCCACATGTCGAGGATTTGGTGGAGGCCGAGGGCGATGAAGTTGGCCTTGATTTCGCCGGCGGTGGCTTTGCTAAGGAGAGTTTTGCCGCAACCGGGAGGGCCGTAGAGAAGGACGCCGCCGCCAACTTTTTTGTTGTAGGCGCGGAAGAGGTCGGCGTGCTGGAGGGGGTGGATGATTTTCATCCGGATGGCGTCTTTGACTTCGTCCATGCCGCCGACGTCGGCGAAGCTGAGTTTGGGTTTTTCGAAGTCGGCGAGGCCGAGGTCGAAGGCGGTGCCGCCGCGTGGACGGGAGTCTTCGTCATCGGAGTCGGGGTTGTCATCGCTTTCGTCGTCGGCCTGGAAGTAGTCGCCGTCGGAGGTGAGGCCGGCTTTGCGGCGCTGGGAATTGGAATGGGATGAAGACGAGGGCGGCGATTCGGCGAGCTGTTTTTCCAGGGAGCTGTCGGTGAGGGCGGGATTGAGTTCGAGGGCGCGCTGGTAGAGGATGCGGGCGCGGTCGATTTCGTTTTCTCCGGCAAGAAGGCGGCTGAGGGCAAGGTGGGCGGTGGCGGAGTGGGGTTGTTCTTCGACGAGCTGGTCGAGGCGGACAATGGCTTCGGAGGTTTTGCCTTCGAGGTGGACGACCTGGGCGAGGCCGAGGCGGGCGTCGGTGTGGCCGGGTTGGAGGTTGGTGACCTTGAGAAAGGTTTCGCGTGCTTCGGGGACGAGAAATTCGTCGAGACACGAGTTGGCGAAGTGCAGCAGCAGGGGGACGTTGTCCGGAGAGTGCTGGAGGGCGAGATGGAGGGACTTGAGGTTCGGGGACATGCGATGATGGTTTGGAGAAAATCGGCGATCTGTGACACCCGAATTGGGTGCAGCAATGGGGGTTATTGAAACGCCGGAAGGGGGAATAATGCAAGTTTCCCCTTGTTTCTTGCGCTTTTGGGGACATTTTGACGTTCGTGTCGTCCTAAAATGGGACTGCCCTGCCTTATGACTCCTGACCAAGATCGTTTTTCCAGACCCAACCAAACCCCATCTGGCCCGGGCCATTTGGATCAGAATCGTGGAAGAGGCCGCCCGCAAGGTGGTGGTCGTCGTGGAGGTGGTCCGCGTGGAGGTCCTCGTGGCGGTGCCCGTCCTCCGGGTGGATCAGGAATTGTCAGCGATGTGCCGGAAGACAAAGAGCAGGCGGTTGAGCTGGATGGCGTGGTTTCGGCGGTTTTGGCGGGAACGATGTTTCGGGTGAAGTTGCGCAACGGGCACGAGGTGCTGGCGCATATCTCCGGTAAAATGCGCAAACGGTTCATTCGTCTGGTGATTGGTGATCAGGTGAAGCTTGAGATGTCGCAATACGACACGGAAAAAGCTCGTATTGTTTACCGACTCTAACAGGTCGGTTTGCCGAAAGGCCGGGGTTTTGTGATAAATTCCCGGGCGCGGCCAAAGAAATGCAATACCATTTAAACATCGCGGGGGAGCCTGGCGGGCCACATTCGCAGTTTACGATCATCGACCGTATTCGGGATGGATCGGTGACGCCCGACATGATGATCTGGCGTCAGGGATTTGATGCATGGCGTCGGGTTGGTGATGTGGAGGAATTTGAGGGTTACTGGAAGGTGGCGAAGGGGGAGGAGGATACGCCGACGAGAGCGGAGAAGGGGAGGCTTGCCAGAGCCAAAAGCCTGGAACGCGCCGAACCCAAAGCGGTCAAATCGGCTCCCATGGAGATCGATGGCTTGGATTCTGATTTTGTGGAAATGCAGAAGCCGAGGCCATGGTTGCGGTTTTGGGCGCGGATGGTGGATTACATGTGGTTCACCGGTGTGGTGGTCTTTATCCTGGCGGCGATTCTGCCGGTGTCATCAGTGCAGTGGATGATGTGGGCGTCGCAGCATTACATTCCGATCGAGTCGCTGCTGATCCTTTGTTATGTGCCGGTGGAGGCGTGGTGCCTGGCGCGATTTGGCAAGACCCCGGGGCGGGCGTTGTTGCGTCTGGAAGTGGTTTCGGTGACCGGGGGAAGGTTGACTTTTCAACAGGCGCTGGTGCGTTCGGTGCAGGTTTATGTGAAAGGGGTGGGGCTTTGGCTGCCGCTGGTTTCGTTGCTGGTGATGTCGTGGTCGCGGGTGCAGTTGTTGCGCCGTGGTCAGACCTCGTGGGATGTGGATTGCGGGACAGCCGTCACGAGTGAACCTCCGCAGCGGTGGCGTCTGGTGTTGTTGGGAGCGATGGTGTTGGGGCTGGCGGTGCTGACGGCGATGGGTTTCATTCTGCGACCTGAGCTCGTCGAAGCGATGAAGGCGCAGGGGGGACTCTGAAAGGATAAAGGATAAAGGATAAAGGATAAAGGATAAGGGATAAATAAGAGAAGCGGCGGTGGGGCTTGAATGGGAAGTGGTCCTGTTTTAGAGAGCGGGATGCCACGAGACATTGTGTATTTTGATTTGGAGACGCAGCGCACTGCGAATGATGTGGGCGGATGGCAGAACAAACATCAAATGGGGGTGTCGGTGGGTTGCACGTTCAGCACCAAAACGGGGCAGTATCACATTTTTACGGAGCAGACGGTGAAGGAATTGATCGACCAGTTGCTGCGGGCGGATCTGGTGGTGGGGTTCAACCATGTGAGTTTTGATTACTCGGTGCTGGCAGGGTATTATCCGTTTGATCTGGCGGAGCAGTTGCGGAGTCTGGACATCCTTGTGGAGGTGGAGAAAAAGATTGGTCACCGGTTGAAGCTGGAGGCGCTGGCGAGTGCCACTTTGGGCGCAGGGAAGACGGCGGACGGTTTGGATGCGATTCGCTGGTGGCAGCAGGGCAAGGTGGCGGAGATTGCGGAATATTGCTGTTACGATGTGAAGGTGACGAAGTGTCTGTATGAGCACGGGGTGGAATATGGCGAGGTGAGGTATCTGGATCGGAATCACCGGGAGCAGGTGGTGGCAGTGGAGTGGAGTTTGTAGGGTTTCCTGTTCTTGGTTGTTGGTTCTTGGTTCTTAGCTCCTGGATTGGCGAAAGAAATGCGGTGTAATTTCGGTTTGTTTTTTTATGATGATTCGAAAGGTTGCTGGGGTGGCATGGCTGCTGATGGTGTTGGGTGGGGTTGCTTGGGCGGAGGTGGATGCGAAGATGGCGAGCGCTCACCAACAGATGTGGTCGCGGTTTGTGGATGAGTATGGGCTGGTGGGGGATTACACGGACATGGAAGGGAAGTTTCCGCGTCCGACACCTGAGGAGTGCGTGGCGGGCAAGCCGAATGCGCTGGCTTGGTGGACGCCGACGGAGAACGGGGCGATGTTCAACGGGACTTACATGGATGCGATTTGCCAGCGGTGGCGGCTGACGCAGTCGGTGGAGGACAAGGAGAAGGCGCAGCGGTTGATGCGTGGGTTGATGTTGCTGGCCTCGGTGGGGAAGACGAAGGGGTTCATTGCGCGAAATGTGGCAACCGATGGGAAAACGCCCTACACGATGGGTTCGAATGACCAGACGGCTCCATGGTTTTTTGGCTTGTGGCGTTATTTGGAGACGGGATTGGCCGATGAGTCGGAGCGCGAGGAGATCGTGGCGAAGATGGTGGAAGTGGCGGAAGCGTTGGAGGCGAGTGACTGGCGGATGCCCTGCAATGAAGGGGCTCCGTCGCCGTATCGCGGAACGTTTGCGGGAATTGGCTGGGAGTTTTCGCCGCGGTTTTTGTTCGTGCTGAAGGTCATGCATGAGCTGACCGGGGACCAAAAGTGGGTGGATTATTATGGCAAGGCGTTGCAGGAGTTCAGTCCGTTGAGTGGCAAAACGCGACTGGAAGTTTGCCGGATTGGGATGTTGTTTGAGCACGAAAAGCGTCATTCCTGGACCTGTGCTTCGGGGGTGATTTGTTTGCGTGGATTGTGGGAGCTTGAGAAAGATCCGGCATTGAAATCGGCTTATGCGGAGGGGTTGGTGGCAAGTGCGAAGCTGGCGTCGGCGAGTTTGCCTTTGTATGCGGAGTTCAAACCGGAGGAGAACAAGACTTTCCTGGCGGACTGGCGGGTGTTGAATCAGTGGTGGAAACCGCAGCACAGCGAGCAGGAGGCGGTGGATCTGGCGATTTTGCAGGTGAAGGAACTGGGCAAACTTTCTCCGCGCCGGCATCAGGAGTTTACCTGGGTGCGCGAGCCAGCGTATGCGGCGTGGATCGTGACGATGTGTCCAGATGCGGACTTGGTGAAGCAGCAGGCGGGTGCGATTCAGAAAGTGTTGGGCCACTATGACTATGCGAAGCTTTATTATTCGCAGTTTTTCCCCGTGGAAGCGGCGTGGTATCGACTGAAGGCGTTGGAGGGGAAGTGACTTGAGTCAGGCTCGGACTCGACTTTTTTTGGTCGGTGGTTATGTTGGCACCATGGGCGAGCTGATTGACGAAGATTTTTTTAAGAAGCGTGAGCAGGCGTTGCAGCAGCAGGTGAAGGGTCAACGCTGGTTGACGGTGCTGATGGTGATTCTGCTGGTGGTCGTGGTGCTCGGCGTTCTTTGGTGGCGGATGAAAAACAATCCGGACACGATGATCGTCGACATCAACAAGGCGAGCATGGAGCAGTTGCAGTATTTGCCGGAGGTGGGTCCGGTGACCGCGCAGGACATCGTCAATGGACGGCCGTATGAGTCGGTGGAAGACCTTAAGAAAGTGAGAGGAATCGGCGAGAAGACGTTTCAGAAGATCCGTCCGCGGGTGAAGCTGGAGTAGCTGGTTTCGGCTGACAAGGAATGCGGACACTTCTGTCCACTACGAATGTTTGGCGCTGGGCCGACCGTCTAGTTCAGCGGACAAGAATGTCCGGGCTCCCTTCTACTACTCCAACTCAAGGCGCGGTGGGGGGGCGAGTTTGATGGGGGACTGGGTGGCTTCGGGCTCTTCGACGGGCTCGGCTTTGATGACGCGGGAGCCGTCGGGATTGACGGGCTCGGCTTTGAGGACGGGGAGCACCGTGTTGTAAGGGTCATTGCCAACGAGGGTGAGGCCTTGCATGCGGACGGGGGAGGCGTTGGTGGATTCGCTGCCGCTGAAGCTGGCGGAGTTTTGTGCCAGCGGACTGCGCATGCGGGGGGGCATGAGGTCGAGGCCGGAGTGGGGGTGCTCGGTGCAGTAGCTGTCGAAGTGACTGTCGGGTCGCAGAACTTCGAGTGAGGTGTTGCGCACGGACTGGGTGTTGCCGTTTTTGGTGACATTGACGTAGCAGCCGTCGGTGGCGCGTTGTCCGCTGGTGCGGCAGACTTCGATGAGTTCGGCGTTTTTGGGAGGGGTGATTTCCTCGGGTTTATAGTCTTTCCTGGAGGCATTCATGATGTCCACCCAGATGGGCAGGGTGATGCGGTTGCTGAAGGCGCCTTCGTAGATGGTTTTTTGCTGGTCGAATCCGGACCAGACGCCGCAGGTGATGGCGCTGGTGTAGCCCATGAACCAGAGGTCTTTAAATTCGTAATGGGTGCCGGTTTTGCCGGCGGCGGGGAATTTTTCAAGGCCGTATTCGGAGTAGGCGACGCTGCCCGTGCCGGTGGCGAGGGCGTCGGTGAGGCAGGAGTGGGTCTGAAAGGCGGCGATTTCGTCGATGGCTTCGACTGTGGTCTGGGTGTCCTCCTTGACCTCGTAAATGATCTTGCCTTCGTAGTCGGTGATGCGTTTGATGAGGGTGACCTGCTGGGGGCGTTTGCCGCTGTTGGCAAAGGTGCTGTAGGCAAGGCAGAGTTCGTCGAGGCGGACCTCGCTGGCTCCGAGGAAGCTGCTGGGGTAGTCCTTGATGGTGGACTGGAAGCCGACTTTTTTGGCGAGTTCAATCACCGGGCCCCGTCCGATGCGTTCGCCGAGTTCGGCGGTGGCGGAGTTGCGGCCTTGGGCGAGGGCATCGCGGGCGGTGACGGTGCCTTTGAAGACGGTCCGTTCCATGGTTTCGGTGCCCCATTCGCCAAGGATGCCTTGGAGGCCGCCGATCATGACGCGACGGTTGTCGATGGGTCGGTCTTCGATTTGGAGAGGCGGGTAGTAATCGGAGCTTTGGAAGGCGGTGGCGAAAACGAAGGGGGTGAAGGCGGTGCCGGGGGGGCGGCTGGACTGGAGGGCGCGGTTGTATTCGCTGTCGGCGAAATCGCGTCCGCCGACCATGGCGAGGATGCCGCCATTTTCGTTGTCGATGGCGAGGACGGAGGCCTGAAGGTATTCGGGTTTGGGGAGGGGAGGCGAAATGGTGTTTTTGCCGGCCTTGCGTTTTTCGTCGTAGAGCTGGACGAGGGCGCGGTATTTTTCGTAGGTTTGGTGGGGGTAGGCGTCGCGTTTTTCGACTTCGGCAAGGTGTTTGCGGACGGAGGCTTCGGCGACTTTTTGCAGTTTGGCGTCGATGGTGGTGTGGATGTTGAATCCGCCGAGCAGGGCGGCTTCACCGCCGATGATTTTGGCGGCTTCCTGTCTGACGGCTTCGTAGACGTAGCTGTCCTGGGGGTTCGTCATGCGTTCGACGGTGACAATGGGCTGGGCGCTGAGGGTCTCGAGTTCGCCTTTTGAAAGGGTGCCTTCGGTGACCATGCGGTTGAGCACGTGGTTGCGGGCGGCGGTGGCGCGTTCGGGATGGCGGAGCGGTTGAAGGTTGTTGGGGCTCTTGATGATGCCGACGATGGTGGCGCTTTCGGTGACGGTGAGCTGGGTGGCGTTTTTGCCGAAAAATCCCTGGGCGGCAGCCTGGATGCCGTAGAAGCCGCCTCCAAAATAAATGCGGTTGAGGTAGAGTTCGAGGATCTCGGACTTGGTGTAATTTTTCTCGATGCGTTCAGCAAGGAACCATTCGACGATCTTGCGGTTGTAGCGGGAATTTTTTTCGCCGGTTTCGAGGTCCTTGAGTTTGAAGGCTTCGCGGGCGAGCTGCTGGGTGATGGTGCTGGCGCCCTGGGTTTCGGAGCCGGCCCGGTAGTTGAGCCAGATGGCGCGGACGATGCCGATGAAGTCGACGCCGCTGTGCTGGAAGAATCGTTCGTCTTCCTGGGCAACGAGGGCGTCGATGGTGTTTTGGGGCACCTGATTGATGGGAATGGGGGTGCGGTTGAGCATGTAGATGCGGCCGACTTCGGCACCACGGCGGTCGAGAATGAGGCTGGCTTTCTCGATTTTGTGAAGCGCTTCGAGGTCAAACGTGGCGGCCTGTTCGCGCAGGGGTTTGACGTAGGCCATGACGATGCCAAAGGTCGCGACTCCGCCGAGCAGCACCAACATGGCGAAAATGGCGAACCATTTGGAAAGGAAAAAACGGCGGCTGCGGCGGCGTCTCACATTGTGCCGTTCGCCGGTGGGGCGGGGCTGATTGGTGAGTTTTTTGGCGATAGGATTGACGTCAGGATCGGACATCTTGTGGGTTTACTTTATTTACGTTTTGCGAGGCCGGGACTATAGCAAGGTTTCAAGGGATGGCGAATGCAAACATGATTGGGCCTGAGTGGCTGTTGGAACGTCTACGGTTGTCGCCAGACGGGCGATTGCCGTGGGTGGAGGTGATGGATCAGGCTTTGTATGCGCCAGGGGTGGGATATTATCGGCGGGGAGTGCGGCGGATTGGACGGTCGGGGGATTTTTATACGAGTGTGAGCGTGGGGGGACTCTATGGGGAGCTGCTGGCGGTGTTTTCCAAGGGAATTTGGGTGGAGATGGAATGTCCGACAGAGTTTTTGGTGGTGGAGCAGGGGGCGCATGATGGGCAGTTGATGCGGGATTTTTTGGAGGGGGCGAGGAGGGAGGATGCGGAGTTTTTTGAGGTGTTGCGGGTGGTGTTGGTGGAACCGGATGGGGAACTGCGACGGGCACAGCAGGAGAATATTGGGGATTTGGCGGGGGATCGGGTCCGTTGGGTGGAGGATTGGAGCGAGATCAGGGGGCAAGGGTTGATTTTCTGCAATGAATTGTTGGATGCGTTTGCGGTGCATTGGTTGAAGCGCGTGGGCAAGGGTTGGCGGGAGTTGTGGGTGGAAGAGGAGGAGAAGTTTGGGGGCGGACTGGTTTTTGTTGAGGGGGAGTTGTCGACGCAGGCATTGGCGATGGAGGCGGCGTTGCTGGAGGGGGATTTTGCGGAGGGGCAGTTGATCGAAGTGAATGTGGCGATGGTGCAGTGGTTGCGAGAGGTTTCGGGGAGTGGATTTGAGGGAGTGATGCTGGTGGCGGATTATGGCTTGCCGGAGCGCGAGTTGCTGGCGGCGGAACGGATGGAGGGGACCTTGCGCCGGTATATGGGGCATCGGAGTGATGGTCGGGTGCTGGAGGATCTGGGGGAGTGTGATCTGACCTCGCATGTGAATTTCACCAGGCTGGCGTCGGAGGGGCTGGCGTTGGGCTGGCGGGTGGTGGAATTTGTGGAGCAGGGTCGATTTTTGACGCGCGTGGCGTCGGCGAAGATGGGCGAGCCGGGGTTTGTGGCTTCGGCGTCATGGGTCCGGCAGTTTCAGATGTTGACCCATCCACATCATTTGGGGCAATCGTTTCACGTATTGGCGCTTGCCAAGGGGGCGTTGGGGGCGGAGGTCTGCGCATCATTGGATTCCGATGCGGCGCTGCGTCGATTGGGATTGGGTGATCAAATGTGAAGTTAATTTTTGGAGACTGAGAGATGGCCGAGCCGATTGTTTTTTTTGATCGTTACAAGCAGCAACTTGAGACGGAGGTGGTGTATGGAGAGGGGTTTTTGCGCTGGGCGTATGAGCATGCGGTTGGCAGAGTGGCAACGCAGGTGCTGGTGAAGCGGGCGTGTTTTTCGCAATGGTATGGGTGGCGGATGAACCAGGCGAAGAGCCGGGGTTTGATTGCGCCGTTCATTGAGCGTTATGGGATTGATGTGGGCGAGATGAAGCGGTCGCCGGGGGAGTTCGAGCATTTTAATGCGTTTTTCGCACGGGAGTTGAATGCGGGGGCGAGGCCGGTGGATGCGGCGTCGGATGCGGTGGTGTTTCCGGCGGACGGTCGGCATTTTGTCATTCCGGACATTGCCGAGAACGACGGGATTTTTGTGAAGGGGACGCGCTTTAATCTGCTGGAGTTGCTGGGGGACAAGACGCTGGCGAAGCGGTTTGCGCATGGATCGATGTTGATCTCGAGATTGTGTCCGGTGGATTATCACCGTTTTCATTTTCCGTGGGAGGGGATTCCCGGGGAGCCGCGTTTGATTGGCGGGGATTTGTATTCGGTGAGTCCGATCGCGCTGCGGCGGCGGCAGTCCTTGTTATGGGAGAACAAGCGGTATGTGACGCGATTGCAGACGGATTTGCTGGGCGAGGTGCTGCTGCTCGATGTGGGAGCGACCTGTGTGGGCACGGTGGTGTCGACTTTTGAGCCGGGCAAGCATGTGGTGAAGGGCGATGAGAAGGGCTATTTTCTTTTTGGCGGCTCGTGTGTGATCACGATTTTTGAGCCGGGCCGGGTGGTGTTTGAGGCGGATTTGCTGGAGCAGAGCTCGCAACGAAAGGAAGTGTATGCGCGGATTGGGGATCGTGCGGCGACGGTGGTGGAGGTGGGGTGAGACTCGTTAGTCCGTGTTTAGAAACTTAATATGAATTGTGTTGGAAAGGCTGACGACAGGCTCAGGTTCAGAGCTGAAAATCGGCCATTCTGCAATTGATGGGAGGTCAAGGAACGCGGAAACGGGGTAGCTATCCGGGGCCGGAATACAAAAAACATGTCCAGAAACAGATGTTGGATCGGAAAAAAGATGCTTCAGATTCGAAATGTCAGCCGATGAATCTGGGCCATTTGTGCAAAGAATTAAGTCCCATTTCACATGAGTGGGTGTCAGGTAATCGGGTAAAAAGGCACGAGGAGATTGGAAATGGTAGAGACGTAATAACTCTTCTGTGGTGATCGGCAGGATGGCATTAAGTGATGGTGCTGCTGGACAGAATGAGCGAAGACGATTCCAGTGCTCCGGCAAGAATGAAAGACAACCACGTTTCTTCATCCAAGGCGGGGGTGCATACTCAGTCTCTTCCCAAGCGCCTTGGAGCATGGCGTTAAAATCTGGGATGATGAGAATCTCACCATTACAATATCGAATAGTTACTCGTCCTCCCCCACCGCATCCTGGGATGAGGCAATCTTCGCACAAAAAAAACTGAATTGGAAGATCCGACCAGTCGATACTTTCTACTGCGTTGCAGATGATGACATCATCGCACAGCACCTGATGCACCGTGCGACATCCTTGTTCCGACGCGCTCAGGTTTAGCGTAATGCTGTGCGATTCAATTCTGGAAGGCGTCCACACGCAGGGCAATTTAAACGGGGGTTTGACGCGAAATTACTTCTTCACCTGACCTTCGTAGCCAACCTTGGGTTTGCCGTTTTCGTCGAGTTTGTCGGCGGCCCAGAGGAGGCCGCGGGCGACGAGGTCGAGATAAACGGGGTCTTGCATGGTGTCGTTGCTGTGGCCCAGGGTGGTGCCGAAGATTTTGCCTTTGCCGTAAGTGTTGGCCCAGATGACGGTGTGGTCTTTTTTGACTTCTTCACCAAAGCTGGTGCCGAGGGTGACGGTGTTTTCCCAGACTTTGTCGTTGATGTAGAGTTCGTCTTTGGGGTTGAGCCATTCTTCGGGGAAACCTTTCATGACGGGATGCTCGGGATTGGCGTTTTTGATGAGCATGTCGTGGTTTTTCTCGTGCTTCATGCTGGTGATGCCGAGGCATTTGCGCCATTCGTCGGTGGTGGCGGCGCGGTAGCTGTGGGTGGAGCAATGAAGCATCACGGCGGGGACGCCATCGAAGTGGGCTTTGGCGATGCGTTCGATGAAGGCGTTGTCGGTGACGGCACCAAAACATTCGTTGTGCAGGATGAGGTCGTAACCTTTGGCCCAGTCGTCTTTTTCGTAGATGCTGATTTTGTGGAGTCGGGCGTCTTTTTCTTTGGGGCCGGGTCCTTCGTGAATGACAGTGAATTCGACGTTGGCGCGAGCGCTGAGACCTTCGCTGAGGATCATTTTCTGGGCTTCGTAATCATGGCAGCAGCCGCCGGTGATCATCAGCACCTTGAGGGCGGCGGGTTTGATTGGAGTTGGGGCGGGGTCCTGGGCGTTGGCGGCGAGGAGAAAGACGCTGGCGGCGGCGAGGACGGGGAGTCCGAGGGTGAGAAGGGTGCGGCGATTCATGGTATGTGGAGTGGAAGTGAACGGGGGCGGGAAGGGGTTTCTATGCGGGAATCTTTGAGAGGGGGGAGTGGTGGAGTGATGGAATGCGAGACCGACGACACGTCGGTGGTCCGACTGAAGGATGATGACGACGAAACGTCGGCGATGGTAAATGTTTTTAGACGTCGATGCCGACCATGCGGATGAGGTGACGGGCGTTGGTGGTGGTGGCGGGGCCGGGCTGGATGGTGTAGTTGAAGTCGATGCCGCTGTCGGTGTAGTGCTCGGAGAAATGGTAGTTGGTGAAATTTTCGGGGTGGGATTGGGCGAGTTTGGAGAGTTCGAGGTCGTGGGTGGAGACGAGTCCGACGGCATTCGTTTTGATGAGGGATTTGAGGACTTCGATGGCGCCGGCGACGCGGTCGCCTGAGTTGGTGCCGCGGAAGATTTCGTCGACGAGGTAGAGGACGGGGGCGCTTTTGGCGGCGTCGACAATCATTTTGATGCGCAAAAGTTCGGCGTAAAAGGAGGAGACGCCGGAGCTCATGTCATCGGCGATGCGCATGGAGGTGAAGAGCTGCATGGGGGAACAGGTGAAGGTTTTTGCGCAGACGGGGGCACCGGTGTTGGCGAGAACGAGGTTGAGACCGACGGTGCGCAGGAAGGTGCTTTTGCCGGACATGTTGGACCCGGTGATGAGGGCGACGGCGCTGGGGTGGTCGATGGCGAAATCGTTGGTGATGCGGCGGTCGGGAGGGAGCAGTGGGTGGCCGAGTTGTTGGGCGCGGATGGAGGTGGTGGCACTGAGTTCGGGGTAGGCCCAGGTGGGGTTTTCAAAAGGGATCACGGAGAGGCTGGCGAGGGTTTCCATCTCGGCGAAATGGTGGAGCCAGGGCCGGAGCTGAGCGCCGTGATCGCGTCGCCAGGTTTCGATGGTGATGAGCCATTGGAGGTCCCAGTAAGCGAGGGAGTTGAAGGCTAGATGGACGATGGGATTGTTGCGCAGGGAAAGCCAGCTGAGATGGGTTTCGATTTGGGCGAAGGTGGCGGAGGCGGTGGTGCCGTTTTGGGTGCGCAGGGAGGTTTGGATGGATTGGTTGAGCGGGGAGGTGAAGGTTTCGGAATCGACGGTGGCGAGCAGGGTTTTGCAGGTGGCGATTTCGTTTTCCCAGTTGAGAGCGGTTTGCAGTCGGTTTTGAAAGGCGCGACTGAGGGTGCCGGCGGAGAGGGTTTGCAGGGCGAGGGCAATGACGGCGAGGAGGGAAAGCAGGTGGGAGTTGGTGAGCAGGGTGAGCGCCCAGAGGAGGGCGGTGAGGATGGGGAGGTAGCGCAGGAAGGTGGCGCGTTTGGAAAGGAGGAAGGGAGAGAGCGGGCTTTCGGCCCAGGTGAAGAGAGGGGTGAGGTCTTTGCCCTGAACGGCGAAGGCTTCGGCTTCGAGGGTTTGGCGCCAGTCGAGTTTGGAGGCGAGTTCGCGCAGGGCGGACTGGCGGTCGGGGAGCTGGGCAAGGGGAGACGGGTTGAGGAGGGTGCGGGCGAGGGTTTGCTGACCGGCAAGGGTGCGGGCGGTGTTGAACCACTGGAACAGGGAGTTTTTGCCGAACAGGTCGAGGTCGGAGGAGTAGGGATGGGTTTTGTCGAGGAAGGATTCGCCAAGCATGTCGCGTTGCTGCCAGGTGCCGGTGCAGCGCTGGATGCCTTCGCGGTTGAGGAGCTGGAGTCGGGTGGCGCGTTCGTGGAGCCGGGTGTGGTGGTTGTGGCGGATGATGGCGAAGATGAAGGCGCTGAGGCCGACGATGATCGAGAAGAGGACGAGCAGGGGCTGGTTGTTTTTGACCGTCCAAATAATCGCGGCAGTGGCGGCGAGAAAGATGAACAGGCGGAAGTTGCTCCAGCGGTTCATCGCTTGTTTGGCGACGCTGGCCTGGGCGGCGTAGCGGCTTTCGCGCTCGGTGTAGAGGGCGAGGGCGGAGGGGGGGAGTGTGAGTGCGGTGGAATTCACGGAAGGTGGGTGGTCACCTTGCGCGGAAGTGGGGGGATGGCAACTGAACTGAAGCAATTGAAGCGGAGAAGAGTCTCCCCGCTCCCCTAGTGCATTTCGACGGCGCATTGGCCGAGGCCGCCGCGGTAGTAGTTGAACTGGACGTTGGGATGGTCGGCGAGGAGGGACATGGGGACGGCTGAGTCGGCGAGGCCTTTGGAGATCATCAAGGCGGTGAGGCGCTGGCCGAGGGGGTTGTCGTGGACGCCGGCCTGCCAGATGCTGACTTTTTCGGCGAGCCAGGTTTCCTCGGGGCCGACGGTGATGGCGGTTTTGGGCACCATGGTGATGTTGCCGCCGCCGCTGGTGCGGGCGTTCTGGGCAAGGGTGATGGGATGAAGCTCGACGATGCGGGTGCCGAGTTTGCGGTATTCGGCGGGGGATGGCGGTTCGTTTTTGTATTTGCCGCTGCGTTTAAGGGGGTCGTTGAAGGCCCAGTGTTTGATGTCGCCCTGACCGCCTTGCATGACGGCGCAACGGATGCCGGAGGTCCAGGTTTTGATGAAGTCGGCGGTGTCGGCTTTGGGGAAGTGCAGGTTGGACTCGGGGATGGCCTGTTTTTTGTGGATGCGGTTGAAGAGGAGTTCGCGATCGGCCTTTTCGAAAGAGAGGGGGTGTTGGGTGCTGACTTCCTTTTGGGTATCGGGATCATACCACTCGTCCATGCCCCAAAAGTGGGCGTGTTTGAGGTTGATGCCGAGTTCGTTGACGAGGCGGGCGACGAGCGGGAGTTGTTCGGTGGGGCCGATGGGGCCGCAGATACCGACGGGGTTGTCGGCGGTGGCCTGTTGCCAGGCGTGGAGGTATTCGAGGGCTTCGGCGAGGTAGAAGTCTTCGAGGGTGTCGTAGAAGACGACTTTGAATCCGGGTCGGCTGAGTTGTTTAAGGTCGCGCTCGGTGAGCCGGGCGGCATCGTTGATGAGGTCGGATTCGAGGGTGGTGTAGTCCCACCAGTCTGGGGCGATGTGGCTGAGTTTGCGAGACATTTTGAAAGTCGGAAGTGGGAGGTCGGAAGTGGGAAGTGGGCGGCTTAGCCTAGTTTGACGGGTTTGCCTCCTGAGGCGGCGCTTTGGTCGGCGGCGAAGAGGACTTCGCAGGTGCGGAGGGCGTCTTTAAAGCTGGTGAGGGGCATGTCTTGTCCTTGGTCGAGGGCGTCAAAGAAGGCCTGGAACTGGGTTTGATAGGGATGGTCGGAGACGTCGCCGCTATCGAGGGTCTTCATGGAGAGGGTGCTCCAGTGGTTTTTGTCGGTGTGCAGTTTTCTTGAGTGGAATTTGTGATCGAGAAGGCTGCCTTCGCTGCCGACGAGGTGGGTGTGGAAGTAGTAGGGCTGGAGGCAGTCAACGACGGAGGCGCATTTGCCGATTTTGCCGCTCTTGAAGTGGAGCAGGGTGACGCTGGTGGTGTCGAATTCGTAGGGGGCGAAGGTGTCGCTGGAGGACTTGGTGGAGATGCTTGTGACGGTGTCGACTTCTTCATTTTCACCCATGCAGAGGAGCAGGGCATCGAGGGCGTGACAGCCGGCGGTGAGCAGGGAGGAGCCGCCGTTTTCTTTGCCGATGTTCCAGCGGAACTGGCCATACCAAGGGCCGATGCCGTGGTAATAGTCGACTTCGGCGTAGTGGAGGTCGCCGAGAAGTCCTTGATCGAGAACGGCCTTGGTGGAGAGGAACTGGCTGGAGTAGCGGCATTCGAAACAGACGCAGCCTTTGACGCCGGCGGCTTCGGCTTCGGCGACGATGTCGCGCGATTGCTCAAGGGTCATGCCCATGGGTTTTTCGAGAATGATGTGCTTGCCGGCCTTGGCGGCGGCGACCGCCTGCTGGTGGTGGAAGCTGGGCATGGAGCAGATGTCGACGACATCGACGCCGCTGGCTTCGAGGAACTGGTCGAAGTCGGTGTAAGTGGCAATGACACAACCGTGGCGGGCGCTGAGTTCGACGTTGTCGAGTTTGCGGGTGGAGTAGACGGCGGTGACCTGGGCCTGGCTGGTGGCGTTGATGGCGGCGATGTGGGCGCCGGCGGCCCATCCGTATCCGATGATTCCAACTTTGTATTTTTTCATGGCGTTATTGACCCTACTCCACCATGGAGGGAGGCGGGCTGTCAAACGCAACGCGATGGAAAGGGGGGTGTTTGATGAAAGAACGGATGAGTTTGCTGGAAGAACGGAAATAGCGATTGCCTGTGTGGCGTTTTATTTACATCCGTTCTCTGTCCCCGAGGCGAAAACACTTAACACCCAGATATTTTTAGATCATGAACCGACGCACTTTTCTCACCACCTCCGGAGCCGCGATGGCGGCTGGCGCATCTTCTTTCCCGACCAGCGGTTTTGCGGCGGCGGCAGCGGGCAGCAGCAGTTTTCCATTGAGTCTGCCAGAGCTGCCGTATGCGGCGGAGGCCTTGGAGCCGCACATTGATGCGATGACGATGAACATTCACCATGGAAAACACCATGCGGCGTATGTGGCCAATTTGAACAAGGCGCTGGAAGGCGCGAAGGTGGAGGCGACCGATACGCTGGTGCTGTTGAAAGGGATTTCTGGTTTGCCCGAGGACATCCAGACGGCGGTCCGCAACAATGGCGGCGGGCATGTGAACCACAGTTTGTTCTGGAAATGGCTGACGCCTGCGGAGAAGTCGGGCGCGCCTGACAAAGATTTGGGGGCGGCGATTGAGGCGAGTTTCGGGAGTTTGGACGATTTGAAAAAGGCTGTGAACGAAGCGGGCGCTAAGCGCTTTGGTTCCGGCTGGGCGTGGTTGATCGTGAAGGAAGACGGCAAACTGGCGGTGACGTCGACGCCGAATCAGGACAATCCGTGGATGAAGGAATTTGTGCCTGAAGGCGAGCAGGGAACGCCGATCCTCGGAGTGGATGTGTGGGAACACGCCTATTATTTGAAATACATGAACAAGCGTCCGGATTATTTGACGGCGTTTTGGAGCGTGGTGAACTGGGATGAGGTGAGCAAAGGTTATGCGGCGGCGCTGAAGAGCGTGAAGTGAGAAATCAGTGGGGAGGAGTTTGATCAAGTTTGAACGTGGGGTGGCCGTGGATCATGGCTGCCCCACTTTTTTTTGGTGACGAAACCAGGGTTTCAGAACGGTTGAAGAGGTGGTGGTTGGAGCAATGAGTTTTTTGCTCAGGGTAGTTGATTTTCGAATATTTGAATGAAGTTTTGGTGGGTTGAATTTAGCCCATTGCATTGTCACCCCCGATTTCCCTGGACCCATCAAGAATGGGGGAATTGGCACTCACTGTTTTCATCTTGCCCGTTTTCTTAGGAGGCGTGGGGACAGGGTGACGGTATTGTTTACAGGTCCATTTGAAGTGGAGGATGGAGAGTATTGGAAGCGTCGGTTAGGGGAGACGGAACAGATTGAGTTTGTTGAGTTGGCCATGGTGGGCGGGGGGCACCGGTGGAATGGGAGCTTCGGATGCACACGACGCAGCAGGGCGGTGGCGGAATTTTTGGAGCTTGGGGGATTTGACGCGGTTCATTTTCAGGAGTGGCAGGGCAACGGGTTTGTGCCGATGCAGCGGCGGAGAACGATGGGGGTTCTGAAGGATGTGGTGATGACGGTGATGCTGCACAGCAGTTCGGAATGGATTGCCGAGGGGGCAAGGTTGTTCCGCAGGGGGTCAATGGAGGAGATGGTGCAGGATTATGCGGAACGGTATGCCGTGGAACATGCGGACATGGTGTTGAGTCCTTCGCAATACATGTTTGACTGGGCTGCCGGGCATGGTTGGAAAATGCCGGAACGGTGCTTGGTGATGCCTTATTTGATTGAGGAAGGGTTGCGTGCCGAGGTTGTGGAGATGGTGCCGGATGAGGTGGTGTTTTTTGGCAGGCTGGAGACTCGCAAGGGGCTGGAGATTTTTTGCGAAGCCGTGAGCGGGATGGTGGAGGAGGGGGCGTGGCCGCCGGGGTGCAGGGTGACGTTTTTGGGCAAACAGGGTTCGGTTTCAGGGGGACGAGGGGCGGGGGTTTACCTGCAAGGTTTGAAGGCACGGATTGGGGACAGGGTAGGGATTGAGGTGATTGACCAGTTGGATCATGTGGCGTGTCAGGCTTTGTTGTGCGAGCGGCCCAATGCGTTGGTGGTGATGCCTTCTTTGCAGGACAACTATCCATTTGCGGTGCTGGAATGTTTGCAGTTGGGACAGCGGATTTTGACGAGCAGGATTGGAGGCATTCCTGAGATGGTGGACGATGAGGAGTCTCTGGTGGAACCGACCTCGCGGGCTTTGCGTGAAGCATTGAGGCGTCGACTGGCAGTGGCCAGCGGTGGGACGAAATCACGATATGACCTGACGAACGTGCGGGAGCAGTGGGAGGGTTTTTTCGAGGGGATGGGTTTCTTGGTCAGTCGAGAAAATGGGGCGGTGCCTGAACTGGGGGGGGCGGAGCGGGTGACGATTTGTGTGCCGCATTTCAATCATGGAGCAGGATTGAAGGAGTTGTTGAAATCGCTGGAGGATCAGACGGTGGAAGGTTTTGGGGTGGTGGTGGTGGACGATGGTTCGACGGATGAAGATTCCGTGGAGGCTTTTGAATCGCTGGCGAAAGTTTATGAGGGGCGGGGCTGGCGGTTTTTGAGAAAGAAGAATGAGGGGATTGGGAAGACTCGGAATTTGGCGGCGCAGCAGGCGTCGACGGAGTTTTTGATGTTCATGGATGCCGATAATGTGGCGCGGCCGTGCATGGTGGAAGGATTCGCAAGGGCCATGGAACGTTCGGGATGTGATGGGCTGGCGAGTTATTATCTGGCGTTTGAGGGAGAGTGTTTTCCGGGGGAAGACAAGCTGAGTGTGAAGTATGGTTACATGCCGGTGGGACCTTGCCTGGAGGCGGGATTTCTCGACAACGTCTTTGGCGACGCCAATTTTATTCTGAGGCGGAAGGTGTTCGAGGAGGTGGGTGGTTTTGGGGAGGAGCGTGGCACATCTTGTGAAGATTGGGAGTTGCTGGCGCGGCTTGCTCTGAAAGGGTATCGACTGGATGTGGTGCCGGAAGTGCTGTTTTTCTATCGTCATGCCGAGGGAGGATTTAGTCGTTCGACGTCGAATTATTTTAATCACCTAAGGGCGATTCAGCCATATCTGGAGGGGGCCACTGATTGGCAGCGGCGGGCCATTTTTGGAATGATTGGGGGTGAGTCACCGTCATCCAGGTATTTTCGCGACGCAGAATTCGACCAACTGCGTTCGAAAATTCGTCAGTTAAATCGGAGGGAGGCGAGACTGGAGGCGCAGCTTGAGCGGGAGGTGCGGCGGCATGAGCGAACCAGGGCGGAACTGGGACGAATGCGCAGCAGACCGCGTGGGGTGGTGCGGATTTGGGCGAAATTGTTGCGCATGGTGCGCTGGAAGGGGGAAAGAATTGGCGATGATGAGCGAGGGTTTGGGACTCATTCGACGGCACGAAGCCAAGCGAGTTGAAGAAGAGCGGGATTTGCTCAGGAATTGACAATTTTCCTGCGGGCTTTTACGATGAGGAAAATCCTTATGAAAAGCGTTCTCGCGGGCATGTTGGCAGCAGTGGCGTTGGGGTTGTCCTTTTCGACTCTTCATGCCGTGAGTGCGAGTGGCGGTGAGTCAGAGTTTTTACAACCTGACGGACAAAAGGTGCGGCTTCGCAATGCGGGTGATGAGTGGTTTCATTGGCACGAGACTCCAGAGGGATATGTGGTGGCCAAAGATGACGATGGATTTTGGAAATACAGCCAGCCGAAGTTGTCCTCTGCCGAGTTGGAACCTTTGCGGCACGCGGTGGTTGGACGAGTGAACCCTGGCAGTTTGGGGTTGCAGAAGAGGTCTTTGCCGGGGCGGAATTTGATTCGCGATCAAGTCCAAGCGTTGAAAGGCAAGGGCCGGTCTCCAAGGCGGGCTGTGAAGTTGGACGAATTGTTGGAGCGATCAAGAGTCGGAGTTCCCACGTCCGGAAGTGGGGGAAACCCTTCGAGCGGCGCAAATCCATCTGCTGCCTCTCCAGCGGCAGAGCCACAACCTGGGGGACAGGAGGCACCGGTGGGCAGCGGGCCGACGGGTCCGTGGGGGCGGACGGTCAAGTGCGTGGTCATTCTCGCCGCCTTCAGTGATCACTGGGACAACGTCAACAACAAGGTCCAGGATGCGGAAGGGAGACCGAGAGGGGAATTCATCGATCTGTTCAACAAGACGGGTTACAGCGTCGGGGGAGCCATTGGATCGGTGAAGGATTTTTACCTGGAGAATTCTTATGGTGAGATGACGATTGAGTCAGAGGTCACCATCTGGGTGAAGCTGCCGCAAACGCAGGCGTGGTATGGGGACAATGCCCATGAAATTGCCGGTGAGCAGCGACTTAAACAACTGGCGCTGGATGCCATCAATGCCGCTGATGCCGCGGGTTTTGATTTCAGCCAGTCCGATGCGGACGGCGACGGGTTTGTGGATTTGCTGCATGTGATTTACTCCGGGCATTCCGAGGCATGGAGTGGCAATCCGTCCACGGCGATCTGGCCGAGACAGTGGCAGTTGGAAGATTCGATCACCCGGGATGGGCTGCAGTTGAATTTGTTCAGCACCAGTGAGGCGATCAAGGGGTCGGTCGCTACCAGCACCAGCATTGCGACGATCGGGGTGATCTGTCACGAGATCGGCCATCAGTTCGGATTGCCCGACTTGTATGACACCAGCCTCGAGTATCAGGGCGTGGGCACCTGGTGTTGCATGGGATACGGTTGCTGGGGAGCGGGATCGAGTCCGGGTGATGGGAGGCAGCCGGTGAATTTTTCCGCGCATTGCCGGCACTTGATGGGGTTCATCAAACCGTTGGCGGTCTTCGGTTCGGAGCGGATCGACCTGCCGGATATCAACACCAATGCGGCGGCCCATTTGGTGGTGCCAATGACTGGGACTTATCAACAAAACCATGAGTATTTTTTGGTGGAGAATCGGCGGCGGGTGGGATTTGATTCACAACTTCCTGGGGATGGCATCCTGATCTGGCACATTCTATCGAGCGAATGGGACAACGATTCTTCTGAGGCCGTGCATCCAGCAGTGCGGCTTGAGGAGGCTGCAGGTGGCGACACACTGGCCACTTCAAGGTATGCGACAGCCGCGCATTTGTGGCATGGCGCGAATGGCCTGGTGGGTGGGTTTACCGATACCACGGGCAGTGAGAACACCAATGCGATGAGGTATCAGGGGGGGCGATATTACACCCGCATCAATTCATCGGGAAGTCATTCAAAAATCCGCATGCGCAACTTTTCGGCGGCTTCGGCGGTGATGAGTTATGATTTGCAAACGGTGGTGCCAACGGTCTTGCCGCAATCCGTGGCGTCGGCCAATTACGCGGTGAGCTGGAATGTATCTTCGGATGCCACCGCTTATGAACTTCAGCAAGGCATTGCGGGAACGACCAACCTGTTTCTCGATGATACGGAATCCAAGGAGACGTTCTGGCGTTCGTGGACGACGACAGGCTTGGTGCTGCGTTCCGATGCGGGGGCGTTTTTTGGGAGCCACTCCTATCGAATGGCACCGTGGGACGATGATGTGGTGAATTTCATGGCGGGTCCGCACAGCATGCAGTTGAACCAGGATTTTGTTCTTACGCCGACCAGTTTGATTAGTTTTTATGTGCTTTCGCATGTGGTTGTCGGCAGTGGTTACCTGAGTGTTGAACTCTCGAAGGATGGCGGACTTACCTGGATTTCCATCGACAAGATCGCGGGTTATCAAGATTCCTGGACAGCCAAGTCCTACTCGTTTGCGTCGCTGGCCACGAAAGGCTTTGTGTCAGGGGATCGCTGTCTGCTGAGGTTGGCCACACGAATGGGAGAGGTGTGGGGCTGGTCGGGGTATCCAAGTTATGGCTTTGCCGTGGATTACATTCGAATGAGTGGGATTCAGATGCCCACCTATCATTCTTGGGCGATTGCTAGTTATGCCTCGTCGGCGATCAACAATCGATTGATCAGCAACAAACCTGTGGGCACTTATGCGTATCGGGCGCGTGCCATGGTGGGCGGTAACTGGCAATCTTATTCGGATCCGGTGGTTATTGAACGACTGCCGACGCCGTTTGAGACATGGGCTGCGGCTTTGCCTGCTGGTCAACGGGGGATGCTGCAAGATGCGGATCAGGATGGCGTGACCAACTCCATGGAATATGCTTTTGGCCGGCAGGGCAGTTCAAATACTGCTCCGCATGATGTTACCCAGTTGCCGGTGGTGGGAAGCGCCGTGTTTTCGGGCGGCAAACGGTTGACGATCACATTGGATTTGCCGGAAGCGCCTCCTGCGGAGGCGGTGTATGAGGTGCAGGTTGCCGATGACCTTGATGTTGACAGTTGGGCCACCATTCTTTCGAAAACCGGTGGTTCGGATTGGACGGGCGGGGCTTCGGTGACGTTCGAACCGCAGGCGGGGCAGCGCACCAAGTTCACGATTTATGATGTGGTTCGAATCGATGACGCCCTGCTGGGGCGGCGCTTCATGCGGTTGAAAGTGAGAGTTCCACCGTGACGGGACAGGGCTTGGTTGGAGATCTGGCGGGGAGATGGAATTTCGATACTGCCCGGGCGTGGCAGCTACCCGCCTATTTGCGGTCGGCCAATGGTTTAACCTTGCCGCAGGTGGGTATTTTCGATAGGAATGTGAGATATTTCGATTTCGAGAAATTGTAACCCCCTGTTTTATGAGCTTTTTGAAGCGACACGTTTTTGCCATCGTTGGGGTTTCTTTAGCTGCAATGATCATGGCGGTTTGGTGGAACTTGGATGGGAGTGAAGGGCCGGAGCCGGATCAGTCGCTTGCTACAGCTCCTCGTTCGGGGGAAAACGTGTCGGAGGAGCGTCCGGAAACTTTGAACCAACCGGGCTCGGCAAGTTTCGGTGCTCGAGGGGAGGTGCCGTGGACGAAGGTGACGGTGACGCCACTGCCGGACGGGGCGAGGGATGATGTGAGAGCGTTTCGGGAGTGGGCGATGCGTTATGCGCAGGCGACGGTGGCGGAGCGGGCGGGTTTGGTGGAGGAGGGGCGGGTGTTGGCGAAGGCTCATCGGGCAGCCTTGAAGGCGATGCTGGTGGATGATCCGCGTGCGGCGTTGGAGCAGGCGCTGCCAATGGTGTTGAGGCAGCAATTGCCGCAGGAGGTGGTGAGGTTGCTGGAGGAGCGGCTGAGCGGGGTGGGGACGTTCGATGTGCTGGCGGTCTCTCCGGGCAGTGATCCGTCGGAGCCACCGATTCGGAGGGTGGCGATTTTGGATGGTCGGTATTTCCAGGCCTACACCTATGGACAACGCAGTGGGCAGATGTCGACGGAGGGGGCGATGTTGAACGGGATCGCGGTGGATAACTTGATGGCGGTTAATGACAGTCCGGTGCGGGCGTTGGAGGTGGGGGAGGTGCCGGACGCGGCAAAGGAGGCGGTGGAAGTTTGTCCGGTGTCAGAGATCACTACGAAGGTGGAGCGCGGCGCGGGCGAGTCGCTCCCAGCCATTACGGAGGAGACCCCGGCGATTGAAGCGGGGGACCAGATCATTTATTTGTGTGACGGCGGTCACATTCGGCAGATTGAAGAGGATCAGCTGGCGGCAGAGGGGGCAACGGGAGGTCCGACGGCAACGACGGGGTATTTTCCGATCTCCCGCTTGAACAGCACGGGGATCAGAAAAATTCTTTACATGCGGGTGGTGTTTCCAGATCGGATGGAGGAGGCCCAGACGGAGCGTGATGCCTACAACAACCTCCGTTCGCTGACGGACTATTTTCAGGAAAGTTCGTATGGAAAGCTCACCTTCATGGGGACGGTGACGCCGTTGATTGTGACGCCACGAACGGCGGCCTGGTATATTGAGGACTTCAAGACGGCCGGGGCGAGTTATGCGATGATTGATGATGCGAAAGAGGTGGCGAGGTCGCTGGGCTTTCCACCGGAAGACTATGATCATTTTGTGGTGATGTATTTTGGCGGGCCGGGCAATTTCGGCGGGCAGGGAAATGTGAACGGGCCGCGCACCTGGCTGAAGAGCACGAGCGTGGGCGTGCTGAATCATGAGGTGGGGCACAACATTGGGGTGTGGCATTCGAATTCATGGAACACTGCGGGTTCGAGTGTGATCGGGCCGGGAGCGAATGTTGAGTATGGGCACACCAATGACGTGATGGGCAGTTCGAGCAGCGGCGGCCATTTCAATGCGAGCATGAAGGAGCAGTTGCAGTGGATCGTGCCGGAAAATTACCACACGGTGTTGCAAAGCGGCACTTATCGATTGTTTCAGTTTGACCAGGTGAACCAGGATCCGGCAAAACGCTATGCGTTGAGGGTGGCGAAGGATGCAGACCGGGACTACTGGCTGGAGTTTCGGCAGAAGCTGACTGCGAATCCGTGGTATTTCAATGGGGTATCGATCAACTGGAGTCCATGGGGGGTGAACAACAGCACGTCCAAGCAAGGCAGCAACCGGGGCACGCAGTTGTTGGACATGACGCCAGGCTCTGCGGATGATCGCAATGATTCTCCGCTGACGATGGGGCGCACGTTTTCGGATTATGAAGCGGATGTGCATGTCACGCCGATTGGCAAGGCGGGCACGGTGCCGCAGTCGATGGACGTGGTGGTGAACCGGGGCACGATGGCAGCGGGGAATCAGCCTCCGACGTTGAGTATTTCGGCGAATGCGCTGACCATTGCGGTGGGGGGCACCGTGAACTTCTCGGCGACGGCGAGTGATCCGGATGGCGATGTTTTGGCGTATTTTTGGGAGTTCGGGGATAAACTTTCCAGTTATCACGGATCGTCTTTCAGCATGGACAATCTGCCGGCTCAAACCAAGACTTATGCAACGGCAGGATATTACACGGCCAGATGCACGGCAAGTGACATGAAGGGGGGAGCGGTGACGAAGACTTTGTTGGTCAGGGTGGGAAATCCGACCACTTATACTTTAAGTGGCACGGTGATGATGGGGGGGAATCCCTTGCCCGGGGTGCGGGTGCACAATGGCCTCACTGCGGCAAATTATCGTGGGGCGATGACGGATGCCGATGGCTTCTACCAGATTACCAATGTGGCGGCGGGAACGGTGACTTTGTCTGCGTCACTGGCCGGATACACGATGACGGCGGGATTCATTAATCCGGTTTCTGTATTTGGAAACATGACCAATCTGGAATTTACGGGGACTCTAGGCACCCGCGTAAGCCTGTCGACGATTGCTGAGGTGGCAACTGAGGGAGGGACGGCGGGAGTTTTTCGATTAGCGCGCACGGGGGGCACGACTCAAAGTTTGACGGTATATGTGGATTTTTCTGGACAGGCCACCACGGCTGATTTCACCATGTCACCGGTCGCTGATACGACGGTTTCGCCTTTGGAATCCTTTGTTATTCCGGCGGGGGCGTCGTTTTTGGACATCACGGTTGCGGCCACGAATGACACTGCACAAGAAGGAGCGGAAACACTGGTGATTTCGCTGATCAACGGCAGCAATTCCTATCTTGCGACGGGTCCGCAAACAGTGACGATGATGATCGATGACAATGACACGACGAAACCTCGCGTGAACATCGAATTGGTGGATGCGGAGGCGACGGAAAATGATGCGGGGGACACGGCGAGTTTTCGTTTCACGCGAACGGGAGATACCACCAATCCTTTGATGGTGAATTACGCCATTGGCAGCGGGGCTGGTTTTGCGACCCCGGGGGTGGATTACGAGTCCATTCTTGTCAGTGTGATCATTCCGGCGGAAGCAAGCAGCGTATTGAGGGCCATCACTCCGATCAACGATAACCTGGTGGAAGGAATGGAGTTGGTGACTCTCACCGTCACTTCAAGCGTGAACTATGTGCTGCCTTCGCCTGCGCCGACGGCGACGATCAAATTGATTGATGAAGATACGCCCGTGGTCACGATTGCTGCCACCGATGCCAGCGCGAATGAGAATGGTGATCCAGGGCTTTTTACGATCAGCAGGACGGGGGATTTGAGCGCGCCTTTGCTGGTGCATTATGCCGTTGGTGGATCGGCGCTTCACGGCACGGACTATGTGGCGCTGCCCGGGTTTGTGAATTTTGCCGCCGGGGTTGGCTCGGTGACGGTGCCGGTGATTCCGTATCAGGATGATCATGGTGAGCCAACGCAAAATGTGATCCTCCAACTGCGCAGCGCGAATACTTACCAGGTTGGTGTGCAGGGGCAGGCGACGGTTTCGATTCTCGATGATGGAGATGTGCGGGTGGTGACGGTGGGGGTGAGTGACGGGGTGGTATCGGAAGGGGTTACTCCAGGGACTGGCAAGTTCAAGTTTACCTCGACGGGCAGCGGCTCTGGCAACGTGACGGTCAATTACACGATCAGCGGGACGGCTCAGAGCGGGGTGGATTTTGTGGCTTTGCCGGGCAGTATCAGCCTGGGTGCGAATGCCACGGCGGAGATCACCGTGACGCCAATCAACAATGATACTGCCGAGGATGCCGAGACGGTGGTGCTGACAATCCAGCCTTCGCCGGGTTATCTGGTGGATCTGCAAAATTCGGCAACCATGGTGATTTTGGATGATGACTCTGGAAGCATGGTGAGTGTTTCGGCGGCGGCTCCGAGTGTCACGGAGAATTCAAGTTCGAGCTTTTACATTTCGCGTCCGTCGGCCAGTGGGGCGGCGCTTTCGGTGGCCTACTCGGTGACTGGCACCGCCACGCCGGGTTTGGATTATGACGAGTTGAGCGGCACGGCAACGATTCCTGTGGATGCTGCGGGTGTTTTTGTTGACGTCGACACCAATCCAGACGCATCGGCAGAAGGGGTGGAGACGGTGGTGTTGACGATTTTGCCGGATGTCCAGGCGCCGCGTCGATATGGTATCCAAACTGGTTCGGCGACGTTGAAGATCGTGGATGATGATTTTGGGTTTGTTTCGCAGGTGAGTTTTGCCCAACCGAACTCGGTGGTTTCCGAGGATGCGGGGGAAGTGGTGATCACGGTGAATCGCGTGCAACCGGTGGGGGCGTGCACGGTGGAGTATGGGGTGCAGTCGGGCACGGCGCTGGGCCATGGGGTGGACTTCTGGCTACCGCAGGGGGTGTTGAGTTTTGCTGATGGGGAGACGAGCAAATCCTTTGTGATTCAAATCGTCGATGATGTGGTGCCGGAGGAAATGGAGACGGTGGCGGTGCAGCTGCGCCATGCGAGCGGCACGCTGATCAGTTCGGTCAAATCACAGCATGTTTTGTTCATCCGGGACAATGAGCCGAGGGTGAGGGTGGAGGCGACGGATCCGTTTGCTTACGAAGGTGAAACTGACAAGGGGCTATTGACGTTTATCCGCCAGGGCAGCACAGGCAGGGCATTGGTGGTGCCGATCGGTGTGAGCGGGACAGCAACGAGTGGGACGGATTTTGTGGCGCTGCCGGCCAGCGTGACGATACCTGCCGGGCAGAGTTCGACCACTTTGTCGGTGACGGGACTGGCGGATGCGTTGGCAGAGGTTCCGGAGACGATTGTCGTCAGTCTTGGAGGGGTTGCTCCTGGTCTGCCGGGGGTGGGGAGTTCGGCGGTGATTGATCTTGGAGATGGAACGAACAATGATCCTCCGTTTGTGCGGATCGTTTCGCCGCAGGGGATTTCGCCGGGAGTGCCTGCAGGCATGGGATTGATGTTGCGGGCGCTGCATGCGGATGACGGTCCGCTGGAAGATGTGGAGCTGGTGTGGAGCAAGGTTTCTGGTCCGGGGACGGTGATGTTTACGTATCCGAATGAAGCAACCACTGGAGCGACGTTTTCGGCGGAAGGGGTGTATTCGCTGCGTTTGACGGCGAACGATGGATTGGGCACAGGGCAGGCGACGGTGGGGGTGACGGTCGGCACGGTGGTGCAGCCGTGGGCCAATGTGGATTTGGGGTCGTCGCAGGAAAAGAGCGGTGCGATGTCGCAAGATGGGTTGCATGTGTTTGGAGGAACCGGCACGTCGCTCGGCGGGACGTCGGACACGCATTTTTTCCGCTACCGGCGGCTGGTGGGGAATGGCGAGATCGTGGCGAGAATCCGGCAGGTGCAGAACACCAACACTTCTGCCAGAGTCGGGGTTGCCATTCGTGAAACCACGGCGTCAGGGGCGCGGTGTGTGATGTTGACGGTCGGTCCGAACGCGTCCGGGCAAAGCAATTTGCACTCTCGAAGCACCACCGGGGGCAACTTGCTGAATATCACCGCATCGACAGGCATTTATCCGGGTTATTGGGTGAAGGTGACGCGGGTGGGCAATGCATTTTCGGTGTTTCGTTCGCCCGATGGGTTGGTGTGGACCCAGCAGGGAGGCTCGCAGACGGTTGCGATGGGGGCCAGCGCGTTCGCGGGCATGGTGGTGACTTCAAACACAGCGGGCTTCAATCATGCGTTGGTGGACAATGTGCGCATTCTGGGTGCGCCAGAGAATCATGGTCCGTTGATGGGGCCGGTGGTTTCTCCATCGGTGGCGTCGACTCAGATTCCGCATTTGATGGGGGCGACGTTGGCGGATGATGACCAACCTGGATGGCCGGGCACGGTCAGTTATGCATGGACTCAAACGGGCGGGCCGGTGGCTGCGGTTTTTGAGGATCCGTCGGTGCTGAATGCGAAGGTGACGATGGCGCAGGCGGGGTCGTATCAGTTTCAGCTCAATGGGGACGATGGGGAGGTGGAGACTTATGTTCCGTTTGAAGTGACGGTGACGAAGCCGGTGGTGAACTTGAATGTGCTGGCTTCGAATGCGGCGGAGTTTGGCCCTCAGGTGGGATCGTTCACGGTGAGCCGGACAGGCGCGACGGGCGGTCCGCTGGTGGTGCCCGCGGCAGTGTCGGGAACGGCGCAGGCGGGCGCCGACTATGAGGCAATTCCGCCGACGGTCATCATTCCTACCGGAGCTTCATCGGCGGTGGTGAATGTGTTGCCAATTCGGGACAGCGTGGCTGAGGGGGCGGAGACGGTGACGATGTCTTTGTTGAGCGATGCGGCTTATGATTTGGGGGCGGGTTCTAGTGGCACGGTGACCATTGAGGACTTGCCGTTTGATCAATGGCGGGTGGTTGAATTCGGAAGTGTGGACGCGGCGAATGATCCGGCGATTGGGGGGAGTGTCGACTTCGACAACGACGGTTTGGACACGGTGCTGGAGTATGCGCTGGGGCTTGATCCGGCAACGGCGGGGACGTGGGGTCGGCCAATCTTTGAAGTGGATGGGAATACCTGCAGCCTGACTTACCGCCGGGTGATTGCGGCGGTGGATTTGATTTACGAGGCGCAGTTCAGCATGACGCTGGACAGCGAAAGCTGGAGCGATGAGGGAATCGTGGAAGAAGAGTTGGCGGATGATGGGATGGTGAAAACGATCAAGGCAAGCAAGGTGTTTGCCTCGCCGCAGGAGCGGTGTTTCATGCGCTTGATGGTGACGCGGCAGTGACGCGGCAGTCGGGTTAATTTGGGTCAGCTGCCGGGTTTGAGGTGCTTGTCGAAAAAGGCGATAACCAAGGGGCGAAGGTCTTTCTGTTTGGGCTGGAGATGGAAGGTGTGGGGCGCACCTTCGATGATTTCAACGTGGTTTTCGACGCCGAGTTTGGTGAGGGCCTCTGCGAGTTTTGTGGATTGTTCGACGGGGACAGTTTTGTCGGCAGTGCCGTGGAGGATGAGGAAAGGAGGGTCGTTTTTATCGAGATAGGTAAGCACCGAGAATTGGGCGTAGAGGGCGGGGTCTTCGGTACGGGTTTTGCGGAGGACGGCAACGTCTTTCCAGGTGCTGACGTCATTGGGGCCGTAGAGGTCGACCACGCAATTGACGGCGCAGGAAATGTCGCCGTAGGGGGAGGTGGGGTCGAGTCCGTCTTTGGGTTGGGTGACGCCGACCATGGCGGCGAGATGGCCCCCGGCGGAACCGCCGATGACGCCGATGTGGTCAGGGTCGAGGTTGAGTTTTTCGGCGTTGGCACGCAACCAGCGAACGGCGGTTTTGCAGTCGTGGAGATTTTGCGGCCAGGCGGAGATGGGGCTGGCGGGATCGTGAAGTTGGTAGTCGATGCTGAGGCAGACGTAACCTTCGTTGGCGAGGGTGGTGCCAATGTTGATCTCGCGTTTGGCATCCTTGACGCCGCCGGTCCAGCCGCCGCCGTGGATGATGACAATGCCGGGGTATTTGCCGGACAGGGAAGATGGAGGGAGGTAGAGGTCGGCTTTTTCTTTGCGGCCCTCGGGAAGGAAGGGAATATCTTTCTCAATTTTGACCTCCTGGGCGAGAAGATTGGCGGACAGCAGGAGTGAGATCAGCAGGATGGAAGAGTGGTGCATCATCAAAAGATAACAAAATTGCCCTGGAAATCTTGATCAATTCGTCAGGATAACCTAAGATTTCCAGATGACCGCGCTGTTTTTCCGTCGAAGCCATGCTCTGGCTCTGGCGACGTCCATGATCAGCCTGTGCGTTTTGCCTGAATGGGGCGGGGCGGCAGTGATTCTTGTGCAGGATGGGCGGGCGACGGCTTTGGCGACAGACTTTACCTCGGCGGGAACGAATGCGACAACGGGACAGGGCTGGACCCAGGTGACAGATGCCACCAGTGCCGGGAATCACACCAACAGCCGGACCGGATCGTTCATGCAATATTTGCCGGATACTGGGACGGGAGGCTCGCCCACGGGTGGTCCATTTCTTACTTATGAAATCATGGTGACCACTCCCGGGGAATACCAGCTTTACCTGAGTTGGGAAGTGAACAACAGCAACAGCGGAACGGTGGGAGGCAGTGATTCGTTTTTTGTTTCGATCGCGGAGCTTTCGGATGGTATCGGAGGAGTTCATCCTGATTGGTATGAGATCACCCAGAAGGAACAGACCAACGATGGGGATTTTAACACGACGCGCTGGATGAGCAGCGGTGAGGCGGAGGTGAATTTGGCAGGGGCGGCTTCGAATCCTTTGTTGTGGACCATTGCCACACCGGGGATTTATACGTTGAGGTTTGCCCCTCGCGAAGATGGGGTGGCGATTGATCAACTGGTGTTTCAAACTTCCAGCATGGCGGCTCCGACGGGATTTCCGCCCACGACGACGGTTCCGGAACCTGGACGCGCCATGCTTTTGGGCTTGGGCTTGATGTTGTTGTGCTTGAGACGAGGTCGATGATGGATGGGTGATGAGCGAGAAGCCGTCACTTCCTGCTTTGCAATCGGGCGGGCATCGCTAGGG
The DNA here is from genome assembly GCF_005780165.1 of Phragmitibacter flavus. NCBI lineage: Bacteria > Pseudomonadati > Verrucomicrobiota > Verrucomicrobiia > Verrucomicrobiales > Verrucomicrobiaceae > Phragmitibacter > Phragmitibacter flavus. The sequence goes on along the minus strand of NZ_VAUV01000004.1, from coordinate 92,673 downwards.
TGGGCTTCTTCAATGTCTGACGCAGCCGCCACCCCCATGATGAAACAGTATCTCGCCATGCGGCGGGATCTGCCGGAGGATGTGTTGCTGCTGTTCCGGTTGGGGGATTTTTATGAGATGTTTTTTGAGGATGCGAAGGTGGCTTCGGGGATTCTCAATGTGGCGCTGACGAAAAGGAACGGGGTGCCGATGTGCGGGGTTCCGCATCATGCGGCGCAGAGTTATATTGGGCGTTTGATCCGGGCGGGCAAACGGGTGGCGATCGGGGAACAGGTGGGGGAGGTGATTCCGGGGAAGCTGGTGCAGCGGGAGGTTTCGGAGGTGATCAGCGCGGGGACGGTGACGGATGGTCGGTTCATTGAAGCGGACAAGGGGCACTTTTTGGCAGGGATTTTTAAGGAAGGGAAGAAGTTCGGACTGGCGTGTGTGGATCTGACGACGGGCGGGTTTGAGGTGGGGGAGTTTGATTCGGTGGAGGCTTTGCATGATGAGTTGACGCGTTTGACGCCGAGTGAGCTGTTGTATGCGGAGGAGCAGAAGGATTTGCTGGAGGTTTTGGGGACGCCGCGTGGGGCGCAGGTTTGTGAGGGTTATTTGTTTTTGCAGGAACAGGGATTCCATGCGCTGACGAAACATTTTGCGGTGCAGTCGCTGGATGGGTTTGGCTGCGGGGAGATGACGGCGGGGGTGTGTGCGGCGGGGGCGGTGATGCAGTATTTGCAGTTTCAATTGCGCAAGGATGTGGGGCATTTGAAGCGGTTGCGGGTGATGTCCAGTTTGGATGGGGTTTGGATTGATGCGGCGAGCCAGTCGCACCTTGAGCTGGTGCAGAGTCGGGGCGGGGCGGAGCACACCTTGTTGCATGCGCTGAACCGGACCTGCACGCCTATGGGGGCAAGGTTGTTGCGGCGCTGGGTGTTGCATCCGTTGAGTGATTTGGAGAAGCTGGTGGCGCGTCAGGACGGGGTGGCGGCGTTGTTGAAGGATGGTCGCTTGTTGGGGCAGGTGCGGGAGATGTTGAAGGAGATTCGCGACATGGAGCGGACTTCGGGAAGGTTGAGTCAGGGCAGCGGCAATGCTCGGGACTTGTCTTCGCTGGCGCAGGCGCTGAATTTGGTGCCGGGGTTGAAGATGTTGTTGGAAGAAGTGCAGGGTGGAGCGGCGAAAGGGTTGATTGCGCAGTTGCATGGCCAGATGTTTGATCTGACAGAACTGGCGGCGGAGATTGAGACGGCGTTGGTGGAAGAACCTCCGGCGACGATCAAGGACGGCGGAATTTTTCGGGAGGGGATTTTTGCGGAGCTGGACGAGTTGCGCTCGGCTTCGATGCAGGGGCGGGACTGGCTGGCGAAGTTGCAGAACGATGAGATTGAGCGGACGGGGATCAAGTCGCTGAAGATCAAATACAATGCGGTGTTTGGGTATTTCATTGAGATCACCAAGTCGAACCTGTCGAGTGTGCCGGCGGATTATGTGAGGAAGCAAACGACGTCGAATGCGGAGCGGTTCATCACGGATGGGTTGAAGCGGATGGAGGACAAGATCCTGGGCGCGGATGAGCGGGCGAAGGCGTTGGAGCTGGAGGAGTTTGTGGCATTGCGGACACGGGCGATGGCGCAGCTGGAGTCGATTCAGCAGACGGCGGAGGCGATGGCGACGGTGGATGTGCTGGGGTCTTTGGCGGAGACGGCGCGGTTGTTCAATTACGCGCGGCCGGCGTTGAGTGAGTCGCGCGATCTGTTCATTCGTGATGGCCGGCATCCGGTGTTGGATCAGCAACTGGCGGGTGAGCGGTTTGTGCCGAATGACACGGAGCTGGAAGGGGTGGAGGGGTGCCGGTTGATGGTGATCACGGGTCCGAACATGGCGGGGAAGAGCACGTATATCCGTCAGGTGGCGTTGTTGACGTTGATGGCGCAGGTGGGGAGTTTCCTGCCGGCGGCGGAGGCACATATTGGGTTGGTGGACCGGATTTTTACGCGCATCGGGGCGAGTGACGATTTGTCGAAGGGGCAGAGCACGTTCATGGTGGAGATGAACGAGACGGCGTTGATTTTGAATCATGCGACGGAACGGAGTCTGGTGATTCTGGATGAGATCGGACGGGGGACGAGCACGTTTGATGGGTTGAGCATCGCGTGGAGCGTGGCGGAGCATCTGCATGATGTGATCGGGGCCCGGACGTTGTTTGCGACGCACTACCACGAGCTGACGGCGCTGGCGGGGATTTGCTCGGGGGCGCGAAATTTTAACGTGGCGGTGAAGGAGTGGAACCAGCAGATCATTTTCCTGCGCAAGATCGTGGCGGGGAGTGCGGAGAAGAGTTACGGGATTCAGGTGGCGCGACTGGCGGGGGTGCCGGAGGGGGGGCTGCATCGTGCGCGCGGAATTTTGGATCGCCTTGAGGCGGGGCATCCACCGAATGAGGGGATTACGATAATGAGGGAGACGGAGACGGAGCCGGTGGTGCGCAAAAGAAGGCCGGTGGTCGAGGTGGATGACTCGCAACTATCGCTGTTCGGATGACTTAGAGTTGGCGGTTGATGAAATAAGGTTAATTCTTATATTTTCACTTTCATAGAAATGTTTTTGTTCTATACCTTGGCCCGATGAACAAAACCGCATGGTTGTGGCTTGTCAAAAGCAAAGGCTGGTTGCTGGCGGGGTTTTTGTTGATTGGATTGGGGCTTTTTGTGGTGACGACGGCGGGGGAATGGCCTGGGGCGATGGCCAGCGTGGCAGCGGAAGGGAAACGACCCAAGGTCATTGCGTATGTTCACACCTACGCATGGTGGGCGGCGGTGATCGACATGGTTTTGATTGTGCTGCTGGCGTTGACGTCGCGATGGTGGACGCGTGGGAGCCAATCGTTGGGTTCGCTGCCGGTGGTGGAGCGGATTGGATTGAAAAGATGGCTGGTGGTTTTGGCGTTGCTGGTGTTCGCGGTGTGGTTGCGCTGGCCGCGGATGGAACTGAGTTTTTACAATGACGAGGCGTTCAATTTCATGCGCATGGTGTGCGGGGATTGGAGGGAACGGGATGCGGATGTGGTGATGCGGTTTCGCGAGGTGAAGTGGGTGGAAACCTGGTGGCTGAACAACATTGGCAACAACTCGCAGCCGCATTCGGTTTTGTCGCGCTTGAGTTATGATGCCTGGCGCGGGATCACCGGGTCGGCGCAGGGTGAGGTGAAGGAGCTGGCGGTGCGACTGCCGGCGTTCTTGGCGGGTCTGTCGGGATTGGTATTGCTGGGGTTTGCGGTGCGTTCGATGGCTGGAAATGGGGCGGCGTTTTGGGCGATGCTGGCGGGGGCGGTGCATGGCTGGCATTTGCGTTATTCGACGGAGGCGCGGGGATACAGCCTGATGTTGTTGGGAGTCTGCCTGGGCTGGTGGTTCCTGCATCGGGCGGTGCACAGCGGACGCTGGCGGGATTGGGCGGGGTATGGTCTGGGGATGTTCCTGACGATCTGGAGTTTTCCGGGCTCCATCTATTTTCTGGCGGTGCAGAATGGTTTGTTGATGGCGTGGCTGGGCTGGCGCTGGCAGAAGGGGGAACTGGAGCTGCCGTTGTTGTTGCGTCCGGTGGTGACGGGGATCGTGGCGGTGATGGTGGCATTGCCATTGATGCTGCCGTTGATGCCGCAGCTGTTGTTGACGCTGAGGGAGGGTGCGGGGATTCAGGGCGAGATGAGGTCCACCTGGCAGACGGATATGTTTGGCTACCTGCTGGCGGGTTGTCGGGGGCTTGACTGGCAGGTGTGGAATCCGCGTAACATCTCGGTATGCCGTTGGTTTCTGGAGATGCCGTGGACGATTGCGGTATTGGCGGTGGTGACGGTGGGGACGACGGTGTTCGGCTCGGTGAGGCTGCTACGGCAGGGTGGGGTGGCGGCGTTGCTGGTGGTGTCGGGACCGCTGGCGGTGGAGGTTGCCTGGTTTGCGATGGTCGCCAAAGGGCAGGTGTTGCATCACTGGTATGGGTTGTATGCGTTGCCGGGGGTGCTGGCGGCGTTGGGGGTGGGGATTGCGGGGTTTAGGCGCGTGCAGGTTCCATTCGGGGCGCTGGCGCTGGTGCTGCCGCTGTTGTTGGCCTGGCAGTGGAGGGACACGCCCAAGCAGGATGAGCGGGGTCCGGTGCTGGCGGTGCGGGGGGCGGTGTATCCGCATTATGCTTCGCATGAGGCGCTGTTTGGGGCGTTTTGGTGCAATTCGGTGATTTACGATCCGCGCATGCTGGCTTTGGCGACGGATGCGGATTTTGATGCGCTGGTCGCGAGGGCGAGGGCGGAGAAGCGGGATCTGTATGTGAATTTTTCCCATCGCGACCTGGCGAAACAGACGATGCCGGAAGCGGTGGCGCGACTGGAGAAGGGGCAGGAGTTTGAGGCAGGCGGGGTGTTTTGGGGGCAGGAGGAGCCGCAGTTCACGCAGTATTTGTTCAAGTTGCGGCCGACGAACGACTGATCGTGCTGGTGGCAGGGCTCGGTGCGGAATAGAGGTTTGCCAATTCGCGGGTTGACGGAGTTGCCCGCACGCGCTTTCTGCTGATGACTCTTCGCTCCCATGCTCCGCATCATCACCCAACAGGCGCAATTGATTGATTGGAATGACGAGAAGCTTCATCCGCTTCCCGACAACCTGGTGTTTTTGGATTTGCTGAATCCGACCCGTGCGGAGGAGCTGGAAGCCGAACAGTGGCTGGAATACGGTCTGCCGACGCGCGAGGAGATGCAGGAGATTGAGGAATCGAGCCGCTTGTATACGGAAAAAGGGGCGCTTTACATGACGGCATGGGTGCCGGTGGGATTGGATTCGTCGGAGCCGGAGACGACGGCGATCTCTTTCGTGGTGAATCCAGAGGCGTTGACGACGGTGCGTTATGGCAATCCGCATCCCTGGCGGGTGCTGTATGATCATGTGCGGCGCGAGTGTTCGCATCCGGTGACGAGTGATGCGGTGTTCCTTTTGCTGGTGGAGCTGATTGTGGCGCGGATTGCGGATTCGCTGCAGAGCATCGAGACGGATTTGCGCCGGGTCTCGCGCAATATTTTCCGGGTGAATGCGGTCACTCGCGATGGCAGTTCAGAGTCGGATTTGAATGAGGTGATCAAGCTGCTAGGTCGGCGCAATGCCTTGGTGGCGGATTTGCGCGAGTGTTTGGTGAGCGTGGCGCGGATGCTGCAATTCTTTCTTAACAACGCGGCTTCGTGGATGCGTGGCGATCTGGCGGCGCAGTTTCGCAGCGTGGCGCGCGACGTGAAATCGCTCGACGATTACACCAACCAGCAGACGCAGGAGATGCAGTTTTTGCTGGAGTCGACGCTCGGTTTGATCAGCATTCAGCAGAACCAGATCATCAAAGTATTCACAGTGGCGAGTGTGATGTTCCTGCCGCCGACCATGATCGCGAGCATTTATGGGATGAACGTGGATCTGCCGGCGCAGCGAAATCCTTTTGGGTTTTGGCTGGTGATGGTGATCATTGTGTTGTCTGCCGTGGTGCCGATCTGGCTGGCCAAACGGAAAAAACTTCTGTAGAAAACGCGTTTATTTTTTGCATGTCTCTACGTATTGTTCGGCTCGTTTTGCTTGCCCTGTTGCTGGCGACGGTGGCGATTTTGATCTTTGGTCCTGACAGCAAGGATCATGTGAAGGATATCGAGAAGGCGTTGGATGCAGGGAAGAAAGTCGACTGGTGGGACGATGCGGCGATCGGGGTTCGTTATGCGGCGTGGATCAATCTTGGGTTGTTGACGGTGCTGCTGGCAACCAGTGGATTTTGGGGGATCACGAAGGACGCGATTTCCAAAGTGGCGCTTTGGGAAGACAAGGCACGGTGGTTTTGGCCGGTGGTTTTGTTCGCGATGTTGCTGGGTGTGGCCGTGAGGGCACCACTGGCCAGCAAGAGTTTGTGGTGGGATGAAAGCTGGCAGATGATGCAGGCGAGCCATGGTCGGTGGAAGGTGGATGCCAAGGATCCTGACAAGGTGGAATTCCAACGTCACGACTGGAAACGTGCGGCGTGGTATTATCAAAAACCGACCAATCATGCGCCGATGTCGGTTGCACAAAAATCGAGCCAGTCGGTATGGCGTCTGTTCACTGGTGCTCCGCCACATGCGTTCAGCGATCTGGCAGCTCGGGTGCCAGCGTTGTTGAGTTCGGCGCTGTCGGTGTTGTTACTGGCGTGTTTGTTGCGATCATGGGGTCGACCGGCGGCAGGGGTTTGGGCGGCGATGTTGCTGGCGCTGCATCCTTGGGCGCTGAGGTATGGCGTTGATGCGCGAGGTTATGCGTTCGTTCTGCCGATGAGCATTGCTGCGTTGTTTGCCGTCACCCGGCTGGTGCAAACGAGGGGCACGAGTTGGTGGGCCTGGCTGGGATTGGCGCTGGCAGAGTTTGTGTGGCTTTGGGCGTATCCGCAGGCGGTGTTTGATTTGTTGATGGTGAACCTGGTGCTCATTGGTTTGCTGTGGATGCGCGTGGAGAAAGATCAGCGTTGGTCAATGCTGGGTCGGGTGGTGGCGGTCAATGTCATGGCTGCGACGCTGTTCATCCAGGCGTTCCTTCCCAATGCCATGCAGGCCTTGCGTTGGGCGGGCAATGAAACCGTTTCGCAGCCATTTTCGCTGTCGTTGTTCAACAGTCTTTTGAGCCATTTGTTTTTGGGAGTGGCCCATGGGTGGGGGCCGGGGGTGGAGGCGGCCGGGTTGCCGACGAGTTATCCGAGCGCCGCGCCGTGGGGTCTCACGGTGGAATTTCTCTGGTTGATGCCGGTGTTGCTTATCGCGCTTTGGTTCTTTACTCCGAAAGACTTTGGTGGACTAAAGAAAGGCCCCTGGCTTCTGCTCGCAGCTCCGGTCGTTGGCAGTGGGTTGTATGTGGCGATGTCGGTGGTTACCGATGGTTACTTTTATCCGCGATTTGTCATCAGCATGTTGCCGGTCTGGTTGGCGTTTACCTGTCTGGTCCTCGGCTCGAACAAACCCGGTTTTAACTGGCGGATCGTTCCCGTGGCGATGGTGCTGGTGATGTTGATCTCACCGGTATGGGCCGCGCAGCTGAAAGTATTGATGGAGCGTCCCATTGCTCCCATTCACGATGTTGCGGACTTCATGAGCGAAAAAGTCACGGCGACTGATGGCAAAGCGTTGATCGCCTGCTTCGGACACGGACGCGAAATCATGCCGCTGTATGCACCCAACATGCGCTTGATCGACTCTTTCGCCGACCTACAGGCGCTTGCGCAGGAAGCAAAAGATGCCCAGCGTCCTTTGTATGTGGCTTATGGCCATGTGCAGTTCAACAGCGGCGTGTTTCCGGAGGCCATCCAGATGTTGCGAGCGCCGACGTTGTTTCGTGAAATTGCTGCCTTCAACGGCATTGAGTCGGAGTTTTATTACCGCGTTTTGGAATCGGTCACGATTACCAATCCTTGAATTGATGTTGCGCCAGTCGTGAATTGAAATAACGCGGATCATCCGAGACTTCTGCGCCCAGCCATGACGGTTTTTCAAATGCGGCGTCCTCTGACGGCAGCTCAAGTTCCGCGACAATCAATCCTGCGTTGTCGCCATAAAATTCATCCACCTCCCAACGGTTGCCGGCATGCAGAACGATGAAGCGCGTTTTCTCGATCAACGGTGGCAGACACAATCGGAGAAGCTCCTCCGCGTCCGACAGTGGAATGGCATATTCAAACTCATCCCTTGCCAGTCCGCTTCGGCGTCCCTTGATGGTGACGAAGGCGTTTTCGCCTGCGATGCGGATTCTCACGGTGCGATCAGGGTCGCGCGCCAGATAACCCTGCTTCATCATGGTTCCCGAGGCTCCCTCACGCCATGCGTCAGAGGCCACCAGGAATTTACGTTCGATTTCGACAGGCATTGATGTTGGGCAGCAAATCAGTGTCGGGTCAAAAAGCAACCCTCCGTCTTCCCGGAAATCCGCCGTTGCTCTTCATCTACTTCCCTGTCAAACTCCGCCATCATGAGTCTCGCCCAACTCGTCTTCGTCGGATTTAACAAAAACGTCGCTGCGCTGGATCGTCATAGCGGAACCATTGTCTGGGAGTGGCGCGCGGCCAAGGGTTCCTCATATGTCACCTTGCACCTCGACCGCGATCTGCTGATTGTGGCGGTGGACGGTTACATGTATGGCCTGGATGCAATGACCGGAGAGGAGCGCTGGTTCAATCCAATGTCAGGTTATGGGACGGGTGTCACTTCCATTGCATCGGTGAGTGGCAGTGTCGGCAACCTCCCTGCGGCTGCGGCGCAGACCTATCAGCAACAGCAGCAAAACGATCAGGCGACCTATCATCATTCCAGTTGATCTGGTTCGGGCTGCCGACCATTAACCGCCTTGATGCGAGCATGGAGTTTTTTGCTCCATCGACAAAATAATTTGCGTAAAGTGGTGCCTTGGTGATCATGGGAGACCTCTCCAATCATCGAGACAATCAGCGCGCATGAGCCAAAAACTTTCCCCACCCTCCGTGCTGGAGCATCGGCTTCCCTCGTCGGCACCGAACTTGGGATGCACCTTTGCATTGGGGGCGCTTTTTGTTGGGATTTGCTGGCTGGGGTTTTATATGCTCGGGCGGCACCCAGAAGAAGACGATGCATGGATCATCAAGGTGTTTGCCGGGGTGTTTGGGCTGGTCGGGTTGCTGATTATCTGGTCGTGGTTCCAGCAGATGATGATGTCCCGCACGCCGCACACGCAGGTCGAGGTTTCGGCCAGGCCGTTTTTGAAAGGTCATTCATGCAAAGTGGCGCTGGTGCAGCCGGGTCCGGCGCATCTTCGATCACTGCGCGCCAACCTCGTTTGTGTGCAACGGGATGTGACCTGGAGGAAACCCACCGGAGGGAGCAATACCGACAAATACAAACAAGTGGCGGAGAAAATCGTCTCGACGGAAACCTTGGTGGAGGCTCTTCATTTGCGGGTTCTGAGCGGCGACACCTGGCATGAAGTGCGTGAATTCACCATCCCCTCCGACGGTCCGTCATCCAAGACGACACCGGAGCAGGTCATTCTTTGGAAGATTGAAGTGTGGGGCGAAGGCGGGTTTTTTGGCAGTTTCCTGCATGTGCATGAAATCGTGGTTCTCAGCGAAAGCGAAGCTTTAGCCCTCGCCGCAGCGGAATCGGAAGCCGATGAAGCGACTTCCGCTGACTGATGTGAGGCCTTGAATCAAAGCGTGATTTCCTTGGTGCCGGCCGCTTCTTTTGTTGGCGTGGCTTTCACCTTATCCAGCACACTTTTCTCGGGTCGATCCTGGCCGGCTTTGACGGTGTATTCGCCATCGGCGAAAACGGGAGCTTGATACCGGTTCCCTTGAATCCGCAAGGTGGAAATGATCTCGCTGCCGTCGGCTTTGAGCACCTGCACCACCAAATCTTTGGCCTCCTTGAACAACAGTTCGGGCAACCATGCGACGGGTTTGCGTCCATCATTCGCCGCCATTTCCACCTGAATTGGCCATCCCGGAAACTGGGCATTTGCTCCATCTTTCGAATCGGCAAATCGCGGCCAGCATTCAAAGGTGACCCGACGCGATTTCTTATCGAACCGTGCCAGTCCGTAGCCGTCGGCGCGCTGCTGTTCATCCTCAATGTCGGGCGGGTTTGCATAGGCCATCATGGAGATCTTGTTGCCCAGTCCGTCCTTGAAATCGCCTGTCCAGGGCAGGGGACTGTCCGGCACGGGATTGGGGCCCGGCTTCTCGTCCAATGGGTGCCACCAGCGTCCGTAAATCGTGTTCACCAAGGCCGGACTCGTGAATGAATAAGGCGCATCGCCCCACTCATCAATGCCGTGCTTCACCACCACGGCCAGATGCTGATCGCCACACAAATGCACCGCCTGACAACGACGCAAAGCTTCCAATGCCCGGTTGCGTCCCGTTTGCGGCCAGCCGTTGCAGTCAAGATCTGCCAGAAGGCGGTCGTTCCGTTTGCCATGCATGTGAACGGCACCGCAAAAGGCGGTTTGCGACAACACGACTTTCATCTCCGCGCCCTGCCAATCCTCGCCCCAGGCGCTTAAGAACTTGAGTTGTCGATCCCCCAACAATTGCAAGCCTGGCAGGTCAATCGAGGCCGGGTCATAACTCGGGTCATTGATGTGATCGGGACGCGGTCCCATCGCTGGAATGTTGCCAAAGGGTGCGGATTTGAATTTCCGATCCTCGAGAATCGCGAAGTCGACTCCGCCCAATCGCATCCGCGTGAAATACACGGTGATGCCACGTTGAATGGGGGCGGGATCAACAGCATCGGGCAGATGCCAGGATTGCTGACGCTGCACCATGTTGACATACTCCACCGGATAAAAATAGCCGCCGTCCGCGTTGTCCTTACGGGTCGATAATTTGCCGTTTTCACCCCACAAATTGGGATGTCCGACATCGTGGTCATCTGGAATGGAAATGGTCGGACGATCGCGCATCACATCGCGAAACTGCAGGCCGAACTCGATCCATCCCGCAGTGTGCTCGGTGTGGCGGTAGGTCTGGTCACCGGCGAAAAACAGCAGGTCGGGGTCCTGGGCCAGAAGGTTGTCGATGATCTCTGGTCGGAAACCGGTGGTGCGACTTGAGTTGCAGGACATGTTGGCGATGACGATCTCGTCCTTGTCCACCGGATCGCGACGGATCACCCCGGTAAACATGGCCGCCTCGCCGTGCCGAACCCGATAAGGCACGTTCACCGAGGCATCCCAGCCTCCCACCCGAAAATGGGCGCTCCATCCTGGAAAAACCACCTCCACCCGGGCCGCTTCCGTCCATTGACCATCCCGTTCAAATTCCAGTCGTGCCTCCCTGGCTTCGCCGGGCTTCAGCGGATACAGTTGGGCGGTCAGTTTCAACACCCCGGAATCCTGGGTGTAGAGGGCGAATGCCACCACCTTGTCGCGGGGCACGGTCATCAATGGTGGAGCGGATTTGCCCTTCGGTTTTTTGGTCCACCAATCGCCCACGGCCAGTGAATCCAAGGCAGGGAATTCTTCTCCAAACGGCATTGGAGAAGTGGCGGCAAAGGTTGGAGCGGCCATCAGGCTGCCGGTAGTCAGAGCGAGGCTGCGAAGGTGGGAACGGCGGGTCTGGCGCATAAATCAAAATCGTTCCATCGCAACGAATCGCTTCCGCCCACTCTTTCCACAAACCACCCCGCCCACCAAATAACCTCTCCCCCTCAGGACTCCTTTTGAAACGCTTGGATCAATTGATCAACCCCCTCACCATGTTCAAGCTTTTGACGAGGCTCCGAGCCACCCGTGGCACCATACTCGCCCATCATCACCGCCTCATAGAGCGCCACTCCGCGCAGCCCTGTCACCAGCTTCAACCCAGATTTTCCAACTCCCGACTCCTCAAGACAACTCTGCGAAATTTTCCACAAGGCGTCCGCCAACGCGTCCTTGGATTCCTTGTCATACTTGCGCAAATCCGGCACCTTCATCAACACGATACAGGTCTCCCCATTCATATCACACCGCACCGGACACCGCGTGTTCAACGACTTTCCCTTCTCACCTTGCGCGGCGAATTCAAGCATCCTCTGCATGCTGCTGCTGATCTGATCTCCCAGCCTTCGCGCCTCGGAAGTATTGCCGCTGTTTACATCGGCAGAAATGCTCTTGTTTGCCTCATCATACGCCGCATACCCAGGCTCGCTTTTGCGCGAGGCATCCTGTTTCTCTGCATTCAGCATCCCCAAAACAATCGGAGTCACCAACGCGAACGGTGCCGCCACCATCAAAGACCGGAACACCATCATCCCCGTTCCCGCAGCGGCCGGTTTCCGTCTCGTCGCCATCACCTCCGCCGCACGACCCGGCCCTGTCAATGCTTCCAAAACTTGCACGGTCACGTCTTTTCCCCCACGAAAGTTGGAGATCAGTGCGCCAATCGTATAAATCGGCCCCCAAGGAAAACCCCACCACCCCACCACCGACGACAACAGACTATACCCCACTGCCGCCCCTGTGCCGTCCACACCCCGTCGCAAAAAACGCACCGATGAACTGCGCCGAAAAGTGAGAATCAGGATCGACACGCAATAACTGAAAAGAACAAAACGCCCCCCCTCCGCCACCTCCTGCTCCACCTCTGCCACCGACATCCCCTCCGTGCCCGGAATCACCTTTCCCGTCGGATTGGAAGCAACAGGAACATCGGATGGAATCGGCGGCGGCTGGCTCATAGGTCGAAATTTCCGACATCCTATGAGAAAGCCCCTCCTCCAGACAAGAAGATTCAACCAGTTGAGTTGACGCCCCCATTTTCTGTTTTCATCATACCATCATGGCCTACCTCAACAGCAAACCCCGCAATCCCAAGGTTTGTCCGGTGTGTGGCGAGGACGTTCCGCCCAAAGCCCTGGCCTGTCCTGAGTGTGGTTCCGACCACAACACCGGCTGGAAAAAGGACGCGTATCAAAATGACGGTCTGAATCTTCCCGATGAGGAATTCGACTACGATGAATTCATCAAGGAAGAATTTGGTGGAGCCAGTCCGCGACCCAGTGGCCTGCGCCCTCTCTGGTGGATCACCGGCATCGTCCTCCTCGTGGTTTGGATCTACACATTAATCAGCGCGGGCTGAACCCCGTTTTGAGCAACCTTTCTGTGCAATCCACAAATCTCACCACCTGCCCGGAGTCTGGCACAAGCACTCCTTGACGATTCCCCGTCCGAGCCGTTCACTCCTTTCCCATGTCATCCGCTGTCGCTGCCGCCGTTGGTTTTAAAGAATGGTCCTTTGTTTGTGAGGCCCTTGGTCAGGGTGTGCAAACCCTCATCCTCCGCAAAGGTGGCATTCACGAGGGCAAAAAGGGTTTTCAGTTTTCCCATGAAAACTTCTGGCTGTTTCCCACCGGGTTTCATGCCCAGGAGGCCCAGCTGAACTGGCTGCCGCCAAACGCCGCCGAAGTCACGGTTCCACAGGATGAAATGCGTGAATCGGTCGAGATCCGCCATTTCGCCAAAATGCATGCGGTATGGCGTGTCACCGATTGGAACCGAGTCTCCGCCCTTGCCCCGTTTCATGTGTGGACGGAGGAGGTCGTGCGCGAGCGTTTCGCCTGGAACGAAGAGAGCTGCCTGCACATTGCGCTGGTGCGAGTTTCCACCCTTCCGCAAACGTGGAGCTTCCCCTATCAACGTGGTTACGGCGGCTGCCGCTCATGGGTCAACCTCCCCGAAGAAGGCATCGCACTCGAATCCCAGCTCGCCGATGTCCTCGACGATTCCACCTGGCAGCAGCAGGCCGCCAGCATCCGCACCCTTCTCGGCGAAGCCACCAGCATTGCCTCCTCATGAGCGCGACTGAGAACGAAGTTTTGCGCAGCTGGGTCGAAGTGGACCTCGACGCCCTGCGTCATAATGCCGACGTAGCGCGTCGCGAAAGCGGCACCGAGATCATGGCGATCGTCAAAGCCGGCGCCTACGGGCACGGGGTGGCGCGGGTCGCCCAGGCGCTGGTTCCCCAGGTCGCCATGTTCGGCGTCGCCAACCTTCGCGAGGCCATCGAATTGCGGGACGCTGGGATCGACACCTCCATTTGCCTCCTCGGAGCCTGCCTTGAAGAGGAATACGAATCCGCCTTGCAGGGTCGATTCCATCTCACCGTCAACAGCCTCGACCAGGCTCATGCCCTTAATCAACTAGCCGGGAAAATCGGTATCCATGCTCAGGTGCACGCCGTGGTCGATACCGGCATGGGCCGCCTGGGTTTTCCGGAGACCGAATGGCAGGAAGGCACCATTCGCGAGCTCATCCACCTGCCTCATCTCACTTGGGAAGGTTTTGCTTCGCACCTGCCTGTGGCGGATGAAGACAACGAATTCACCCATCGGCAGATCACCCGCTTTCGCGAGATGGTGCAGCTTACGCAAACCCATGGCATGCGCCCGCACTGGACCCATCTTTGCAACAGCGCCGGCATCCTCGGTTTTAGAGAGCCACAATCTTTTTGCAACCTCACCCGGCCTGGTCTGCTTCTCTACGGGGTTTCGCCCCTTCCGCCATCGCAGTCCCTCCTTCGCTCCACCCTGACATGGAAGACCCGCATCACCCTGCTGCGGCAGCTTCCCGCCGGACATGGCGTCAGCTACGGTCGCAGCGTTCTTCTTCAACGCCCCAGCCAGGTCGCCACGCTTGCCTGTGGATATGCCGATGGCTACCCGCGCCAAGCCTCCAATCAGGACACCCATGTCCTCATTCACGGCAAACGCTGTCCCCTGCTTGGCCGGGTGACCATGGATCAGATCATGGTCGACGTCACTGATCTCCCGGAGAATGCCCACGTTGGGGACGAGGTGGTTCTTCTGGGTCAGCAGGGTGACGAAATGATCACGCCGGTCGAGCTCGCCGACAAAGCCGGCACCATTGCATGGGACATTTTCACGGGAATTGGCCGTCGTGTCACACGTCTCTACTGCGAGGTTTGAAAAACGTTCAAAAAATCCCAACGGCATCGTTGCAAGACCGCAAGGCGTGTGTGAGATAGACAAGGTCTTACGTTTTGCATTTCCCGACGCACAACGTTGACACACCAACACCTTCTCCCTACCTTGCGCTGTTTATGAACGTCACCGGTATCTCTCAATGTATCCGATTGTCGCTTGCGGCTGGCCTCGCTCTTGTGGCCGTCTCTTGCAGCACCAAAACCACCGGTGGCGGCGCGACCATTTACAAGGTGAACCCCTTCCACCTCGCTGATGTCAACGCTTCCAAACCGGTTGCTGATCCGTCCATTCCCTTCGAGCGTAACTATCGCCTTCACGGAGCCATTTCTCCGGTCGAACGTCAGGCACGCCAGGGCAATTATTACAACATCTTCTGGAAAATTCGCGACCGCAGCCAGCCAGTCACCGTTCGTTTTGAGTATCGCCAGAAAAACACCGGCATGACCACCAAAGTCGTCGAGCAGGAAGTGCAGCCCCGTCGCAAGAACTCCACCGAATTTTCCTTCATCGGCGAAGATTATGTGATCAACGGACCTGTCACTTCCTGGCGTGCCAGCATCGTTCGCGGGAGCGAAGTCCTGGTTGAATACAAATCCTACCTTTGGGAATAATTTTGCCCCATCGGGCGCGTGCTTTCCGGCACGCGCCTTTTTGCGTATGTGAACCTTTTCCCATCACCCGTTCGTAATCAATTATCAACCACTCCACGATCCAACGCCTCTCTGGGCGCGTCCCCCTCATCAATTTTTGGATCTCCCGGCTGCCTGCCGTTCCACTCCATTTCCCTCATTCACGCCTGTGCTTGAACACTTTCCTTCATTTCATTTCAATATTCACCGCCCCATTTCCGCGATCTTCAGCCTGTCATGACACCACCCGCACCCATTCTCGTAGGACAAGTTGGCAACCTGCTCTGGCTCCGCGTGGAAGGCAAAGGCTCGTTCCAAAACAGCGTCCAGGTAAAACGCTGTTTCCAAACCATGATGGAGAAGGGCAGCCGCCACTTTGTCGTTGATCTCGAACGATGTCCCATCATGGACAGCACCTTTCTTGGCACCCTCACCGGAGCCGCGCTCAATCTCCAAAGCAAAGGCGAAGGCGAAGTCTGCATCATCAATGCCAACGCCCGCAACCACCAACTCCTGACCAGCCTCGGCCTTGATCACATTCTCGAAGTCGACACCGAAGGCGAACGCTATCGCGAAGAACGCGAACTTGTCCGTGCCGACCTGAGCACCATTCCGCAAGAAGGAGGCGCTCCCGACAAAACCGAACAGGCCGAGCACGTCCTTGCCGCCCATGAAGCCCTCACCCAGGCGAACGAAGAAAACGCCAGCCGCTTCAAGGACGTCATCGAATTTCTCGAAAAAGAACTTCGCGCCAAATCCGGTGCCACGGCATGAACATCCTTCTGGATTCAACCTTTTCCGGTGTGGTTGCTGACCCCACGCCCAGCTGCTTGTTATGATCGGATGGATCATCGCCGCAATCCTCCTGCTCATCATGGCAGGCGTCGGCTGGCCCCTCTACAAGGCGCTCAAGGCCTCCCGCAAAGACTTAAAAGATTTTCTCCAGGACGACACCGAGCGTGCCGGCCGTCGCCGCCGCGTTTTTGATGTCCTGCACACCCTCGGAAACGCCATTCTTCACGGCCAGTCCGACACCACCCTCCATCGACTCATTGCCGAAGGTGCCGTTCGTGTGGTGCAATCCCAAGGTGCCATCCTCTATCTCCTTGATGAAAAAGGCAAATCGCTCGTGCCCCGCCACTGCACCAAGGACTGCCCTCCGCTGATCTCGCTTCCCGAGCGCATCATCGACCAGGCCCGCAGCAACGTCGGCACCCTCCCCAGCTTTCTCCGCCTCCACAGCATCGCACCTGGCGAAGGTGTCATTGGCTCCGTTCTGGCCGAACAACGCGAAGAAAACATCCCTGATCTCCGCCACCATCCCAAGTTTCAAGGTGCCAGCAACCCCTTCCAAAGCCACGTCGCCGCCCTCATCGCACCCCTCAATCACGGCGGTCGACATCTCGGCGTCCTCGCCGCCGCCTCCGACACCACCACTCCCTTCAGCGAACACGAACTAGAAATGTTCGTCGCCCTGGCCCGGCAATGCGGATTCGCCCTAGGCAACGCCCAGGCCCACCAGGAGGCCAACGCCAAAAAAGCCCTTGAGGCCGAACTCCGCAACGCCAGCGAAATCCAGCGCATTCTTCTTCCCGAAAAAGCTCCCGACATCCCCGGCTTCGACATCGCCGCCCGCAACGTTCCCGCCCGACTCGTCAGCGGCGATTATTTTGACTTTTTCCCCATCGGCACCGATCACGTCGGCGTCGCCATCGCCGACGTCTGTGGCAAAGGGATTCCCGCCGCCCTGCTGACCGCCATGTGTCGCAGCGTGCTGCGGGCCAACGCCCGTGAAATCCTCAGCCCTGCGGCAGTCATGAGCCTGGTGAACCGCAACCTCTTCCCGGACATCCGTGAAGACATGTTCATCACCGCCGCCTACGCCGTCCTCTCCGCCGATGGCAACAGCGTCATGCTCGCCCGCGCCGGTCACACCAGTCCTCTCCTCTGGAAACACGCCACCGGCCAGGTCGAGGAAGTCAAGGCCCCGGGCCTCGCCGTCGGCGTCGACAAAGGCAACGTCTTTGACCGCATCACCCGCGATGTCAGCGTCCCCATGGACCACGGCGATGTCCTGCTTTTCTACACCGATGGCGTCGACGAAGCCACCGACCACAAAGGCCTCCTTTTTGGAGTCGACCGCATCAAAACCGTCCTTAGTCTCGCCGCCCCGAACGGTGCTCAGGCCGTCATCGACGCCCTCTGCGACGCCGTCACCAAATTCATGGGCGGCGACCCTCAAACCGACGACATCACCCTCGTCGCCATGTGCAAAAAATAACCCCGTGACACAGGCTTGCAGCCTGTGGGTGAAGCAGGCATTTTGCCTGCCCGAACGGCTCCTCGCCCGATCCAAGCCCGGCGTTCCGTTCTCTCCCACAGCCTCCATTTGCCAATCCGGCCTCTCCCCGTATCCTCAACCCATGCCCGCACCATCCTGGCGTAAACCCAAGCCATCCGCCAAAAAAACCACCCGTCCCGAAGGCGACCCAGCATCGCAAAACACCTCGTGGGAAAAATCTGCCGATTGGTATGACCGACTCATCGGTGCCCAAGGGTCCGAGCTCTACCAAAACGTCGTCATCCCCGGCGCCTTAAAACTTCTCAAACCCGGCCAAACCAAAGGCAAATCCGAATCGGAATCCATTCTCGATCTCGGCTGCGGACAAGGCGTCTTCACCCGCGCCATTCAATCTACCACACCGCCCGGCACCCAGCTCACCGGCGTCGATCTTTCACCCACCCTCATCGCCAAAGCGAAAAGCTACCCCGGTGCCAAAGACATCCGATATTTCGCCCGCGACGCCGCCAGTCTCGATGGACTCGGCGAATTCGATGCCATCTCCGCCATCCTCTGCATCCAGAACATGCCCCATCTGGACAAAGTCAGCAGCGCCTGCGCCCGCATCCTCAAGCCCGGCGGCCGCATGCTGTGGGTCCTCAATCATCCCGCCTTCCGCATCCCCCGCCAGTCCTCCTGGGGCTGGGAAGACGACCGCAAGATCCAATACCGCCGACTCGACGCCTACAGTTCCGAAATGGAGATCCCCATCCTCATGCACCCCGGGCAGGAAAAGAGCGAGAGCACCGTCAGTTTCCACCACAGCCTGCAGAACCTTCTTCTTCCCGGCTTTCAAAGCGGTCTAAGCCTCACCGGCTTGGAAGAATGGCACTCCAACAAAACCAGCGAACCCGGCCCCAAGGCCCGCGCTGAAAACCGTGCCCGGAACGAATTCCCCCTCTTCCTCGCCCTCCTCTGGCAGAAAAAGTAATCTTAGAGTAGAAGGCTCGAGCCGGGTCTTGCAGACCTTGTTTGTCAGGCCCACTCTGCGCCATCGGGAACGACTTCTAGTCCTCCACATGGGCACGTTGTTCCGACGCGAGACGCAGCACCAAGGTTGCAGACCCAAGGATGGCTTCGCATTTCCCATCGCACAAACAGGAGCTTTTTGGCTCAGTTTTTGCCCTACAACTTACTAAGACTATTCCCATCTATGCATGAAAGCCTGTCTCCGCCCCCGCAAGCTCTACTTTGCCCCTTCCTGAGCTAGAAACCCCTTCCCCATCAAAGCTCCACTCCGCACCGCCGATGACACGCCCCAACCCCGAATTTTCCAAGTTTTACCAAGCATTGTCCAACGCCAATGCTTTCACGTCTTGGAATGGCAACGTCGTCCGCCAGACAGCCCCGCGCTGGATGGCTCGCCCCTACCGCTTCACAGGAGCAGGTGCTGTTCACTCCGGCGGACGCTGGACCGTTCAACGTCTCATGCCCTCCGTCTACGCAAGCACGGATCCCATCACCCTCAACGAAGAACTCTACTACAAAGGCACGCGTTACGGATTCACCGACGCCGATTTCAAAGCCCAGCTCAGGGCCGGCATGCACTGGGAGCTCCAGGCCGTGCTTGACCTCACCCAGCCCACCATCCTCGACCTTCTCGGAGTGTCCCACACCCAAATCGTCAGTTGCAATTGGGAAGACGCTCAAAAATCTGGCATCGAGCCCATCACTCAGGCCATCGCAAGAGCCGCCTTCGAGCATCTCGTCGAAGGACTCGTTGTTCCTTCCGCCCGACGCCGCAACGGCGTTAACGTCGTCTATTTTCCCTGCCATCGACGCGATGGCAGTCTCATTCAAACCCTGGACGAAGCGAACATCCCATTCGTTCACGGCTTATAAAGTGCACATTTGCATGCATATGTGCTGGACAACCTTCTCTCCCCCATTATCCTGCCCCCCATCATGCCTGGAAACACCGTCACCGTCACGTCATCCACGATTTCCAAAACCAGCCGCAACAGAGCCGCTAAAAAAGCCTTCCTTCGACACCGTAAATCCATAGGCAATCCCAAACCTTCCCCTGAAGTGGAAGAAGAGAGGCGGCTCGCCTCAAAATTGATTCGTGAGGTCGACAGCACCAGTTCAGACGTCGCCACCCTCTGCGACACCTATGGCCTCACCCGTGAGGAACTCGGCCGTCTCACCGGATTCTCCCTTCGTGCCCTTGCCCAATGGGCCTCCGGTAAACTTCCCAGCCAGCCCGCCAAACGTCGGCTCCATGAAATCCGCCGCCTGCTCGATGCACTAGCGGAAGTCATCCACCTCGAACGCCTCCCTGTTTGGATGCACGAAAGCAACACCTTTTTTGAAGGCATGACACCCCTCCAAGTCATCGAAGTGGGTGAAATAGATCGGCTTTGGGGCATGGTTTACGACTTGGGTTCAGGCCAGCCGGATTGATTTGATTCTGACCAGGTCGCTGGCAGCCCCGGCATTTGGTCATCAGATTTGGTGTTCCCTGGAAACATCGAGCCCTTCAGAGCGCGACATTCCGACACCACCAGCGGCAGTCGTAGCCATCAAAAACGAGAGCGCGGCCTCATGGTCGGTTCGACCGTTCACTCACCCCAGTAAACTCGATCGCGTAAACGCTGAGAACACCTTCACCCCGCGCGCCTCAATGTTCGCCTTGCCGCCTTCTTCGCGATCCAGCAGCACCAGCACAAAACCAATCTTGCCACCCTCGGCCTCGACCTGCTCAATCGCCTTGATGGTCGATCCACCAGTCGTAATGACGTCATCCACCACCGCCACCACATCCCCGGCCTTGAAATTTCCTTCCACCAGCTTTTTGCGACCGTGGTCCTTCGCCGCCTTGCGCACGCTGTAGGCTGGCACGGGCACCGAATCGTCGCTCAAGTGCGAGAACATCGCTGCACTCAGCGCCACCGGGTCCGCACCCATCGTCAAACCACCGACCGCCGCCACCTTAACCCCTGTCTCTTCCTCCGCCTTGCGCAACAGGGCATGCATCACCTGGCCCACCAAACATCCGCCCGCCGCATCCAATGTCGTCAGCCGGCAGTCGACATACAGATCGCTCTTCGCTCCCGATGCCAGCGTGAAATCGCCGCGCATCACCGACTTTTTCAACAACAACTCGCGCAACAACTCAGTGGCTTCAGGAAGGGTGGGCATGCCTCTTATTGTGACAGATGAGGCCCCCTTTCAAGCGTAGAACTCCTCGTCCATGACAAAAATCGCCCTCATCATCCTGCTCTACTTCGCCACCTCCATCCCACTCACCGCCGCCCCCGTTTCCTTCAGCAAAGACCTCGCCCCCATCCTCGCCGACAAATGCCTCGGCTGTCACGAAGAGGATAACGACAAAGGTGGTTACCGCGTCGACACCTTCCATGCCTTGCTCCAACCTGGCGACAGCGACGAAACCCCGGTCACTCCCGGCAAACCCGACTCCGGCTTGTTCTTCCACCGCCTCATCACTGATGACGAAGATGATCGCATGCCGCAAAAGGACGACCCTCTTCCCGCCGCCCAGATCGAACTTTTCAAACGCTGGATCGCAGAGGGCGCCAAATTCGACGGCAAAGATCCCCAGCAGTCCCTCGCATCATTGATGCCGAAAAAGCCCGCCGTCAGCGCCCCGGATCAATACCCACAACCGTTGCCCATCACCGCCCTCGCCTGGCTGCCCGATCAAACCACGCTCCTCGTCAGCGGCTATCACGAAGTCACCCTGTGGGACAGCAACACCGGAAAACTCAAAAAACGCATCCCCGGACTTCCTGAACGCATTTTCGCCCTTGCCCTTCATCCCGATGGCAAAACCCTCGCCGTCGCCGGTGGTGTCCCCGGTCGATCCGGTGAACTCGTCATCATCGATCTCAACACCGGCAAACCCATCAACACCCTTCCCCCCGGCAGCGATACCCAACTCGCCGTTGCCTTTTCCCCCAACGGCGAACTCCTCGCCTACGCTGGCACCAGCAACACCGTCCACGTCATCAAAACAAAAGGCTGGATTCCCGCCTGGCAGGTTGAAGCCCATGCCGATTGGATCACCCAGCTCGCCTTTTCTCCAGACAGCAAACTCCTCGCCAGCGCCAGTCGTGACCGCACCGCCCGCTCCTTCCAGGCAAGTAACGGCGACGTCCTTCACACTCAAACCACCCACGGCAATCCGGTCACCTCAGTCATCTACTCCGCCGACAGCAAACGCCTCTTCACCGCCGCCAACAATGGCGAAGTTCGCGCCGCCGCCCTCAACCCCGAAGGCCAGCTCGGCACCGCCGTCATCACTGGTCGCCGCGTCGAAGCCACCCGACTCGCCTTTGCCGACAACCGCCTCATTCTCGCCTCCATTGATGGCCGCGTTCGCTCCTTCGACATCACCAAAAAGAAAGACGATAAACCCCTCGACCTTCCCCCGTTTGGCCAACGCATCGACGCCCTCGCCCTTCATCCCGAAGGCAAAAAGCTCGCCATTGCCGGAGCCAACGGCAAGGTCCACCTCATCGACCTCCAGGAGAAAAAACTCCTCACCTCCTTCACCGCCTCCCCGGGTTTTGGAATAATTTCCCCGTAGCAGCCGACGTGAGGAGGCTCTCTTCTCGACGCCCTTCCGCCCACGCCGCTTCAATCATCCAATCCGCACTTCCACACCGCCAAACCCCGCATAATCCCCCGGATTGCAGGTCAGCACCACCACCTGCAATCCCCGCGTCGCCGCCAGATCCAGCATCCGTTGCATCTGCTGCACCCGCAGCGGATCGGCATAAGCGAACGCATCATCGAACACCAAAGGCAAACAACCGTCGTGTTGCGTCGCCAAAATCTCCGCCATCGCCAGCCGCACCGCCGCCGCCACCTGCTCCTTCGCTCCTCCACTCAACGACTCAAACCCAAACGCCCCACCGCCACCCGACCGGCTTATCTCAAATCCCAACTTTCCGTCTTCCGCCACCAACACCCGCAACTCCGCCCCGGGCCCAAAAACACACTGCAAATACCCCGAAACCCGATTCGCCAGCGGCTGCACCAACCGACGGTCAATTGCCCCGCGCGACTCCGCGAAAAGCTGGAACAACCGCTCCACCGCCTTGGCCCGACGTTGTTCCATCATAAAAACCTCACGCGCCTCCGCCACCCGCGCCCGCGCCTGCTGCACGTCCGACTCCGGGTCCACCCGACCATCCAAAACCAGCTGACTCCGCGCCACCGCCATCTGCGTCTCCGCCGTCCGCCGCTGCTGTTCCTGATTCGCCACCGAGCGCCCCAGTCGTTCCCCATCCCGCTCCAGCAACTCCGGCTGCAACTCCGCCAACAACCGCCGGGTTCCCTCCAACATCGACTGCGAACTTTCCGCCGCGCGCACCGCCATCGACATCGCCTCCTCACGGGCCGCCGAGTCCGCATACTTCTCCTCGACCACCCGCATCCTTAACCGCAACTCCCCCAAAAGCTGACGTTTCTCGGTCAACATCTCCAACTGCTTGCCGCGCCCCGTCTCCACCTTTTCCAACTGCACCCGCGCCTCATCCGCCATTGCCCGCGCCTCCCGCTCGGCCTTGTCATTCTCCGACAACATCCCCTCCATCTCCTTCACCCACAACCGCGCCGACAACAACGAATCCGGCAACGTCTCCCCATCCATCGTCAGCCCCTCCTTTCTCCGAAGCATCTCCGCCTCTGCGGTCCGACACGCCATCTCCGCCGCTTCCAAATCCGCCGCCACCTTTTCCCCGCCGAGTCCATTCCAGCGTTCCCGCAAGCGCTTGCCATCATGACGCAACGACTCCGCTTTTTCAAACCACTGCACCGCCTGTTCCACATCTCGCGCCGACCATTTGCCCAAGGCCTCGCGCAACTTCCTCTCCGCCTCCTCTACGTTCGAGCGCGCCGCCGCCAGCGACGTCCCGCCCCCCGGTCTCAAACGCAATCGCGTGCCCTTCCCAATCGAAATCTCCACCTCCTCGGCCAACACCTTGGCTTCGCCCGCCTTCAACAAATCCCCATCCACCCGCACCTCCTCCGCGTCCGACACCAACACCATTAACTCTGCCGCCGTCGCATCGCGCACCACCATCGCCTTTTGCCAATCGGTCTCCAAACTCCGCAGCTTCGCCACCTCCGCCGCCGCCAGATTCGGCAAGCTCGCCAGCGCCTCGCGCAACCCATTCATCTCCGCCGCCACCTGACCCGCCTCCGCCGCCCGTTTGGCCAAAATCTCACGCGCCTCGCCCTTCTCAAACACCGCCACCAACGCCACCGCCAGATCCAATCGCGCCCGTCCCGACCGCAGCGCCTCCGCTAGCTCGCGATGCCTCACCTCACTCCGCTGTCGCGCTTCTCCCGCCTCCTTCAACGCCCCCTCGAGCTCCTGCAACCGCTCCTCCAACGGCTTCAACACCGTCTCCGTCTCCATCACCTGACGCCGCAGCTCCCGCAATCCCTCCTCCTCCTTGCGCAGTTGCATCAGCGCCAGCTCCGCATCTTTCACCACCCGCCATTGCTCCTTCTCCAACCCGCGCAAATCGCCCACCTTCACCAGCTTCTCCTGAGTCGCCTTCAACTCCTTCAGCAAACCCGGCAACACCGCATCCACCCCTTTCAAAACCGACTCCGCCACACCAAACGCCCCCACCGCCTCCTCAAGTCGACCCGCCGCCTCTTGGGCCCCCAACAGCGCCGCTTCCATCTCTTCCAATCGCAACCTCGCCACCTCCGGCTTCGACCCCGCTTTCGCCTTGCCAGTCGCCGTAAACAACTCCTCATACGCTGCTGCGATCCGATCCTTCACCCGCTGGTCAAAGTCCGACTGCATCACCGCCGCCAGTCCCTCGCTCTGCAATCGCTGCACCAGCGCATCCCGATGCTCCGTCGCCTGATCTGCTGGATCATCCCCACTCCGACCCTGCCACACCCAAAGATGCGGCCACAACATCAATAAATCTTTCTCCCGGCTCACACTCCCGTCCGTCCCCAGCACCTCCGCCAGCTTCGACTCCGCCTCCTCCCCATGCCACGACTGTCCCCCTAAGATACTCAACCGCGCCTGACCCGACGCCCCGCTGAACCGTTTCTCCACCTCCCAAACCTTTCCCCCTGCTTCAAACGACAACAGCACCTTCGGATGATCCGTATGCAGTGTCGACTTCATGCCCTGCAACACTTTTCCTGTTACCTTCGCCTTCAAAAACAACACCCGGTGCGCCGCCTCCACCAGCGTGCTTTTCCCCGACTCATTCGCCCCGCCGATCAACGTCCGCGCCGCATCAAAATCGACCTTCACCTCCTGGTGAATCCGATAATTTTTAACCGTGATCGAAAGCAGCCTCATATTGTCAAAATCACCTCAACCCCGCACCGCCACACAAGCCGCATGCAGTTCCCTTAACGCCACTCGCGCCACTTCATCGCCACCCGCCAGTTGCTCCACCAACTGACCCGCCACCGCCGCCACCAACGGATCATCCGCCCGTCGCGTCAACCCCTCCAGCTCCTCCTCCGACGGAGCCATCATTACCCGGTTCTCCAGCTTCAGCCGCAGCAACCGCGACTCCCAAGACTCCAGCATCTGCTCCAGCCTCCCCGCCGCTTCGATCCCCAGCACCCCTTCCACCGTTAACCGCAGCAAAAACTCCGCCCCGCGCGTCCCCACCATCTCTTCCAACCGCGACCCCAACAAATCCAGCCCCGCATCCTCGGAAAACGCCATCGCCATCTCCCGCCACTGCAACTTCGCAGTCGCCACCTTCTCCACCACCGGCAGATCCCCACGTGCCACCGTCACCTTCAACACATTCCCCGGATCATTCCCTTCACCACGCGGAAACCGATCCACCTCCGGCGTCCCCGCATACCAGACCTTGTCGCCAATCTTCTTCGCTCCGTGCCAGTCCCCCAGCGCCACATAATCCAGCGCCTCCAACGGCAATCTCGACACCTCAATCCAGTTAGCCACCGATCCTCCCATTTCCTCTTCATCCTCCTGCTGCTGCGCGGACCCAAAACCCTGCACCGTCCCATGCGCCAGCACCACCCGCGGCAACTCCATCCCGTCAAAATCAAACGACCTCAACCACCCCGTCGGATCACCCGACTCAAATCTCCTCAACAACGGCGCTGGCAAAACCACCACGCCAACCTCCTCAAAAACCACCGGTTCCGCCTTCAACAGCACCGTTAAATTCGGTGCCAGCTCCCGTTGTTCACGCAGAAAAAACGCCTGATCCCAAATGCTCCCCGGCCCGCCATGATCATGATTTCCCGGAATCACCACCACCGGCACCTTCAGCGATCCAATTGCCGCACAAGCCGCCGAAACCGTCGCTTTGGTCGCTTTCGAAGAATCAAACAAATCCCCCGCCACCATCACCATCCGCGCCCCCGTCTCCTGCACCACCTTCCCCAATCTCCGCACCGCCTCCACCCGTTCCTCCTGCACCCGATGCCGCTTCGCCTCATCCCGCATCGAAGCAAAAGGTTTCCCCAATTGCCAGTCTGCCGTGTGAAGAAAAGTGAAACTCATGTGGGACTTCAAAGAAAAAGGTCTTTGATACTCTTAAATAGTTTTCCCTTCCACATCAACGGTGGTTTGCTAGAAATGCTTTACCGTCATGAATCGCAGCAATCTCCCAGTGACGTGGATCATCGCCGGTCTTCTGGTCGCGAGTGTGTGTTGGTATTTTGCTTTTCCGCAGTTCTACCATCCAGAAGATCGCGAAAACCAGGTGCCCGTATTCGAAGCGGCCGAGATAGCTGCTCTCCTCGAGTTTAGAAAAGCGCAATCGACATCGACGCGGATCGAAATTTACGAAGGCCTTCCTCACTCCTTTTGGGAGACTGACAGCTATGAGCAGCAGCGGACAACCGCCAACGTTCGAAAGGTCCAAGAGAACCATTTTTACGCCGACAAACTGACTCCTTCAAAAACCGACGCCTCCATACTAAACACCCTTATCCTCAATCCACAGTCTTTCGTAAAGCATCAAGGCCCTAAGCTCTGCGGCGGATTTCATGCTGATTGGTTGATTGAATGGGAGTCACCCAGTGGAGAAAGGCACCAGCTCCATTTATGTTTTGGATGCGGAGAGGCAGCGATATACGGACCTAAACACCAACTCCATTGTGAGCTCTCTAACAATGCAGATTCTCGTTTCCAATTGATTCTGTCGTCCTACGCCAAAAATCGACCGCCAGACGAGCGGATTATCAGGCGAAAATAATTGCTGTATAAATTTCACGTGTTGAGAGACAAAAAAATAATCTTCCCATTTGCTAAGAAAAATAATCTTCCGAGCTACTTCCATGGGCAACCTTTGAGACTCCCTGATTCACTTCACCGCAATCTTAAAAGCGCAGCGGAAGCCGATGGCATTTCCATCAATCAATTTATCAGTTTGGCCGTAGCAGAAAAGCTTTCCGCTCTGCAGACCTACGACATTATCGCCGAGCGAGCAAAAGGATCCTCCAGAGACGCCTTTCTCCAAGCGATGTCTCTTGTGCCACAAGGACCGGTTCAAGAGGGTGACGAACTACCCTAATTCGGTTCGGCTAACAAGATTCGTTCTAAGGGATACAATAAAGGGACAGACAAACCATTCTAAATTCTAAGGGATACAGAACGGTGTCCAACAATCAGCTTCACAGAGTAGCATAGACGCGCCTTAAATGGCTTAGAGCTTGTTGATAACAACCCGTGAAAAACAGATAACATCGTATCCAACGAATGAACTTTACACTCCTCTGCGTGAAGCGCTGGATGCTTTGTTGCAACGCAGGCAGACTGAGACCTCGGTTTTGCAAACTCGATTTCACCTCCTCCAGCCGCTTTGCACGCCTCGACTGCTCCGCTTCATTGGTGATGCCATGCTCCTGTTCCACCTGCTGCTCATATAACATCAGAAGATTATGAGTGATGCACAAGAACTGTGCCTGCATAGCCTTTGCCACCGCACTGCTTGCCCACGCTTTGCGTTCCTGTAACTTGTTCTTAAGCTCATCAAAGACTTTCTCAATATCCCAACGCATCTTGTAGAGATGGGCTATCACGCCGGGTTCCAATGTCATCTCATTGGTGATAAATGTGTAAGTCGTTCCCTGCATCGCATCCTGATAAGTCACTCGACGCAGTTGAACGCCGTTGGAGCTGCCCGCCAACTCATCAGCCTGCACTCCGGCATTCATGCTGGACGAGGTATCCCACGGACGCACGGCGTTCACCGTTAACTTCATGTTATCCTTCTCTCGACTGATAAAATAGATGCCAGCGGACTGTTTCCAGTTATACCAGGCCCTGAAGTCAATACCTGCTTTGTCCCAGACATAAATCACATTTCGTCCTTTAGGCGCGTCGTGGCGAAGCGTCTCTTTGTCCATGCGTTTGAGGGCTCGCATGTCATGTTCACGCTTGCGGCCGACGGCATCTGCTCCGGTGAGGTAACTCAGGGCATGGCTGCGCAGGTTGAGCGTAAAAAAATGTCCCACCGCTCGTCGGTTCTGGCTCTTCGCATCAGTAATGTCATGGCAGGCGGCGGCATGGTAATGACCATCCCCGGCATAAATATCGAAACCAGCCAGCGAGGGGCAATCTGCCAGCTCATCAGGCAGTTGACGTGCAAGAATGGAACATAAGTGAGTGTTAACTTCAGCGCAGAGGAGGCCGCGACGGCGGCTTGCCAGACCGGCGAAGAAGAGGGAAGAGGCGATGGGTTTCAATGAATTTGAAGAGGCGAGGTGGAGAAGAAAAGCTCTACCTGAGGGATGATCCTGGAGAACGCGCAAAGTGCCAATGCTGAGCCAGTCTTGATCGGAAAGTGACGGGCAGCTACGAGAGGACGAGCTTGCCTGAAGAGCGAGATGAAGTGGCGCAAAGAAGGCGTTGGCGAGAGTAGCGGTAGTGGGCATAAAAAAATTTGGCCTCCTTGCCACACCGTCAAGTGATAACATCAACTAAGTGTGCTGCACGGCATCGCCTCAGTTAGTTGGAGTGTTTTGAATCCCTGATGCAGCGACCCGCCTGCGCCTTCAAGAGTCCTCAAAAACCCCCGGTTGGCAGGAAAAATCGTTCCCAAAATTGGACACCGTTCGGGATACAATAAAGGGACAGACAAACCATTCTAAATTCAAACAGGAAAAAAGTTAACTAAAATTTTATTGGTTTTATCGATTGGTAATTACTTGCGGTGATCCATGGCAGAGTTCAGCTCCATCAAAAAATCCAAATCCATGCCTTCGCATGATTTAGGTGGCAAGCCTGGTCCTAAAGATAGATAGTATTCATCGAGCAACGACAAGTTATCACCAACCAAATGCTTAACTCGATTAATGTCTTTCACATAAGTAAGCCATCCAAAATTAATGTTAAAGTTGGGTTTAGGCTTGATGGAATCCCGAAATGAAGAACCCTGCACAAAACCGTAATCCGGCCCTAACACCTCAACCATCAACTTTAGAACGGCGAACAAATGCTCCATGTTTAGCGGTTCAACAATATGATTATCTCCTCTAGAGTCAATGGTGCATGAATTGCAGATAGCGCCTTGTGTGTATCCCATGTTGAAGCTAACGCCCACACTTTTTTGCCAGTCAATATTTGATTTGAAACCCACATTGACACCGCGGTTCTCAAGGGGTTCTGCATATTCTTCAGTTATGAATTTAAGTTCCGCGCGATCTTTCGAAATAATGTCTTTCAAAAACTCCACTTCGAGGCTTCGAGGCTTAATTTTTTCTCCCTTCTTTGGGCGTTCTTTTGAGAACCATTTATCCAGATCATGGTTAAGATGATATAGCCCATCAAATGTCTTCCTTACACTCAGAGCAATTTCTTCGTCTGTCTCCATCCTTGCAGACCATACTACTGTTGTGTAGATATTAGCCATCAGTTTATTCTATAAATGTATGCATGATATCAATTTTGAAACTATGAAACTGGCAAATCAATCACTTTTTCAATGAAACTTGGAGGCGGTGTCTAATCACGACGGGCCATGGCATCGTGAAATTTCATCAGAAAATTAATATCCATCCCATCGCATGATTTGGGCGGAAGTCCACAACCCAATAAAAGATAGTTCCCCTCACTCAGGGAGAGATCGTTTCCCAGTAGTGGCTTGATGCAGTCTATATCTTTCTTATATGTAATCCATCCAAAAAACGCAAGTTTATTTCGTAGATGCTCGATTGAATTAATGAATATCCGGTCTTGAACAAAACCGTCGTCTGGCGACATCACAGCAACTAATAATTTTAGAACATCCCAAAGTCCTTCCATGGATAGAGGCTCGACAATTTCACGTTGGCCGTTTGCCTTGACAACACATGAATTAGGACCTGCGCTCACATTATGATGACCCATAGCAAATGAAACAGAGATGCTCTTATTCCACTGAATATCTGATTTAAACGTTTCTTGGATACCCTTGCAATCATTGCCTCCTCTCCTCTTACGTAAAATACGCTGAAGGTTTTCGATATCGACGGCAAGAGGAATTGGCGGTTTACCCTTGTGTGTATCCAATTCAAACCACTGGTGAATGCGTGGGTTAATACTGGCCACACCAGTTAACACATTTTTAATTTTAGCAGCGATAGCTTCGTCGGTTTCGAGGCGACTACCCCAATAGACCCCGATGTAAATATTAGACATAAACTTCCATTCCGCTGGCGTGTGAATGATGTCAATCTTAGAAGGGTCTATACCATTCTCTATCAATAATTCTCTAAAAGAATCCGCTTCTGATGCATTCTTCCAATGATATTCAAGCCTAACGCCAGCTGATTCAGCTACCATAATCTGCTTTCTAGCCTGGATGATTAGCCCGTCCATTGCATTCTTGAAACCGTATTTGAACTGGTCAGTGTAACTTCCCTTGGCCTCAATTAGAGTGCCATCAGCTTTGACGCCATCGATTGCTACCTTGACCGTGAGAAAAATGACGTCAGTGTGCAAAAAATTGACAATTTGGAGAAAAATGACGAGAAAAATGACGTCAGTGTGCAAAAAATTGACAATTTGTCGATCTTCACCTGCCGCCCACATCATCCTCACTTTCACCTTCAACGGTAGGGACGCGCTGTGTCGTTTCCCATTTGTCAGGGGACGGACGGAGGCGGTGGGACGGAAGTGACCTTCGACGGTCGATGCCCATCAAAACTACAAAGCTCCGCACCTCCTCCGCCCACTTATTTTGGGACGCGACACAGCGCATCCCTACCGTTGATTTTTTGGGATCGCCTCAACAGCTTAAGTTCGTGGACTTCTCCGCGCCATGGCCACGATTCAGGGAATGGGGAGTGAATTCAGAGAAGTTTGCAAAAGCGTGACAGCTTTGTTAGGCAAAGATGCCCTTCGTATTTTGCCCTGAATCACAGAAACAGACTCATGAACGAGTGTGCGAATTGATAAGGCGTCAACCCACGTCCTGTTCGCTGAACAAGGCGCGAGTTAGGTTCGCCTCCATCACTCTTGATGCCAGATGCTCGTGAACCGGGTTCGCCATTCCATCGACCCTTCAATTCACTTGCTTGCCTGTTGGGCGCTGGCCAGGAGCTGAATTTCCCAGGCGAGGGCGACCCCGCTGCCACCGCCATGCTCAAGGAGGACATTGGAAAGTCCGGCGGCGGTATTCTCGCGCGCCCAATCGCGCTGCCATTCAGCGGCCACGGCCATCCATGTGATCGGCACCGCACCGGCCTGAACCATGCGGCGCACGGCCATGTCATGGGCTTCCGCGCTGACGCCGCCCGAGGCGTCGGTGACAATAAAAACGTCGTAGCCTTCGCCGAGCGCCTGGATCGCCGGCATCGCGAGGCAGACCTCGGTCCACAGCGCGGCGAGAACGAGCTGCTTGCGCCCGCTCTTCTTCACCAGATCTGTGACCTTCGGATCTTCCCAGGTGTTGATGAAAGTGCGGTCAATCGGCTTTTGCTCGGGGAAAACATCCTGCAGTCCCTTGATGAGATAACCGCCGCGCTCCTCAATCACGGTGGTGAGAATGGTGGGGACTTCGAAAACCTTCGCGGACTTGGCGAGGCCAATGACATTGTTGATGATCATGGTCGGCTCGTGGCTGTTCAGGTTGGTGAACTGGTAGGGCTGATGATCGATCAACACAAGGATGCTGTCTTCGGGGCGGAGGAGGGCTTTGATGCCGGTCTTGTTGTTATTCATGATCGTGTTTCCTTTTGGATGGCGGGTGGTGATTTCGGGTGCCTCCGGACAGTGGGATACTCACCCGAGTTAGATGCTCCGGATGCACAGGTTGAGGATAAGACATCAACGGGAAACCGCCCAATGCCTTGTTTCTTGGCTCGCTCATCCTTTTAGGTTGAGCTACCTTTTGCCCATGGACCTTCGCCACCTGCGCTACTTTGTCGCTGTCGCTTCCCATGGATCGTTCAATCGTGCGGCGGAGATTCTGCACCTCACCCAACCACCGCTCAGCAGGCAGGTGAAGGATCTCGAAGATGAACTGGGTGTAACCCTCCTTGTGCGCGGATCCAACTCGGTAAAGCTCACGGAAGCGGGTGAGCTGTTTTATGAAGAAGCGCGGGAAGTGCTCGCTCGCGCGGACGACGCAGTTCGCCGTGTGCGTGGGGAAACGGGCAAAGAGATTTTGCGTGTGGGCTACTCCTCTTCGATCACCACGGGCATCATTGCCACTGTGCTGGCAAAATTCCAGGCAGCCGCGCCACGCGTGCGCATCGAGTTGTCGGATCTGTCATCGCGGGAGATCAATGAAATGGCTGGCGAGGGACGGCTCGACCTTGTGATCACTCCTCGAATTTCCGTCGCGAAGGGGATTCCGGGATTTCAATGGACCGAGCTACATCGCTGGCAGCCGGTGCTGGTCCTGACGGCGCGGCACCCGTTAGCGAAGCTGAAACGAATCCCTGTCGCGCGACTGGATGGTTTACCACTGATTGGTCTGGCGAAGGACAATTCTCCCGAATATGTCACGAGCGCCCGTGAGCTGCTTAAACCCTTTGGAATCACGCCACGATTTGTTTCATTGGTGAACGATAGCTTTTCCACTCTTTTCGTCGAATTGGAAGCTCAAAATGCCGCCGCCATTTTAGTCGAGGGCATCGTCGGTATCCTGCCGCAGACACTGGTCGTAATGCCATTTACGCCGAAGTTGGCCAGCTTCCCGGTGGTGATTGGTCTTCCTGTCTTGCGACCCAAACCCCACGCCGAGATGTTTGCGCGTTTGATGATAGAAGAAGCGCGAAGCCAGTAGCATAGGGGTTCCTTTCGGGTTCCTCTGGAAAAAAGGTGTTCAGGAAAAATGTGCAGAAATGGACAAATGCCAAATACTAAACAGGGCTTCAATTTGTCCGGCGTTTTATATACCGATTCCAAGAAAACCTGTGCAAAATTGCGCGCTCCATGATTGAGTAATATGTCATGGACTTTTTGTTTGAATGGATCGGTCTGATCCTGAATTGGTTGGCCGTCCTGATGGAGTGGAGTCTTCGCCTTTCGCCCATCATCGGCATCGCAACCCTTGTGATCGCTATCCACAAACATCGTGCGAGAATCCTCCATTTGCGCACATCAGAAGTAGTTGAAGGCGAGGTGATCGAACTTGAATCCTCAGACGAAGATCCTGTCTATGCGTGGGTCAAAGTATCCCTTCCAGATGGAACGGAGGAAACGATGCGTAGCACTTTTGCGTCGTCGCCTCCGGCTTTTGCCGTTGGCCAGCGCATAAAAGTCCATTTCAATTCCTCCGCAAAACCACGCCTGCTCATCAACCATTTGTTTGAAAAATGGGGGATCATTGGTCTGTTATATGTTACCGCTTCTGGATGCATGGTGGCTGCCTGGCTGTTGCCCCATTCTCTCGACTCCGACTTCTTCGATCAAATCCGCCGCGCCATAAGTCACTAGGTCCTTAAGATCAACCTTGTGCTGAAGGTCAGCGGGAATGAAGGGAGCAGCGTCATTTGGGTTCCGCCGTGTGTTGAATAGGTTGATGAACCCAAACGATGACACTGAATGGGCATCGAAAAATTTCGAGACTTTCCAGCGTTGTTCTATCCTTCCCATAAAAAGGCATGCATCTCCGACCCGCCACCATTGCTGACCTCGACCTGCTCAATCACTGGACACCCAGGACCATGTCATCAACGCCGATCCCCATGATGACTGGGGCTGGGAAACGGAATTGAAACGCAACCCCACCTGGCGCGAACAACTCATCGCCGAGATCGACGGCAAACCGATTGGCTTCATCCAGATCATCGACCCCGCTCTTGAAGACTCGCACTACTGGGGCGATGCCGCGCCCAACCTGCGTGCCATCGACATCTGGATCGGCGAAGCCACCCATCTCAATCAAGGTTATGGCACCCAAATGATGAACGCCGCCATCGCCCGTTGTTTCGCCGACCCATCCGTCACTGCCATTCTCATTGACCCTCTCGCCAACAACACCCGTGCCCATCGCTTTTACGAACGCTTCGGCTTCCAATTTGTCGAGCGACGCCAGTTCGGACAGGATGATTGTTTCGTCTTTCGCCTGGAGCGCGAAGACCGCATCGATCCATCCTAACTCACACCACCACCCGAAGCGGAAACCCTGCCGGCTTGAAAACTACGGGCGTCGTTTTGCCCAGCTCTCCATCCAGCTCATAGGGCACCTCTTGCTTCTGCTGCGATAGCACCCGGAACTCACGCGCCTGCAAATAATCCAGGTCTTCACAAGCTTCATACCCGTCAAACGCCATGGCGCTCAGAAACTGAAACACCTCCAGCGGGCGGCGTTTGTGAAAAATCACAATGTCGAGCAAACCATCGGCATTGTTCGCCTGCCGAAACACCGGCACCGGCCCCCCATAATGCCGGCCATTGCCCACCAAAACGATCGATCCAAACAACGGCGGTCGTCCCTCAATCTCCACTGACAACAAAGGCGCCTCCTGACCCAGCACGCGTGCCGCCGTCATCACATAACTCAACGGACCAAACTTGCGCTTCATCTCCCACGGCGTCTGCTGCACGATCTCCGCATCCAGACCCACCCCGGCAAGTTGAGCAAAATACTGGTCATTCGCCATCCACAAATCCACCTCACGCACCTTGCCCTCCTGAATGACTTTCCAACAAGCCTCCAGGTCACGCCCCGGCAGTCCCAGCTCAAAAGCCATCACGTTCATCGTCCCGACCGGTAGAATGCCGATCTTCACCTGCTTCTCCGCATCAGGTTCCTTTGCATTGAACGCCGCCAAGCCGTTGATGACTTCATTCACCGTGCCATCGCCCCCGGCCGCCACCACCAGACGATGCCCTTGCTGCGCCAAATCCAGCGCCATCCGCGTCGCGGAACCCACGCCCTCCGTCATCAACACCTCCGCTGCGGGCGACAATCTTCGAACACGTTCCACCTGACCCGCCGCCTTCGTGCTGTTGGCTGCGGGATTGATCAATACAGGAATAGCCATGGAAAAAACAAAACTCTAGCGTTAAACGAATTCCCCTGCGTCTACCGTTGTTTCCCGCCATCGCAAGCAAACCCTTGTGAAAATGGCAACAAAGGTGCCGTCTTCCGGTCTGATCCCTTACCCTTTCATTGACCCCATCCCGCAACCAAGTATTCTGGCGCTTCCCCGTTGCCAACGTCAGACCCGCCAATCTCATGCGCGCCGTCCTCTCTTTTTTCCTCTCCGTCCTTTTCCTGGTCGTTGCCGCCACCAACGTCACCGCGCAAATCACCACCCGAACTGACGCCATCGGCCAAAAACTCAACACCTGGTTTGCCAACGGTGACTCGGCCGGACTCCACGCCCTCAGTTACGAAAATCGCGACGGCGGCCACTCCATCTTTGAAGCCAAAAACTATCCACAACTCACCATCGTCCAACCCACCGAAGAAGAATGGGCGCAGAAAAAAAACGTCGGCCCCGCCAACATGATCCGACGCGAACCCGTGCTCGGCAACTGCTCCATGTCCGCCCCCGCCGACAAAGGCGGATCCCTCCCGCGGCTCTACATGTCCAACAAAGACGGCCTCAACTTCCTCGCCAGCCAATACCTCAACAACAACCTCTACTTCTATCCCGAACACCAGGATTACGACCCCGGCTACAACGGTCGCGGCGGCTGGGGCGACCTCTACCCCACCAACATTCCCTTCGTGCTCATCTCGCAAGGCTCCTCCTTCTCCGACCTCCCCTTCATGCAGGCCTTCTTCAGCACCGCCGCCGCCCTTCCCAAAGAAACCCAGCAGGGGCTCATCAACAACAAACTCCTCATTCCCACCCTTCAAAACATCTTCCGGCGCAGCAATCAAACCGTGCAGATCGAAGAGGATTATTTCACCGGCAAAGCCCATCCTCCCGTGTTCGATGGCACCCAGATCAACGAGGACAAAATGATCACCCTCGCCCATGACATGTCCCCGGCCCGCGTCCCGCCGCTCGCTGTTCTGCGCGTCATCAGCGAAACCACGCCCAAACCCAACCGCGACTTCTTCGAAATCCCCGCCATCCAAAGCGAAGTGCTCGGCACCACCCCGTTCGCCGTCGCCCGAACTTTCCGCGGCAGCGCCCTCACCCGCGAAATCACCCTCAGTGCCGGTCAATCCGCCGACATCCTCAAACGCAAACTCACGTTCCGCTGGGCGCTTCTTCAAGGCGATCCCGACAAGGTCAAAATCGAACCCAGTGCCGACGGCAGCGAAGCAAAAATCAGCGTGCAATGGCATCCCGGCTGGGAAATCCGCCCTGGATTCCAAACCCATCGCGTCGACATCGGCCTCTTCGTCCACAACGGATTCGCCTGGTCCACCCCCGCCATGCTCACCTATTACATGCTCCCCAACGAACAGCGCTTCTACGACAGCGCGGGCCGCCTTCAGGAGATCTGCTATCAAGCCAACAATTCCGACCTCGCCCTCCCCGCTACCACCGATCTGCGCTGGCTCGCCCTCGCCCGACGGCTTGCCAGCAAAGACAGCGACATCAGCATCCAGCTTCTGCGCGACCAGCTCAACCCCACCCTCATCACCCATTTCGGAACCCTCGCCGACGAACTCGCGCCCCTCCAGGCATCCTGGCGAAAACTCCAAGGCGATCCCGCATTCGCCACCCAAGCTGCCACCGCCCAGCAAAACCTGCAAACCAAGGTCCAGCAAGCCCTCGACCAGCCCATTGCAAACCAACCCTCTGCCATTCAACAAATCCGCGACGCCATCAATAAAATCGCCGACGACCCGCAGCTCTACATCACCCATCAGCGCGACGCCCGCAAGCTCATGCGCGACCTCCCCGACACCAACGTCGCCCCCTTCAATCAGGCTCTTCAACACGCGCTCAACATGCTTGTCCTCGCCAAAAATCGCGACGGCGAATACCAACTCCATTACCCCCCCGAGAAGCTCGCCAGTGGCGAACGCTACCAGCTGCGCCAGGTCAATTTCGCGCTCCTTCGCAACCTGCTCTTCTACGACTTCCTTGACCCGTCCACGCCCTTCGCTTTCACCAACGAGATGCTCACCACCGTCAAACCCTGGCGCGACATCTACACCACCGCCGCCGACGGCACCATCCTGAGCTGGGCCCGCATCCACGCCGGTCGCGTCCATCAATTCGACAAGGACGGCAAACTTATTCTTTCCAACAAGACGGCCGTTAACGTGACTTACGCTGCCGACCCCACCAGCAAACTTCTGCAGTTTGCTCCTCAATAAATAAACAACCTGACCTCAGCAAAATCGCCGCGGATGAAGCTTCTCCAGCGCCATGCGTGTCGCCCCATGCCGGTTCTCCACGCCCAGCTTTTTGTAAATCCGTTCCAGGTGAATCTTCACCGTCCCTGAACTGATCTCCAAAATCTGGCCCACCTCCGCATTGGTCTTGCCTTCACTGACCCACAGCAACACCTCCTGCTCCTTCCGCGTCAGGCCCAAGCCGTTTAGATTCGCCTCTTTGCACTTGGGGCAATCCCACTCCAGCAGCGCTTTCATGTGAGGCAACAGCAGGGTGAAAAGATCCCGGTCGCTCTCACGAAACGTGCGGCGCTTGCGCAAGACACAGGTGTTGACCATGCTTCCGTCCCTCAGCCGAAAATCGGTGCCCATATCCTCCTCCAGCGCGTGGACATCGAGCGAGACTTGATACAATTCCCTGCGATGCCACTCCTTGCGACTGAGTAAATCAGAAATCATCACCACGTTTCCTTGCAAGTCATCCCTGCTCTGACGTGGATGAGTCGGGAGCAGGTCGATCGGAAACCTGAGCATCGACTTTCTAACCTCCTCCTGACTCATCTGAAGTGACAAGCCCGTCTTGTCGATCATGGAGACAATGCCCACCTCGGCTCCCACCAGTTCCGGCAGCGCATGGGCGATGGCGTGCAATGCCCCCTGTGAGAATGCGGTTTGATACATCCCAGCCACAGCAGAATTAAATTTCACAAAGTCTTGATGTCTCAATCTTTTCATCTCAGCTAGTTCCCTTCGGTTAGGCAGTTCCACTCGTCGCATCCATCCATCCGTCGACGGCCCAAACGAGGGATGATGCAGAATCAAAACACGGCGTGTTCAACCAGCTATTTCCCTTAGCGAGGGCATAGTTACCGACCTTCTCAGAAAAAGTTCTGCGCCTCTGCCGACCGGCATATAGCGCGTTCGAAAGCTGTGTGCGTAGCTTCCACCACACAACCGGCAGCCCGTGCCACTTCGTCGACACCAACCGCCTCCAACCATCCCATCGTTGCCATGAAAAAAACAACCATCCTCCCGCATCTTGTAACCGGATTTTTGAGTCTGGGTCTTCTCTTCTGGATGATACCAGCCGAGCTTCTGGCGCAGTCGACCTGGCGCAACGATGCTGAGGACAACAACTGGACCAACGGCGACAACTGGAACGGCGGCGTTCCCAACAGTGTCGGTGCCACCGTCAACTTCGGCCCCACCGCCTTGTATTCGGATGTCACCATCGAAGATACCTTGATTCGCGTCGGCACCATCAACTTCCAGGCCAACGCCATTCCTTATGGACTTGTGGTGCGCGGCAGCGGCGACTCTGCGACTTTGGTCATCGAAGGCAGCGGGGTTCAGAACCTCAGTTCGAACCTTCAGACCTTCAACGTGCGTGGCAGCGACAATGACAACTCTGCCACCCTCGGATTCACCAACAGTGCTGGTGCAGGATCCAACGTTACCTACAACATCGACAACTTTGGAACCATGTATTTCCAAAACAACAGCAACGCCGGCAGCGCCACGATCCATCTATTCCATTCAAGCAGCGATCTCTTTTTTAGCGACAACAGCAGTGCCTCCACTGCTACCATCCTCAATCAAAGTGGAGGAGTCGTGCAGTTCACCGGGAACGCCAGCGCGAGCAGTGCCACCTTCCAAAATGCCAACGGCGGGCGCCTCTTTTTTGCCCAAAATGCCAATGGCACGTCCGGCACCACGCTCTACAATGAAGCGGGCGGCGTCCTCGACATCAGCCGCATCGATACCACCAGCGTCACCATCGGCCACCTGTCCGGCGCCGGAAACATTCAACTCGGCAATCGCGAACTCCGAGTCGGCAGCCAGAACACCAACGCCACCATCAGCGGCGTCGTCAGCGATGGTTTCACCATCAACCCATTCCTGGGACCTCCCCCCACCTTCACTTTTGGAAGTCTGGTCAAAGAAGGCACCGGCACGCTCCTCCTCACCGCAGCCAACACCTACACCGGCACCACCTACATCGAAGGCGGCACGCTCTCCACCAACAACGTGCAGGCACTCGGCGTCTACGATGGCGTCACGATCGGTTCCAATGCCGTCGTTCTTCGCAACGGCAGCACCCTCGACCTCCAGTCCAACCTCAACGTTCAGGACTTCCAATGGCTCAACGGCACCGTTCAATTCAATCCGGCCACCACCATCTTCAACATTGCCGACCAGTTTGAATACTCGGGAACCACCGATCCCCGCAACTTCTCCATCAACAGCCAGGGACTTAGCCTGCAGACTTACACCCTCATCAATTTCGGCAGCACCAACTTCAACAGCGGCGATGACTTCACCGCCACCTTCTTCAACACCATTCCTAACGTCACTTACAACTACGACTTCCTTCTCAACAGCAACAACCTCCAGATCATCATCAATGGTGCCACTGCCACCGGACCTGTCTTGCAAAACAGCGCACCCGTAAACATCCCGACCTTTGCCGATTTCCTCGTCGACGGGATGAACATCACCACTGGCACCCCCGCCGAGAACAACATCATCAATTCACTGCAGTTCACCCCTAACAGCGGACTTGCCGTCTCCAACAACCTGGAAGTGACCTCAGGCATCGTTGATACAAGCAATGGTGGTTTTTTCATCACTGGCGGCACACTTAGCAGTCCGAACAATTTCCAGTTCAACACAGGTTTAGATTTTTTTCTCGTCAGCTCAGAAATTACTGGAGCCAGTGGCTTAGGAAAAACAGGACCTGGCATGTTGGTATTGAATGGTAACAACACCTACACCGGAATAACCGGTGTATTGGCCGGAACTCTTCTCATCAGTGGAGATCAAACGGCCGCCACCGGCGACACAAGTGTCGCTTTTAACTCCGTATTGGGAGGCAATGGCACCATTGGGGGCAACGTCAATTTCGGCAGTGCCGCCACGCTAAGTCCCGGCGCGTCGATCATCATCGGCTTGATCGGAAACGGCCAAGGAACCCTGAAGATCAATGGCAATCTTGAGTTGGTTGCTGGCACCACTTCCCTCTTTGAGCTCGGACAAATCGGAGTGGTTGGAGGCGCAACCAGTGATCTTGTCGATGTCGGGGGCAACATGACCCTTGCCGGAACCCTGCAAATCTATCCCTATATCGGTTTTCAACAAGGTGCCTACCGCCTGTTCAACTACGGCGGAACCCTCACCAACAACGGCCCCATCATTGACTCATCCAACGTGCCCGCCCAATACGCCGATCACCTCGTGCTCAGCACCGCCATCGGCGGCCAGGTCAATCTGATCGTCACCGGACCCGACAACATCGCCCAGTTCTGGGATGGCGACGCTGGCATTGCTGACGACGGCATCGTCCAGGGTGGCGACGGCATCTGGACCAACTTCAATCCCAACTTCCCCGATCCTCCCGCGACGGCCAACAGCTCCTGGCAAAACGGCACCGCCATGTTCGCCGGCACCGCCGGCATTGTCACGGTCGCTGACGAAATCTACGTCCAAGGGATGCAGTTCATGACCGACGGTTACGAAATCACCGGCGGCGACCTCGCCACCGACATCGGCATCTTTCTCAACCCCGCCGACCCAATCCTCAACAGTGCCCGTTTCACCGTTGACACCGACGTCACCGCCATCATTTCCGCTCCCTTGCGCGGCACCGCCGCCCTGCAAAAACTCGGCGAAGGAACCCTTCTCCTCAACAGCGAAAACGCCTACACCGGCGGCACCATTGTCAGCAACGGCATCCTGCAAACCGACAACCTCCTCGCCCTCAGCAACGGCCCTGTCACCATCGATGGAGGTTTCATCCAGCCCCTCAGCAACCTCAACATCAACTCCCTCGACTGGAACCAGGGCGGCCTCCGACTCCTCCTCGGCGACCCTCTGGTCAACATCGACAACAACCTCACCAACCTCGGCGACGGCGGCACCTTTATTCTCGACTTCGACGGCATGACTCCGCTTGTCGAGCAATACACCCTACTCACCTACAACGGCACCAGCAACTTCACCAACGCCGACTTCACCGGCATCAGCGGCTTCGCCATCCCAAACGTCGCCATCCAATATGCCTTTGAAATCACCGAAAGCGCTGTCATCACCAACCTCAGCGCCCAAGCTTGGGGACCTCTTCTACAAAACAGCGCCCCGGCGTTCATTCCCACCTTTGCCGACTTCTTTGTGCAAGGTCAGGTGCGCACCGGCGAACTCGACGAAAACAACACTATCAAATCGCTTCACTTCGATCCAGGCTCCAACCTGCAGGTCTATAACAACCTCACCGTCACCAGTGGTAACTTCACCGTCTCCGGCGGCAAGGCTACCATTCAAGGCGGCACCGTCCTGGTCCCCGGTGAATTCAATAAGTTCGGATCCGGCACGTTAGACGCCCGCAGTAACTTTGTCGTCAACGGCAACAGTTACATCCACAGCGGTGCTTTGGCCGTCAATGGCACCTTCCAAACCCCGCTGCTGCATGTCCTCGGCGGAGGCACCTTGATGGGCAATGGCATCGTCATCGGCAACGTGCTCAACGGCGGCACCGTCGCTCCCGGCAACTCCATCGGCCTGCTCACCATCCTCGGCAACTACACCCAGCTACCAAGTGGCGCGTTGCAAATTGAAGTTGGCAGCGTCAACAATCATGATGTCCTCGTGGTCAGCGGCACCGCCGTGCTTGATGGCACCCTCGAAATCGCCTCCCTCGGATACAAAGCCAAATACGGCGATCAAATCCCTTTCCTTCGCGCTGGTAACATCACCGGTAAGTTCGATGTGATCGAAATGCCCGACCCTGAAGTTAATCGCGGTCGCTTTCTTAACTTAGGGAAAGTAGGCGTTCTGTTGGTCGCTCCCAAGAGTTATACCTTGGTTGCCGAAACCCCCAATCAGTCCCGCGTCGCTGCTGCTCTTGATAACTGGATCGGCATCGAGTCCGGCGACATCGGCGCCGTCACCCTTGCCCTCGATCTTCTGCGCGAAGAGCAATATCCGCAAGCCTTCGAAGCCATCATGCCCGGCTTCCACGACGCCGCCCTCAGCACCGCCATCGAACTTTCCCACAGCCAGGGTCAACTGCTCCATCAACAACTCAGTGCCCGCCGTCTCGGTCAACGCGCCACCCAGCCGCAGCTGGGTCAACGAATGAGCACCACGGTGGATGGCGCAAAAAATCCCAAATCTGTCAAAGCCATCTCCGCCCCCCAGATCCAACCTGATTCCGAAGACTACCGATGGTCCACCTGGTTCCAGGGCAGTGGCCTCTTCAGCAGCGGCGGCCTCTCCCTCGCCCCCGGCGAAAATTTTGAATCTGGCACCTTCATCGCCGGAGCCGACTACGCCCTCTCCGACCATTTCGCCCTCGGCATCTTTGCCGGCTATAGCGAAGGTTGGGGCGACTACGACAACGGCGGCGAGATCGACCTCGAACGCATCCTCTTCGGTGCCTACGCCACCATCGACATCGGCCATTTTTATCTCAACACCGCCCTCGGCATCGGCACCGTCGACTACGACATCAACCGCCCCATCCAGTTCGCCACGCTCAACCGCAGCGCCAGCAGCGAACCCGATGGTCACGAGTTCTTTGCATTGCTCGGCGGTGGTTACGACTTCCGTCGCGGCAACTGGACCTTCGGCCCGCAAGCCAGTCTTCAATACAGCAAAGTCTCGCTCAACTCCTTCATCGAAAGCGGAGCCGACAGCCTCAACTTGCGCATGAACGACCCCGAATCCGACAGCCTACGCAGTCATCTCGGCGCCCGCGTTGCCTACACCATCCAGGCCACCGACCGCGTTGCGATCATCCCCGAACTGCGCGCCTTCTGGCAGCATGAGTTCCTCGACGGCGACAGCCTCAATGCCAGTCTTGATGGCGGCAACGGCCCCGACTTCACTTACGAAAGCGAACGCGACGACAAAGACGCCTTGTTCATCGGAGCCGGCCTCGGATTACAAATCGGCCAAAGGTTCTATGCCAATCTTTATTACAACGCCGATCTCGGTCGCAACGACCCCAACCACAACGTGAGCATCAGCGCCACCGTCAAGTTCTGACATCATGGACAAGTGTTCAAACGCCTCATCGTGAAAGACTTAACACATCCAAGGTTGCTCCCTATTCGTGCAGGTGGCATAGA
The DNA here is from genome assembly GCF_005780165.1 of Phragmitibacter flavus. NCBI lineage: Bacteria > Pseudomonadati > Verrucomicrobiota > Verrucomicrobiia > Verrucomicrobiales > Verrucomicrobiaceae > Phragmitibacter > Phragmitibacter flavus. The sequence goes on along the minus strand of NZ_VAUV01000004.1, from coordinate 49,420 downwards.
GAGAATGACCGTCGTGAAGCGTCCAGGCAGCAAGCGACGGAAATTTTCGCGACTTGTCCATGAACGCCCACTTCGCTACCACCCGGTGGTCGCTGGTTCGCAGCGCCTCAGCCGCTCCCGAGCCAAGGCGGGAGGCGCTCAGCGAGCTCTATCAGCTCTACTGGCGTCCCATCTGCGATTACCTGCGGCGTATGGGCATCTCTGAAACCGAAGCAGAAGATGTCGCCCAGGATTTTTTTCTCAACTTTTTCGAAAGCCGATCCCTCGACCGCGCCGATGAAGGCCAGGGCCGCTTCCGCGCCTACCTTCTCGGAGCCCTGCGTCATCACGTCCAGAAAGTGCATCGAAAAGCCAGCGCCAAAAAACGCGGCGGCGGCAAGATCGCCCTTTCCCTTGAGGCAGTGGATCAGGAAAACGCCACGCCCGATGCCGATCACGCCCGGTTGTTTGACCTCGAATGGGCGCAAACCGTGGTTTCTCACAGCATGACCCGGCTTGAAAAAGAAACCCAACAACAGGGGATCGACGCCGATCTCACCACCGCGCTCGTCAATGGTGATGCCACCGTTCCCCAACGCGAAATCGCAGCCCAACTAGGCATCACCGTCACTGCTCTCAAAACCCGCGTCTTCCGCATGCGCCGCCGTTTTCGTGAACTACTCCGTGAGGAAGTGCAACGCACCGTTGCCAACGACGTCGAACTTGAGGCCGAACTCGTCTACATCTCGGAAATCCTCGGAGGTCCCTCCGCATGAGCACCGACCGGCAAACGTCCCAAAGCGTTTGCTGCTCTCGTTGTGGCACACCGCTTCCTCAGGCTCATCCCCGCCTCGTCTGCGCTGCATGTCTTCTCAAAGCCACCAGCCTCAGCGGGCAACATCGTATCGGACCCTATGTCATCGACTCACCGCTCGGCGAAGGCGGCATGGGCGAAGTCTTTCTGGCCTTCCATGAAAACACCCTCCGTGCCGTTGCTCTGAAAATCCCCTCCGTCAGCAGTGGCAGTCAGCGCGCGTCCCTTATCAAACGTTTCGCCCAGGAAGCCCGCCTGCTCTCTCTGCTAGACCATCCCGGCATCCTTCCCATCTACGAAGTGGGCGACGATCCCGAGCAACCTTGGTTTGCCATGAAGCTCGCGGAAGGTGGCACCCTTGCCGACCTCCTCCAGCAATCCGGTGCCCTCGAACCCCGGGAAGCTGCGCAGATACTGCTCACTATCAGTTCCGCCGTCCAATACGCTCACGACCACGGCATCCTCCATCGCGATCTCAAACCTCAGAACATTCTTCTCGACGAAAAAAACGTCCCCATGCTAGGCGATTTTGGTCTTGCTCGCGCCGACGATCGCAACCCCAACTTCAGCCGCTCCCTCGCCGCCCTGGGCACCCCCGGCTACTCCGCTCCTGAAGTCGCCCAAGGCCGCGCCCCCTCCGCCGCCGCCGACATCTTTTCCCTTGGTGCCATCCTCTACCATCTCCTCGCGGGCGAACCACCTTTCAAAAGCGATACCCTCACCACCACCCTCGAACTTGCTCAGTTGGGCAAAGCCGAACCCCTCACCCGTCGCGGCATCTCCCTCGACCTCTGGCGGATCACCCGCAAATGCCTCGAACCCGAACCCGCCGATCGCTACCCCACCGCCGCCGCGCTCGAACAAGACCTCAACGCCTGGCTTCAAGGCCGCAGTGTCAGCGTCCGCCGCCTCACCCCGCTTACCCGACTCAGCCGCCTCATCCGACGCAACCCGCTCGCCACCGCCCTCATCCTCACCACGGCGCTCGCCGTCATCATTTCCCTCAGTTTCATCCTCGTTTCCCAACAACAATTCGAACAAGCCCGGCAGATCCGCACCACCGCCGAACATCAACTCTCCACCCAACGCCGCCACCTCGAACGTCTCGACCACATCCGCCTGCTTCTCGACACCCGTCGCGCAGGCAACCGTCGGGAGGCCCTCAGCTTGTTGCGCGAAGAATGGCAATCCCATCCAGGAGAAACCCTTCGCTCGCTGGTCCTCCGCGCTTTTGCCCTTGCCGATCTTACCGTCGATGGCCCCCTGCCCGCCCATAACAGCGCCGCGTATACCCTGTCCTCCCCGGCGAAAAGTCACACCTCACCCGCCAGCCATCGCAAAGCCGTCGTCAGCGATCAGTCCCGACGCGTGCAAATCTTCAATCAGGACGGCCAACTCGAAGCCACCCTCGAACTGCAAGATCGCGCCACCGCCCTCCAATGGAACCCCTCCGGCGACCGACTCGCGCTCGGCTGTTCCGCCAAAAACACCTATCTCTGGGAGGCCGGTCAAACCTTCCTCCAGCCCCACGTCCGCGGACGCGACAGCGCTACCCAAAGCTTCACCTGGCATCCTCAAGAACGGCACATCGCCTGCCTCACCGACGAAGGTTCCCTGCATCTTTGGGACCTCGAACGCCGTCAGGATCTCGTCATGGGCGACTTCTACATCCCCGCCGGTCAAACCCTCACCTGGGACAGCGACGGCCAGGGTCTCACTTGGAAAAATGCCGACGGCACCTCAAGGCACGCCAAAGTCACCTTTCCCACCGGCGTGCGGTTGCTCTTCAGCGACAGCCCTTCCGGTCGACGCGAAACCTTTCCCACCATCGATCTCGATGCTGAACGTGGACTCGTCGTGTGGATCACCGAACAAGGCGCCCATCTCTGGGACTTTCAGCAAAGCAGCTCGCAACTGCTCGTCCCCAAAACCGGCACCGAATGGCTCGGTGCTCAACTCACCGCCACCGGCCTGCAAACCTGCGGGTGGAACTCCGGCTTGCGTTCCCTCAACTTCGATCAACTTCGATCCCGCCAAACCCCGCCCGTTGACCTGACCCAACAACAATACATCGGCAAAGTGCTCTTCTCCGCCACCCCGACAAACCCACCCCTGCTCGCTCTTCTCGAAAGCCCCCAACACCGCTTTGTTCTTTCGCAGACGGGACCGAAACCCCGCATGCTCAACCTCCCCCAAAAAAATCCCTACTCCATCGCTCTCACCAACGATGGCACCCACGCCGCCACCAGCAGTTTTCAAAAACCCGGCGTCAGGCTCTGGACCCTCAAGCCCACGCCCGCGCCCCTCTACGACCTTCCCGTCGATGAACACGCCAGTTCGCTCACCATCTCCCCGGATGGTCGCACCCTCGCCACCGTTTCCCGGCGCAACACCACCCTCTGGGACATCGCCAGCGGCCGCCCCTTGCGCAATATCGACAACCATGAACCCGCCTCCCTCGGAGCCTGGTCGCCCGATAGCAAACTCCTCGCCGTCCTCAATCAAACCGGGGCGATGATCTACCGGGTCCGCGATGGACACCTGCTTGCCCAACTCGCCACGCCCGCCCCGCAACCAGGCACGCACTACACCGCCATCACGTTCGACAAAAAACAGCCCGTCCTCGGCATGCAGCTCGAAGATGGTTCCATCATCCTCTGGGATCTCAAAGAAATGACCAGTCAACTCCACTCGATAGGAATTGACTGGCCGGTGGACTAAGTATTGGCGTTGCTATTTTCTGAACAACCTCAAATTGTCCAAATACACCGCCGTATTCGTCGTCCCCATTGAACTCCACAAAACCACATTGGCCACGGCCCAACCCTCTTGGGCAGCCAACCCTTCGTGGATCACCTTGGTTCCGTCTTCGGCGGTCACCACCAAATCCCATTTACCCGAACCCAAGACCGCCGTGGTTTCGATCCGTGCCCACTTTCCTGCGGGCAAATCAAGCACCTTCAACTTGTCTCCCAATCCGGCCATGAGTTTGCCGTTTTTCCAGGATAGTCTGGGGCCTACTTTGTAATCGGGGCCTTCCGTTGGCGAACGCATTTCCGCATACCACGGCGCATCTTCTTTTGCCATCACATCGAAGCTCCAGGTTACGGTTCCGGCCTCATATTCCGGCATCAGTTGATAATGGGGGTTGTAACTCTGGGTTAGTCCCTCGGCATCTTGTAGCTTCAAACTCCGTTTCGCTTTGCCGCCCGGCGCACCTTCGGGCAACGCGATGGGCGATGCCGCTTCGTCCGTCACCACAATCGCATCTCCCTTGTCCTCCACATGCGTCCTCTGCTTCAACAAACTGGGAGGCAGCTTGCTGCGATACTCAAACGTCTCCAGTTTCACTTCATAAGGCGGCGACGGCCAGGGTTTGGCCTCGACCTCCCAATTCGGATACTGGGCTCCCTTCAAAGCCTTTGCCCGCCATTCCTTGCCACGCGGACCATCGTTGCGCACCCCGGCCACCGTCAGATCCCAAGGCTTGAATCCAATCTTCGAAGCAGGACTGCCTTCCTTCAGACGGAAGTCGCGCTTCTCGATGTTTTCAAACAGCGGATCAGCCACAACCGATCCTGCATCGCGCCCGGTCTTGCGCCATTCATCCCAAGTCCATGTCTTCGCCAACAATTCCGGCATCTTGCCCGTCACCGGCCAATACAAGTTATTGCGCATGATGTAACTCTGCGCCGGTTCACCCTTGTTGCGCTTTTCCAACTCGACAAAATCCCAGTTATATTTGGCAGCGTGCAACAACTCGCTCTTGGTCGGGTCCCACACGATGATGTTGCGTTCCACGATGAAACTTAATCGCGCCTCATTGCGGCTCCGCTGCAACTGTGCCTTGCCACCGAACGCCAGGATGTTGTTCCTCACCGTGTTGTAATAACCGTAGTGCTGATGAAACAAACTCTCGCTAGTGTCATGCACCAGATTGTTTTCCATCACCACGCCAGCGCTGCCCTCGTCGGTATACAACCCCCAGCCGCCATAACGATAACTCGACACATGGTGAATGTGATTCCCCCGAACCACCGTCCCAAACGCCGCGCCCAATCCATAAAATCCGCCCATGTCACTGGTAAATCCCCAGCCTAAGTGGTGGATATGATTGTTCTCCATCAAGTTACGATGAGAAACCGTTTCGCCATAACCCCAGTGCCATCCCGCACTAATCCCCGTGTAATAAAAATCGCCGATGTCATTGTGCGTCACCCGGTTGTCCGAGCTATGGCCAATAAACACCCCCACCGCATCGGGAAACATGCGTCCCCCATGTTGGATGATGTTGTTGTCCAAAGTCACAAAACTGGTCGGATTTTGCGCGCCCTTGCTCGTTGCCCCCATGCGCACGCCACCCGCCCCCAAGTCGTGGATGTGGCAATGCTGCACCAACGCCTCGCGGCATCCTTGATGAAACCACAATGCGTAACCCGCCACATGCGAGATCTCGCATTGATCAAAGGTGATCCGCTCCGAATCATCAAACTCCAGCGCTGCGCCCATCGTTTGGGCTGCCTGACTGATGCCGAATCCATCCGGTCCCATCACCCATTGTTGATGCTCAAAAGCGATCCCCTTGAACGTCAGATCCTTCACTCCCGCTGCTTTCACCAACATCTCCGCGACCGGTGCCACCACCTCCGCCTTCGCCATGTCTTCGCCAGGCAACGCCAGATAAAAAAGTTCCCCCTTGCGATTCATGAACCATTCGCCCGGCACATCCAACGCCGCGCGATAGTTCTCCACAAAAAATCGACCATCAGGCTCATAAGTCAGCAACTCACGAATTTTTGGACCCTTCATCAACACCGCCTGGGCTCCGAGGTCGATCTTGCTGACCCGGTAATGATGCACGTCCCAGGTGTGCGGAATGGTGATGCTCACATCGCTCAACTCCTCGTCCTTCACCTGTTTTAAGAGATCCATCGTTTCGCGATCCGTCACAAAACTTGAATACTTCAGCGCCAGATCCCACTTCTCATCCCCCGGCTTTTCCGCTGGAAAAATCTCCGAAGAAGCCTGGGACCGCATGTGCAAAAATCCCTTCCCCGCATTCGGCGTGCGCGCCCGGGTGGCCCGCTGGTCATTCACCCACAACTGCTGGAAATACCATTTTCCATCGCGCACTTCAGGCACCTCCGTTTTCCACAGATTTTCCGTGCCCTCCACCTTGGTCCATCCACCGATCTTCTTCCCCCCTGAGAACACCGGCTTTGCATCTGCTGCCGCCTCCCAGGTCACTCCAGAATCATCCGCACCCAATACCAAGGGACCGGTCATTTCATAGCGTCCGCCCTGCACGATCACCTTCACCGGCTTCGTCGCCGCCCGCGCCGCGTCTCTCGCTGCCTCCGGTGTTTTGATGTCTCCATCGACAGACAGCACAATCTCCGCTGCACCCAACGAACCCATGCCCGCTGACAAAATCACGAAAACCCACTTGGAAAATTTTTGAGAAAACCGCATCATAAAAAAACGCCCGCTGAACGGGCAAACTCACAGTGTTCTTGACCCCATCTTGTGCAACCATTTCATTTTGATCACGGTGAATCGACTCAACCCTTGGACGGCACGAAATCTGCCCCTCTGACTTTAAACCTTTCTTTTCCATCCGCTCCATGTCTCTCCTCATCAAAAATGGCGAAATCATCACCGCCGACTCCCGTTACATCGCCGACATCTACTGCGAAGGTGACACCGTCACGCGAATCGACCGCAACATCGAGGCACCGCCAGGCACTGAAGTCATCGACGCCACCGGCAAATACATCTTCCCCGGTTTCATCGATCCACACGTTCATATCTACCTGCCCTTCATGGGCACCTACGCCAAGGACACCTACGAAACCGCCAGCCAGGCGGCTCTGCTCGGTGGCACCACCACCCTCATCGAAATGGCCTGTCCCGCCCGCAGCGATGACACCCTCGAAGGGTTCCACACCTGGCTCGCGCAGGCCGAAGGACGTTCCGCCTGCGACTTCACTTTTCACATGGGCGTCACCAAATTCGAAGACCAAACCGAAGCCCAACTGCGCGAAATCGTCGCTGCAGGCATCAGTTCGTTCAAAATCTTTCTGGCCTACAAAGGTGCTTTTGGCATCGACGACACCGAACTTTACCGCACCCTTAAGCTTGCCGCCGAACTCGGCGTCATCGTCACCGCCCATTGCGAGAACGAAACCCTCGTTACCGAGCGCTGCAAGGAGCTCCTCGCCGCCGGACTCACCGATCCCGGCCAGCACCACGAAAGCCGTCCGCCGATCGTCGAAGCCGAAGGGGTTCACCACCTCCTGACCTTCGCCGAACTCACCGGAGCCGAAACCTACATTGTCCACCTCAGTTGCAAAGAAGCCCTGGCCAATGCCATCGCTGCCCGGCAGCGTGGTGTGAAGGTCTCCGTCGAAACCCTCATCCAATACCTTGTCCTCGACAAAACCTACGCGGAACTCCCCGACTTCGAAGGCGCGAAATACGTCATGTCGCCGCCGCTTCGCGACAAAACCAACCAGGACATCCTCTGGAACGGTCTGCGCGACGGACTCATTCAATCCGTCGCCACCGACCACGCGCCCTTCGATTTTGCCGATCAAAAACACATGGGCGAGAACGACTTCACGAAAATCCCCAACGGCATTCCTTCCCTCGAAGAACGCATCCATCTTCTCTACACCCACGGCGTTAAATCGGGTCGCATCGACCTCCACACCATGGTCGCCATCGCCAGCACCAACATCGCCAAACTTTTCGGACTCTTTCCGAGGAAAGGTTGCATCCAACCCGGAGCCGACGCTGATCTTGTCATCTTTGATCCCAACCATTCCGGCACCATCTCCGCCAAAACCCAGCACATGAACGTCGACTACAGCGCTTTTGAAGGCTGGCCGCTTCATGGCCGATCCGACACTGTCACCGTGCGTGGTCAGGTCGCGGTGAAAAATGGCAAGTTCGTCGGCAATCCGACGCGTGGTGAATTCCTCAAACGACCCACCCGGAGCTGACGATCCGATCTTTGATTATCAGGCAAGAGGTGACCGGCAGGAGTCGTTTCACTGCCAATGATGTCGCGCCATCCCACAATCCGCAGGCTGCAATCTGGATTCGTCGTGCTCGTGCTTGGCATCGGCACCCTGGTCTTTGCTGAAAACGAACAGTCGGTGGCCACCTATCCGAACATCCAGGAAGCGCTGAATGCGAATCCCGAGAAAAGACTTTTCGTTCCCGCTGGCGATCACATCATCACCGAAAAAATCGTCATCCGTGGCACCCGTTCAGGCCTCTACGGTCCGGGCCGCATCATTCAGCAACGCGCTGATCAACCCATCATCGAGATCCGCAACAGCGAAGACGTTGAAATCCGCGATCTCACCCTGGCACGTTCCAAGGACCAGGCCGTGACGGATCACGAGGCCATTGTCGCCATTCAATGCAAAGGTCTGGTGCTGGAGAATTTGCGGATCATCGACAATCAAACGCGCTCTTCCGCCATCAAGCTGCGCGAATGCAACGACAGCCGGATCAGTCGTTGTCTGGTGCGCAACTACATGAGGCTGTCCATCGATGATCGCACTGGGAGCAAGGATTGGGGTTACGCTTTCAACTGCACCGATGGCACCGGCATCAGTGTGGAATACAGCGTCGGAACCCTGATCGAAGGCAATCGCGTGATCGAAGATCACCTTGTTCCGACTCCGGAGATCAAGGAGAAACACCAACTCGGAAAGTTCGTGAAGAAGAACGCGGTGAAGGGGGGAGTGACAAATCAGCAAACCTGGGATGCGGAATACACCGATGCCTGGCAGCAGGGATCGGCGATCATTGTGACCTCGCCGACCAGCAGTGATTTCACCCGCATCATCGGCAATCATGTGGAGAATGCCGCTCAGGGAATTGACCTGCATAGCGATCATGTCATCGTGTCCAACAACGTCGTCACCAACGCGTTTATCGGCATGAAGGCCATGCACGGCTCCCGCAATGTGCTGATCACCGGCAATCAATTCACCCGCAACAGTCTCTGGGCCATCGGCTTGATGCCCGGAGCAGGTTCCAACGCCGGGAATTTCGATGGCGGGTCCATCATCGCGAACAACATCATCTCCGATTTTGGGCACGGCGACGCGAGCTGGATCTGGGGCGAGGAGCGTTCACCGTTCAAGTTCGACACCGGTCAGCAGCCCGATGATCCACCGCTTACCGACGTCATCATCCAGGGCAATCTGGTTCATGCCATCGGCAAACCGCGATACCAATACACCGTCATCATCGCGGGCGGAGAAAACACCCCGCGCGGATTGCGTTTTTCCAACAATCTCTTTCACCCCGGCACCCAGGGGATCTCCAATACCGAACTGCCTCAGGGAGATTGAGCGGGAGTGACCGGCGGCCTCGGCCCGAGTTTTTCCACCCGCTGAATCCAGTCTTTCATCCAAGCCGTGAACTGGGTCGCCCCCACCTTGTTGAGGTGGTCCGCATCATAAAACTGCTCGTGGGTAAAATGATGCGCGCCACGACGGTTGGTATCGTGAAACCAGATCATCGGATTGCCCTTTTCCAGGTCTTCCAGTCTCGACACGGTGTTCTTCAATCCTTCGCGGGAACTGCCATCTGGATCGGCCGCCGGGGTGTCCTGGCTTAAGGGGTGAATGGGGGACACCACCAAAAATACCCGCACGCCCTTGTCCGTGAAGCCCTTCAAGATCTGCGCGAACTGCTCCCACAACACCTCATCAAACTCATACCGCACCGGGGTCAGGGCTTTGCGCAGGGCGGGCTCCTGTTCTTCCAGCGTGCCCGGGTTGCGCGCCATGCGGTCATGCCCGGTCCAACCCCACACGTCGGCGCCGACCAACTTCAGTTCCTCCAATTCGTTGACCTTGACGCCGGCCGGATTTTCCGGGGCAGGCCAAAGTTCCTGCCAGTGTTTGCGATCATAGTCATAGGCCGGACTGGCCTGAAAAATCTCATTCCGGTGGTTCGAGCGGCGGGCTTTGTTGAAGGTCCGGGCGCTCACCATCCAGACGATCGTCTCCAATTTCGGCAGGGGAGTGACGTATTCTTTGGCGATCAGGCACTGCAAATATCCATCGGCGCCTCCCGCCGCCATGTTGAGTGCTTCAGGAAACGTTTTGTTTTTGTCATCCAGCATTTCGCTGGTGATGATGCCGCGCGAAGCGTGGGAATTGCCCAAAACCACCAGCCGCAATTGCGGGCGCAGCTTCCAGTAGAGCTGCATCTGATTGGAAAAATGCCCTCCGTAGTCATATCGCAGAGCTTCCGGCGTCTGCCCGCCTTCCGCCACCACCTTGAGGTCGAGATATCTTGGGGGTTCTTCAGCAAGAATGTCCAGCTCATCATCCACCGCGACATCCTCGACGCTTCCCACCTTTTCATCGAAAGGTTTGATGGTCATCTCCACCTGCTGGCCGATGGTCGTGTCCTGAAGAATGGTTTTTCCCCGCACCACCGACCAGTGAGCGACCCGGATGCGCTGTCCTTCGAGCTTGCCACCCAACACCTTTTTCACGTCATACTCATGCCACGCCAACGCTTCATCATACGGAGCGATGTCCTCCGCTGTGCGGCCTTTGGAGGCAGCGATGCGCACCGCCTCCACCTTGGCGACTCCGCCATACAGTTCCTCCACCGGTGGCTCTTGCCCTTTCTCCTGCTTCGGTTTCGTGTCCCCGTCGCAGGAGGTCAACATCGCGACCACCATCAAACCGACAGCGTAAAAAAATGAATTGGGGAAGCGAAACATGTGAGAGAGGGAATACGCACAAAAAACCAGCCCGTCCGCCTCGCAACTGGAATCTGCCCTCATTTAAATTAGGGTTGACCCCGCTACAATTCGTTCACAATTAACTCACGCCGCATTTGCCTTTCGCCCAGCCTGCGCCTCATTTTGTCAACCGCACTTTCACCCAACCACCCTCGCATTGTCCGCCCTTCAAGCCACCCTCCAATCTCCATGGATCAAGCGTCCCGTCGACGGGGTGCTCTATTTGTTAAAATACTGGCCATGGTTCGTGTTCAGCATGATCATCGGCCATTTAGCCAAGGAGAATTTTCCTTTCTCCCACTGGCCGATGTATGGCGACTTCGCCCAGAACGTCGACTACGTGTATTTTGAGGATCAGAAGGGCGATCCCATTCCCGCCTTTCTCTTCCGCGAAACCTCCGCGCGCCTCAAACGTCAGTTCAACAGCGAGCGCAAACGCGAATATGCCGAATTGCGAAAGACCGACCAGACCCGCGCCATGCGCCCGGTGTTTGAGCAGCAGTCCGTCGCAAACGCAGCCGTCCTGATGACGGAACGACTCGCCCAGCGGCTCACCAAATCATTGCAGACCGACTACGGCAAAATGCGTCTGGTCCGGGTGGTGCTCTCCTACGGCGAGAACAATGAGATCCGCCGCGATCGTTTTGAAGGTGCCCTCATCGATCTTTCCAACATGCCCCATGCTCCTGAAGGTTCCCTTCCGCCCCCGCCACCTCCACCGAGTGCCGATGACGAAAATCAAGAGGAGGGCAACGAATGAAAACTGAAATTGATTCCTCCACACCCGCTCCATCTCGGTTCAACATCGTGCCGCACATCCACTTCGCCTGGTGGGAAACGCTTTGCATGCGGATCGGATTCGCCTGGCTGCTCTACACCCGGTTCCCTGCTTTGGGTCGACTCCCGCATGCGGATGAACCACTCACGTTTCCGAACGGCATCGCCAGATGGGTCGACCTTACCTGGGCGCTTCAACCCGATGCCTACAGCGCCATCCGGCTCACCATGATCGCCGCCTGCTTTCTTTACGTGAGCGGTTTTGCCTTCCCTGTCGCTTCAACCGCGCTGTTTGTTTGTTACCTGATTCCCTGCACCCTGCAAAACTCGCTTGGCTCGTTCAGTCATTATTACCAAATGATGACCCTGCTGCTGTTGGCCCAGGCGCTGGCTTCGTGGGTGTGGGTGATCGGCAATCCAAGGCGGCTGACCAACTTTGCCGTCGGTCCCAGCCTGCTGCACAGCTTCACCACCCGCGTCACCCTTCAGGTCATTGCGGCCAACTATGTTTTGTGCGGGCTCACCAAACTCATCATCAGCGAAGGCAAATGGATCTGGAACTCGCAATACATGCCCCTGCAATTTGAGAAGATCAAGATGCAGCATTTTCATAACGCGCTGGTCTCCAATCCTCCCAACCTGGCGGACAAACTCAACGACTTCGCCATTCACAACCCCTGGTTCAGCATGATGTGTTACACCCCCGGCCTCATTGCCGAGCTTGGTGCTATCGCTTTGCTCTTCGGGCGTGCCTGGTCGTTTTGGACCGGCTTGTTTGTGATCGGCATGCATTTCATCATCACGCTGACCATGCGCCTCAGTTTCCAACAGCACGAATCCATGATGTGGATCTATGCCGTTAACATTCCGTTCTGGACCGTGTGGCTGGTGAGGAAAGCGCTGAACATGCGCAAGAGTCCCCTGGCTCAAAGTTAGAGGCGGGGGAGGGGAGCCTACGTGGTCGCGTGTCGTTCTCGGCATCTTGCCGGGAACCAGATAGCCATTCAAGCGCACAAAAATTGCACGCTTCAACCGTCAGAGTCGCACACAAACGCTCGGGTTCTACGCGAGACGCGCAGAACGACACGCAAGCTGCGTAGCCGCGAAGCGATCCGTATGCTCCCAACTACTTCTTCTTCAACTGCGGGAACAGGATGACGTCGCGGATGCTTTCGGCGCCGGTCAGCATCATCACCAGACGGTCGATGCCGATGCCGATGCCACCTGCGGGAGGCATGCCGTAGTCGAGCGCCAACAAAAACTCTTCATCCAGCTTTTGGGTCTCCTCCCCGGCCTGATGCTCAAGCCGCTCGCGTTGCACGATGGGATCGTTCAACTCGCTGTAACCCGGTGAGATTTCCTGGCCGTTGATGATTAGCTCATAGACATCGACCACTGTCCCATCCACGGCATTTTCCTTCGCCAGCGGCACCAGCTCTTTCGGCACATGGGTGACGAAGACCGGATTAAAACTCTTCTCTTCAATCAGCTTTTCAAACACCTGTTGCGAGACTTCGTGGTCCGCCATGTGTTCGCTCACTTCGACGCCGATCTCACGGGCGTGAAGCTTTTTCTGTTCGGTGGTTTTATCGAACCAGTCGTCACCGGCCACACCACGCACGAGATCCTTGAACGGGGCGCGTTTCCATGGACGCGTGAGATCGATGGTGCGCGTTACTTCGCCTTCATCATCTTTGTGTTCAATGATCAATCCACCACAGAACTTCTCGGCCAGATGGCAGACCAGGGTCTCGACCATATCCGCCATTTGTTCAAAGTCGCTGAACGCCCAATAGGCTTCCAGCATGGTGAACTCGGGATTGTGGCGACGACTGAGTCCTTCGTTGCGGAAGTTACGGTTCAGCTCAAACACTTTGGTGAAGCCGCCCACCAAAAGACGTTTCAGGAACAACTCTGGAGCGATGCGCAGATACATTTTCTGGTTCAACGCATGGAAGTCCGTTTCAAACGGCCGGGCGGCGGCTCCGCCTGGCACGTCCTGCATCATCGGCGTTTCCACTTCGAGAAAGCCGCGCTCCTGCAAAAAGCGACGGATCTCCGCCACCATCAGACTGCGCGTCACGAACAATTCGCGGCTCTTTTCGTTGCTGATCAAATCCAAATAGCGCTGACGATATTTGATTTCGCGATCGGTCACGCCGTGCCACTTGTCGGGGAGGGGGCGCAGCGATTTTCCGAGCACGGTCAACGACGAAGCGTGGACGGAGGGTTCTTCGGTTTTGGTGAAGAACGTTTTGCCTTCAACGCCCACCCAGTCGCCAATGTCGAGCAACTCGGTCAATTGCGCGAAGGCTTCATCGCCGATCTCTTTCTTGTTCACGTAAACCTGGATGCGACCGGTGAAATCCGACAGATCGAAAAACGCGGCCTTGCCCATGATGCGTCGTGCCGTCATGCGACCGGCCACCTTGACTTCGAGCTCCACGGCAAAATCCTTTCGCAGGGCACCGGGCTGATGGGTGATGTCGTAACGACCGCCAAAGGCATTCACGCCTTGGGCCTGCAACGCGTTCAACTTCTCGCGGCGGTTTTGCAGCAGTTCGGATTCGGTTTGCTCGGGTGCTTCCATGAGATTGGGATTCTATTCCATGCGATTGCATGCCCGCCTTGACGACGGGGGAAGTCCTTTATACCCGATCCCGCTTTTTTGCCAGCAGGAATGAAAAAAGTAGAAGGCTCGTCCCGAGCCTTGTTGGATGGATGAAAGGCCCGGGATGGGCCGGCCATTCGCCGTTTGTCTATTGCCAAGCCTACTTGAAGGATGTTGACTCGATCGTTATGAAATCCGCGATTCTATTTGGTTTACTGTTTTCGATTTGTCTGACAGTCACACAGGTGCAGGCGGACATTGTTCCGAAGACGGTGGAGATCAGCCGTGGCTACCAGGTGCCGGAGGGATTTATTTTTGTGGTGCAGCAGGTGCACCGGGCGTCTGGGGATGGATTACTTGGGCTGAGACTTCGAGTATCCGGGGGTGATGATATTGAGTTTAACGTTTTGATGGAGAGGCCGGGGAGTATTCAAAGGCTGAGTCAGGCTTTGTATTTGCACAAATATCAGGAGATTAGATCGCTGGGTATGGAGAAGGTGCATGTGTTTGGATTGATGATGACCCACAAGGATTTTGATGAATACATGAAAAACGGCTCCCGATTAAAGGAGCCGTGATTGGTCTTTGAGATGGAGGTTGTCGATTAGGCGAGGGGGAGAATGCCGCCTTCGTTGAGTTCGACCTTGCCGAAGGTTTTCAGATCGCGGTGACCCATGGCGTGGGCAAGGGTGAGCCAGAGGCGGTTGTGCGGGGTCTGGCCGAGGTCGAGGGCGCGGCCCATTTTGAATCCGGCGCCACCGCCGATCATGACGATAGGGATGTTCTCCAGGGTGTGGCTGTTGCCTTTGCCGAGTTCGTTGGTCCAGACAATGAGGGTGTTGTCGAGCATGGAACCTTCGCCGGTCGGTTCTTTGGTTTCGCTGAGACGTTTGGCCAAATAAGCGACTTCACCGGCGAACCAGGTATTGATCTTCATCAGCTTGTCGTAGGAGTCCTTGTTGTCGTCGGGATCGTGGGAGAGGCCGTGGTGTCCTTCTTCCACGCCGAGCCAGCGCATCTGGGCCTGGCCAACACTGCGCATGTATTGCAGCGTGGCGACACGGGTCATGTCGTTGGAGAGGGCGTTGACGAGGAGATCGATCTGCATGTGGCTGATCTCGGGGGTGTTGTCATTAACCAGTTCGATGCCGGGATCGAGATCGGGCATCGGATGGCTGAGGTTTTGGTCGACTGGGGTTTGCAGTTCCTTCTCGAGGTTGCGGACGAGGGTCAGGTGCTCGTCGAGCATGGCCCGGTCGCGCTCGCTGAGTTTGGCAGAGACGCGTTTGAGGTCGGCGCTGACGTCATCGAGAATGCTGACGAGGCTGTCCTTGTCCTTCATCTGACCATACAGCTTGGAGAACATTTGGTAAGGATCATCAATGGGAGCGACGGGCTGGTTGGCACCGGTATAGGACATGCGGGTCCAGGGATCGGCGCGGTTGGGGACGGCAACGCCGAATTCGATGGAGCCAAAGCGGGTTTTGGTGTCGGGTCGGCCTTGCAGGTAGTTTTTGATTTCCTGGTCGATGGAGATGGAGCTGGCCCAGCCGGCGGGGTTGTCGGAGCCACCTTGGATGTTGCCGGGCATCAGTTCGCTGGCGGTAAGGAGGCAGGACATGCCGCGCATGTGCTGGTCGCCGTCGCCGCGGATCTTGTTGTGGATGCCCTTGAGCAGGAGCATCTTGTTTTTGTAAGCCTCAAGGGGTTTGAGGATCGGTTTGAGATCAAAGTTTTCGCCGAACTGGTTGGGCCAGAAGTCGTTGGGCAGGGTGCCATTGGGCGAGAAGACGATGATCAAGCGCTGACGACGCTGGGGAAGCGGGGCACCGGTGAGGCTGGGAAGTCCGGCCAGGAAGGGGAAGGCGGCGGCGGAGACTCCAAGGTCGCGAAGGAACTGGCGGCGGTTTAGGGACTTGGACATGGACGTGAGCTTGATCATGGCTTGGCAGGTGTGGTCGAAGGGGTGGGAGCAGGAGCAGGCGCTGGAGTTGGTGTGGCCTGAGGTTTGGCAGGTTCAGGCGGTTTGGAAGCTGGCGGTTGAGTCTGAGTTTGAGGCGGTGGCGGGGATTTGGGAGGATCGGCCTTGGTAACAACAACAGGCGGTTTCTGGGGTTTTTCGGACGGATTTTTTTGTGGGGTGGCGGCTGGTGGTGGTGTAGGAGCAGGTGTGGCGGGTTTCGTTGGTGCTGCGGCTGCTGCCGTGGGTTTCGGTTGAGGATCGGTTGGCTTCGGTTGTGCGGGTTTGGATTGGGCGATCACCTGGCGGGCTTCGGGAAGTCCCTGGCTGGCGTGGATGAAGACGGCGTTGGCGATGAGTTTTTTGATGTTGAATGTCTGGTCAGAAAAAGTCTGACGGAGGAACTCGACGGTGTCCTGTCCATAGGCTCCGGCGGGTTGTTTGTTGAAGTGATGGAAGAGTTGGCGGATGAAAGCGCGGTGGGCGGCGGGGCTGTTGGCGGCGTAGACGGCGATGTCCCGGGGACCTTTGAGCTTGAGGGTCTTGCCGTCTTCAGTGTCAAATTCGCCGGTGGGGTCGACGGGTTTGTTGTTGTCCTGGGTGCGCCAGCGTCCGACGGCATCGAAGTTTTCCAGGGCGAAGCCGAGGGGGTTGATCGAGGAGTGACAACCCATGCAGGAGGTGTCCTTGGTCAGCTCGATGACTTTCTCACGCATGGTGAGGGTGGGGTCGAACTTGGAGTCTTCAAAAGCGACGGCGATGGGAGGAGACTTAAGGGTCATGCCGACAATGTTGCGGGTAAGGAAAACGCCACGATGGATGGGGGAGGTGGTTTTGTTGTAGGCGAAGGAGGCGAGCAAATAGGGATGGGTGATGATGCCGGCGCGCTGGTTGGGATCGAAGGAAACGCGTTGGTATTCGCCGCCTTTCAGGTCGTTCTTGCCGTAATATCGGGCGAGGCGCTCGTCGAGCATCAGGTAGTCGGCGTTGATGAGTTGACGGTAGTCGGACTGGTCGCTCCAGACGGTTTGGTCAATGAAGGTGAGCAGCGATTCGCGCAGGGCGGCGAGCATGGTGTTGTCGAATCCAGGGAAGAGTTTGGCGTCTTTGTTGGCCAGTTCGGCGCGTTCGAGCTCGAGCCAGTGGTGGAAGAAGCCATGGAGTTTGTTTTTGGACCGGGGATCGTCGAGCATGCGGCTGGCCTGCGCGGCGACCTGACGGGGATCGGTGAGCTTGCCTTCAGCGGCCATTTTGAGGAGGTTGGTGTCGGGAACAGAATCCCACATGGCGAGCGCGAGACGGGTGGCGATGTCGTAGCCGTCGGGCTTGTCGCTGTTGTTGAGTTTGAGGTCAGGATAAAGGAAACGGGGCGATTTGAGGGAGAGCAGGACCACGCGCTTGACGGCGATCTCAGGGGTGGGGGCGCCTTCAAACTGGAGGTCGACGAAGATTTTTTTCTGTTCGTCGCTGAGCGGTCGGCGGAAGGCGGCTTCGGCAAAGGCGTGGGCGAATTTTTTGAGCTTGTCGACACGATCCGGCTGGTCGGCTTTGGTGCCTGCGAGCCAGTCGAGGTATTTTTCGACGTGGGTAACCACTTCAATGGCGGCGTTGGTGGTGGCGCGATCCCATTCTTTGGAAATGGTGGTGCCACGCTCGTAGCCGTCGCTGCGGTCGTCGGCTGGGAAGGTGGTGGTGACGACCATGCGTTCGGCACCGGAGTTTTTGTAGAAATAGTGGGCCGGGATGACCTCCTGCACGCCGTGTGGCGTTTTCCACATGAGCTGGACGGACGATTTGGGTTGTTTGTAGCTGAGGTATTCGACGCGGATGGGGTAGGAGCGACCGCCAATGAGGAAGACCGTTTTCTTCTCTTCACGGACGGTTTCGCCGCTGGCGATGGCACCATCAATGGTGGGCTCGCGATTGGAGTTCAACCACAGGCTGATGCCGTTTTCGGATTTGAGGATGAACTCGTAGTGACCGGTTTCGGGCGCGAGCAGGGCTCCGTTCCAACTGATGGAGAATCCTTCGCCATTGAGTTTTTCGGGATCAGGTGTGGAGTTGCCGAAGTTGAAGTCGATTTTGGAGTCGATGCGATCGAATCCGCCATCGCGTCCCATGCCTTTGACGACTTTGTAGCGGGCTTTGAGTCCGCGTTCTTCGGGTTTGGGTCGGTCGTTGCCACCACGGAAGCGGCTGAAGATGTCGAGAACGGAGTTTTGGTATTGGGCAACGGTGAGGCGGGAGAGGGACTGGCGCTCGGGGTTGTTGCGTGCCTGGGCGGAGGGAGAGTAAAAGGCGTCGTAGATGTAGGCGGCGACGGCGCGGGCACCTTCTTCGTCGAGGAGATCGGGATCGTCCTCGGGCATGGTGCGGTCGATGCGTTTGGCGAGGGAGTCGAGGGTGCGGGTGCCGTGGATGGGTTCGTCGTATTTGCCGGAAACGCCCTGACCTTGATCGCCATGGCAGGAGATGCACATTTGCTTGTAAATTTCCGCGCCGCGTTGTTTAAGGGCGATCTCGGGGGTGGCATGGACCAAAGGCACCACAGCAAGGATGGCGAGGGCAAGGAGGATGGAGTGTGGACGAGGGATGAGCATGAAAGTGTCCAAAGGGACAAGGAAGATACGCCCGTCCCTAGGAAAATCTATCGTTTTGAGGGGATTTGGAGTGCGGCGATTTTCGCCGCTTTTGAGTTGGGCAGGCTGTCACGTCATTGCAACCAGGCACCTCCAAGAATCCATTAGTTATCTAGGCTTGCGGTTTTTGCGATAGTCGGGTCGGCCTGGCCGGTCCGATGCGGCATGTTTGCGACGGGCTTCGCGGCGGTCGACCATCATTTTCGGTGGTGGCTCTTCGCCAGTGATGTCCTTTCGGGATCTTTTGGCGGGCATGGTTTCCAGATCCTTCTTTTTGCCTTTGCCGCGGATGCTCCAACGCATCGGGATGCCTTCGGCGGGCCAGGTTTTGCGCAGGACGCTTTCGAGGTGACGAAGGAAACTGTCTTGAAGTTTGTCGACTCGATTGGCGAAAAGCACAATGTGCGGAACGGGGATCGGTGCCGGATTGTCTTCCTTGATGAAGGAGGCGTAGAGGAGATTGAAGGATTTGCCGGTGCGGCCAAGGGCGGCGGGGGAGGTGTCGATGACCTTGTGCAGAATGCGGTTGAGGGCACCGGTGCCGGGAGGATTTTGGGCTCCGTGGTGGACGCGTTCGACGGCGTTGAAGATCTTGTCGAGGTATTGGCCTTCCTTGGCGGAGATGGGGATCATCGGCGCGTGGGGCATGAAGAAGAACTCGCGCCGGGCGGTTTCGAGCAGCTCTTCTTTGCGGTCCTTGAGCTTGGCGCCGGGGTGGTAGAGGTCGAATTTGTTGAGGACGATGATGCAGGGTTTTTGCAGTTCGACGACAATCTGGGCGACTTTGCGGTCCTGCATGGTCATGCCGCTGGCGTCGACGAGCAGCACGCAGAGGTCGGCGCGTTTGATGCTGCGGGTGGCCTGCTGGGCGCTGAAGGTTTCGACGGCGTCGTGGATTTTTGCCTTTCTGCGGAGGCCGGCGGTGTCGATGAGGGTGTATGCTTTGCCGTCGTGTTCGTAGGGGATGTCAATGGAGTCGCGTGTGGTGCCGGCGATGTCGCTGACGATGGTGCGCTGGTCCCCGATGAGGGCGTTGACGAGGGAGGATTTGCCGGCGTTGGGTCGTCCGATGATGGCGAGTTTGAGCGGTGGCGCGGTGGCGGTGCGGGGAGGGCGGGTGGCCTTGGCGGGGACGGAATTGAGGTGTTTGCCGACGGTGGCAATGAGTTCCGTGATGCCGTGGCCGTGGGCGGCGCTGGTTTCGTGGATTTCCTTGAAGCCGAGTTTGCTGAATTCGCTGCCGTGCTGTTTGCGTTTTTCGGAGTCCATTTTGTTCACCACGAGGATGAGCGGTTTGGTGGACTGGCGCAGGGTTTTGGCGAGTTCGAGGTCGACGGGCGTAACGCCTTGGAAGCCATCGACGACGAAGAGGATGACGTCGGCGACGTCGAGGGCGAGGGTGGCCTCGGCTTTGACCTGGAGGTTGAAGTCGTCTTCGATGGTTTCGCCGATCCCGCCGGTGTCCATGATGTCGAACGGAGGTTCGGCTTTGCGGCAGGAGGCGATCAATCGGTCGCGGGTGACGCCGGGGCGGTCGTGCACGATGGCGATGTTCTTCCCGGCGAGGCGGTTGAAGAGGGCGGATTTGCCGACGTTGGGGCGTCCGACGATGGCGACGATTTTAGTGTTCTGGATTTCCATGACCGGCGGCTTGGATTTGATGAGCTGCTTGAAGGGTGTAGACGGCTCCCGAGGCGCAGGCGAAGAACGCGGCAGGAGCAGCGACCCAGGGGAGAAGGGGGGCGTGACACAACAGCGCAAGGCTGATGGTGACGAAAGCGAAGAAGGTGGAGACTTTGCCGGTCCAGTGGGGCACGATGGTAACCTTGCCGGCGAAGTGGTTGATGACAAAAGCGCCGATGGTCGAGAAGATTTCGCGGGCGAAGATGATGACGGCGAACCAGAGGGGGATGGTGACCGGCCAGCCGGAGAAGGCGAGGACGCCGACGGCGGAGAGGACGAGGAGTTTGTCGGCGAGGGGATCAAGGATGACGCCGAGTTTGCTTTGCTGATTGAAGCGTCGGGCGACCCAGCCGTCCAGGGCGTCGCTGACGGCGGCGACCGCGAAAACGGCGGTGGCGTAATAGCGCAGGGCCTCGTTGCTGCCTTTGCTGGTGGTGCCACGCGTGTATTCAACGGCGAGCCAAACGAAGACTGGAATGAGCAGAATGCGGCTGAGAGTGATCTTGTTGGCGAGCGTCACGTGAACCGGCTACTTAACGGCAAGGCTGGCGAGTTGCAAATGTTACGTGCAAGGGCGCAAGTTGGAGAGTTCGGTGGGGATTGCTTGCAAATGTGGGGCTCAAGCGCGAAGGCACGGCATGAGCAAACCGGAAGTTGGATCTGTGGCCCCTGATTTTACGGCAGTGGTCGTTGGCGGTGGATATGGGGCAGGGGATTCGGTAACTTTGAGCGAATTGCGCGGCAAGCCGGTGGTGTTGTATTTTTACCCGAAGGACGCGACGCCGGGCTGCACGACGCAGGCTTGCGGATTGCGGGATGTCTGGGGCGATATCGCTGCGAAGGCTCATGTGTTCGGCATCAGCACGGACCCGGTGAAGTCGCATGAGAAGTTTATCCAAAAGTTTGAGCTGCCGTTTCCTTTGATCGCTGATGAAAATCGCGCCATCGCGGAGGCTTACGGCGTTTGGGTGGAAAAAAGCATGTATGGGAAACGATACATGGGCATGGAGCGCAGCACCTTTCTGATTGGAGTGGATGGTTTGGTGGCGGCGGTGTGGGAAAAGGTAAAGCCTGAGGATCACGCTTCGTTGTTGCTGAAGGCGCTGTGACAGGCAGGAGTCGACAAATTTCACTTGCGCCGGGGCGTCTTCCCCGCTTTGGACTGGGTTCCTAATCTTGTCCCCTATGAGTCATAAAAAAACTGCTGTCGTCACCGGTGCTGCCGGGTTCCTTGGTTCCCACCTGACCGATTATTTGCTGGCGAGAGACTACAAGGTGATTGGGATGGACAATCTGCTCACCGGAAACGTGCGCAACATTGAGCATCTGGCGGGCAATCAGGATTACGAATTCATCAAACACGACGTCACCAAGTTCATCTACATTCCGGGCGCGGTGGATCTGGTGTTTCACTTCGCGTCACCGGCGAGTCCGATCGATTATTTGGAGAAACCGATTCAGACCCTGAAGGTGGGGTCCCTGGGCACTCACAACACGCTGGGGTTGGCGAAGGAAAAAGGGGCGACCTTTTTGATCGCCTCGACCAGCGAGTGTTATGGCGATCCGCTCGAGCACCCGCAGAAGGAGACCTATTGGGGAAATGTCAATCCGGTGGGGCCGCGCGGAGTTTACGATGAAGCGAAGCGTTTTGCCGAAGCGATGACGATGGGCTATCATCGTTTTCACAAGCTGGACACGAAGATCGTGCGCATTTTTAATACCTATGGCCCGCGCATGCGACTGGACGATGGCCGTGTGGTGCCGGCATTCATTGGTCAGGCATTGCAGGGCAGGCCGCTGACGGTGCAGGGCGATGGCTCGCAAACTCGCAGCTTTTGTTATGTCAGCGATCTGATCGACGGCATCTACCGGCTGTCGCAGGGCGACTATCATGAGCCGGTGAATATCGGCAATCCACGTGAGATGACGGTGCTGGAATTCGCCCAAAGAATTTTGGAAATTACCGGCAGCGAATCGGAAATCGAATTTCGTCCATTGCCCGAGGATGATCCCAAAGTGCGGCAGCCAGACATCACTTTGGCGAGAAAAACGCTCGGTTGGGAGCCAAAAGTGCCATTTGAAGAAGGCATTGTAAATACAGTGGCGTATTTTAAAAACTTTCTTGCACTCAACGCTTGATGTTTGAGCGCCGACACTGCTAAAACTTGGGAATCGGCAGTTTAAATTAGCCGCAGGCACTCATTGTCACTGCGGCTGGTTTTTGAGTTGCCATCAGCACGATTTTTTTTAACACTCGAAATATGAAGCCTTTGTCACTTTTATTCAGCGCGGTCGGATTGATTGCCATGTCGCTCTCACCTGTTCATGCTCAGGAAGCTTCAACGGAAGTGAGGGTGGCGGTGAAAGGGGTGAAGGTGCAGGCTCAGAACACGCCCCAGTTCAACGTGCAGAACGTGGTCGACAAACGCTGGAAACCCAAAGTTTGGCTTGAGATCGACGTGGACTTTGAAGCGAAAAAAGCTCCGAAAGAAGACGACAAGAGCCCGGTGATCGAGAGTTTGGAGTTCCGTTATTTCATCGGTTTGAACAAAACTTCCGCTGACGGCAAGAACGTGGTGCTGACAGCCAACATCACCTACAACAACGTGGTGGAGAAGGAAGAGCAGCATGCGTTGGCATTCGTGGCTCCTTCCGCCCTCACCCGGGTGCTGGAGAAAACCAATTTCAGCACAGCTGACGTGAAGGCGGTTGGCGTGGAAATTTATCGCGGTGGTGCGGTGGCGGGCTTTTATTCCTCCATGGGCAACACCCGCTGGTGGGCGGAAATCGAGAAATTCTCTGTGGTGAGCGACGTCGTTTTGGCAAAACCAAAAACTCCGTTCGCCACTCTGTGGGGCGATTACGATCTGGAGGCAGCCGAGTAATTTAAAACAACCTCAAGCAGGCCGCGTTTTCGGGATGAAGACGTGGCGTGGGTGGAAGTCGACTAATTGGATCATCTAAATCATCATGGCGGATAGCAGTTTTGCAGTTCTAAATCTCGGATCGCAGCGTGTCAGCGCAGCGGTTTTCAACAAGGGGCGCAATGGGGAGCTCATTTTGAAGGCTTTTGAAGTCACCGAAATGCACGGTGACCCCAGCGCCGAAGCGACCCGTTTGCCGCAGCTCCGTGTGGCGCTGGTCGAGCTTTCGGAAAAGCTCAAGCTGAAGGGCAAGACCGTTTATTATGCCATCGCCGGTCATGTGGTCTTCACGCGTTTTGTGAAGCTCCCGCCGTTCGATGAAGACAAGGCGGATCAAATTGTCGAGTTTGAGGCGCGTCAAAACGTGCCATTCCCGATCAATGAGGTGATCTGGGATTATGAGTTTATTGGGTCAAAAGACAGCATGGAGCGCGAAGTGGCGCTGGTGGCCATCAAGGCGGATGCCCTCAATGACATCAACGATCAGGTCGAATCGGTCGGCATCAAAGTAGCCGCCGTGGACCTCGCGCCATTGGCGGTGTTCAATGCGTTCCGCTACACTTATCCTGATGTCGATGAGACCTCCCTGATCATCGATTTGGGTGCCCGTTCGACCAACCTGATTTTTGTGGAAGGCGAGCGTGTTTTCACCCGCAACATCCTGGTGGGTGGCAGCACGGTGACCGGCAACGTCGGCAAGGAGCTGGGCATGAACTTTGCCGAGGCGGAAGATCAAAAACGTGCGCGTGGTTACGTGGCGCCAGGTGGGGCTTACGAACCGAA
Organism: Phragmitibacter flavus; assembly: GCF_005780165.1. Lineage (NCBI taxonomy): Bacteria > Pseudomonadati > Verrucomicrobiota > Verrucomicrobiia > Verrucomicrobiales > Verrucomicrobiaceae > Phragmitibacter > Phragmitibacter flavus. The sequence goes on along the minus strand of NZ_VAUV01000004.1, from coordinate 25,466 downwards.
TGACGACGAGGTGGTTGAGGCCATGTCGAAAATCATGCGCAACACCATGACCCGTTTGCATGGCGAGATCGTCCGGACGGTGAACTATTACCGCAGTCAGCAAGGCGGCAGTCCTCCCCGTCGTTTTTTCCTGTGCGGCGGAGGTGCCCAGACACCGTTGGCGGTCGACTTTTTCCAGGAGAAATTCAACCTGCCCGTCGAGGTTCTTAATCCGTTGCGCGGTGTGACGCTTGATCGCGGAGTGTCGCAACAAGTGGCCGATGCGCAATCGCCTGCCATGATGGAGTTGGTGGGCCTTGGACTGCGCCACGCCGGCGCTTGTCCCGTTGAGGTCGAATTGTTGCCTGACAGCGTGGCTGCCGCCCGCGATTCAGCGAAGCGCATGCCATTCTTGATTCTCGCGACGGTCTGCCTGTTTGCGCTTTTGGGACTGGCCGGGTTCTACTTCTCCCACGCAGCAAGTGTGGTCGAAGGCAAACTGGTGGAAAGCCGCTCCCTTCAGGCCAACCTTCAACGCGATGACGATACCATCAAGGATTGGGACAAGCAGTTGCAGTTGCTGCGTGGTCAGAGCGGCCAGCTCGAGCAGGCCATCAATGACCGTGGTTACTGGAAAGGCCTTCTCGCCGTTTTGAACAATCAGTTTGAAACCGACTTCGTCTGGCTTACCCAATTGGAGGTGTTGAAAAACGGCAGTTCGATTACCCCAGCCCTCACGTCCACCGCAGGCACCACACCGGTGGCCGCACCCAAGCCGCCAACACCTCCTGCGACAACCACAGCCCCGGGCGCACCACCGGCGGTGGCTTATGCGCTGCGCTTCCAAGGTCTCTATCGCAAGAATGACGAAGGCGGACAGCAGGTGGTTTACAAGTATTACGAAGCCTTGAAGAAGGACGACAAGTTGTTTGGAGCCGTGACGGCTGAAGAGAAGCCAGATGTGGACTCTGGCATCGACGACGAACGGTATGCCTACCAGTTCAAGTTTCGCCTGCCACTGGTTAACGGAATGAAATTCGAGAAATAATGAACTGGATCAAAGAGAACAAAAGTCTTGCCGCCGTTTTCGGTGTCATGATTGTCGGAGCCATCGCTTTGGGTGCTTGGCTGTTTATGTCCTATTCGGGTTATACCGCCAAACGCGAGGAATGGGAGACAACTACTGCGAAAATCAAAGCTCTTGAATCGCAGAAGCTCTATCCAGATGCCGCCAATGCGGCAGAAAAGGAGCAGCGCGTCACCGAGTATGCTGAACAGGTCAATTTGTTGCGTTCTGCGTTGCTGAATCCAGCCGTTCAGCAGGCCATCAAACCGCTTTCGGAAACCGAGTTTCAGGCCCGCCTGAAAGAACGGGTGAACGCCGTCCGCGGCAGTGCCACCGGCAACATGACCCTGCCCGAAGACTTTGCGCTGGGCTTTGAAGAATACACCGGATCGTTGCCACGCTCGGCGGATGTGGCGGCGGAGCTTGGGTTGCATTTGGATGTGATGGAAAAGCTGGTCACCGCCTTGGTGGACTCTGGGGTGCAGTCGCTCGATGGTTTTGAGCGCGCTCCGCTTCCGAATGAGAAGGCTGCACCTGCGCCGAAGCCTGAACCAGCGGCACCGGCGAGACGAAACAGCGCCAGCCGTCGCGGTGGAAAGAAAGCACTCATCAGCGAAGAGACAGCTGCGGAACCGGTTCTGGATCGTTACACCGTGAAAGTGTTTCTTACAGCTGACCAGGCGCCATTCCAGGCGGTGCTTAACTCGTTGAGCGATCCAGCGAAAATGCCACATTTTGTGGTGGTTCGTTTGTTGCGCGTCGAAAACGAGCAGACTGAGAGTCCGCTGAAGGAAACCATCCGCAGTCAGGCCCGCTCCGGGAGCACTGGCGGAGACGGTGGAGTTAACGCAGACGGAACAACGGCTTCCGCGGCAGCGGCCACCCCATCCGCATCGGGCGCAGCCAGGGTCATTGTTCCTCCCACCCCGCTTCCTCCTGATGCCGTCACGGTGATGGGTGCTGAGATGCTGAAAGTCTATCTTGAGATTGACTACATTCGTTTCCGTCCCGCTGCAGTTGAGGCTGCTGCCGAAGAGCAGGCCACCACGGCTGCCGTGGCTCTTTGAGGGTCGATCCTATTTCTATCTCTACTGAAACATCGCTGATTTTTATTGATCCATGAAGGACAAAAGCAACTACGAAAAAGTCATCCTCACCATCGTCGCGCTCGCGGCGCTCGGTGGCAGTGGATGGATGATTTACAAAAGCCTGGATTTTGGCTCCACCGTTCAAACGGAGAAGGTGGTGCCCAAGAAAGACTTTGGGGAGATCCCCATTGAGCAGGTTCAGTCCGCCATCGCCAGTGCGGTGACCCCCACCAAGCCGTGGATTGCCCCGGTTCGACGTGAGAAGCCTGTCCCACTCAACAAGTCCGTTCTTCTGGTTCTGAAGGAAGATCAGCTTTTTGACCTGTTCCTCGAGGAGCCTCAGATTCGCCCGCCATTGACCAACAGTTTCCTGCGTGAAAACGGCCTGCCTTATCAACATCCCAATGTGGCGGATCTGGACTCGGACAACGATGGCTTCACCAACCTGGAAGAATTCGAAGGAAAAACCAGCCCGGTCGATGCCAGCAAACATCCGCCGATCACCAACAAGTTGTTTATGGTGAATCGTCTGGCCAAGGACTACCGTGTGATCCTGAAGTCATCTTCCAGCCCTTATCAAATCGCGACACCCGATGATCTGAAACGCAAGAACTGGTTTGCAGGCGGTCCTGGTGAGAGCTTTGGCTCGGACAATCGATTCACGGTGGTGAAGTTGGAGCGCAAAGTGGTGCCCGATCCAAAAATTGGCGAACGCGATGTGTCCGAACTCACGGTCAAAGACAACGTTCGCAACAACGAAGTGGTTCTGGTGAAGGACGTGGAGAACAACATTGCAGACTACAGTGCAGAACTGGAGTTTCGTCTGAAAGTGATCTCCAACCTCACGGTTCCCAAAGACGGACTGTTCCGCATTCCGGGCTTCGATGCGACCACCTACAAGCTGATTGAAGTCAATGAAGACGACGCCAAGATCGCCCCGGTGAATGCCGCTGGAGAGCTTGGAGCCGCCATTGAAATCAAAAAAGGCTAGTCAACTCTCAAAATATCCGGCATTTGATGATTTTGTTCTCGCCAAATACCCTCTCCTTTGAATAACGTTTGTCACTCCGCCGAAATTCCTCATTACTCCCTCGCTCTCAACCTCTCTCATGACCTTACGCATCAACAGACATAAACCCATGAAACACTCCGCGTTACTTATCCTCACTGCAGCGATCGTTGCCACTTCCGCCCAGGCGGGAAGCTACGGCGGTCCTGGCGGGTCGACGTCCGGCGCAGCCGAACGTGAAATGGCACGCCGCATGGCGCGTGTGCAGGAAGCGCAGGGCGCCATCGAACGTGGAGACAAGTTGATGGCTGATGGGGACTGTGAAGGTGCCCTTAACGAATTCAAAACCGCGCTGGATTTGCTTCCCGATGCTCCAATGACCGCTGAGTTGCGTGAGCAGGTCAATCATCGCTTTTGCGCTGCCGCCGTCTGCCTGGCCCGTGAACGTGCCGAAAATGGCCGTTATGCTGATGCCCGCGCGTTGCTGAACGAAGCCATTGCCCGTCATGAAGAGTGTGAAGATGCCAAAACCTTGCTTGAGCACCTTGATGATCCAGAGCGTTACGAGCCAGCGCTCACGCCTGAGCACGCCGCCAATGTCAGCGAAGTGACCCGTCTGTTGCAGATGGCCTACAGCTACATGAACCTTGGCGATTATGACAATGCCAACACCACCTTTCAAGGGGTGCTGCGTATCGATAAATACAACAGCGCCGCCCGTCGTGGCATGGAGCAGGTGGAATTGAAGCGTCAAAACTACTTTGACACCGCTCGCGACCAGCGTCGTGCCGCGATGTTGAACGATGTGAACAAGGCTTGGGAAGATCAGGTTCCCACGGCCATCATTCAGGATCCAGGTGACGCTTATGGCAGCACCATCGATGATTCCGCTTATTACAGTCAGAAAATGCGCAACATTATCTTCCCGAACGTGAACTTCTCGGGAGCCAGCATCGATGAAGCCATTGAATTCCTGCGCATCAAGAGCCGCGATTTTGATACTGAAGAGCGTGATCCCACCAAAAAAGGGGTGAACTTGATTCTCCGTCAGGGTGCCGCCCCTTCGACCGCAACGATCAGCCTCGACCTGAAGGAAGTTCCCATGGATGAAGCGCTTCGCTACATCACCGAACTGGCCAACATGAAATACAAGGTGGAGAAATTCGCCGTGGTGGTGGTCCCACTTTCTGAAGTTGGTGACGAACAGTATACCCGCACCTTCCTTGTTCCACCGGATTTCCTCAACAGCTCCGCTGGTGGAGACCCCGCTGCGGCAGCCCCCGCAGATCCATTTGCTCCAGCCGGAGGTGGCGGCGGCGCTGCCATCGCTGGACGAGGCACCGCCTTGGATGTGTTGACCGCCAGTGGCATCCAGTTCCCAGAGGGAGCCTCCGCCAACTTCGTGTCTTCGACCTCGCAGCTCATTGTTCGCAACACCCAGCCCAACCTTGATGCGATTGAAGCTTTTGTTGACAGCCTTCGCAAGAAGGTTCCCCAGCAGATCTACATCACCACCAAGTTTGTGGAAGTGACTCAGAAAAACACCGACGAGCTTGGTTTTGATTGGTTGCTTGGCCAGTTCAACATCGGCGGCTCCGCCCGCACCTTTGGTGGTGGCGGTGTGTCAGGGAACTCGGCCAATGGGTCCGTCAGCCAGACCGACTTTCCGTTTGCCAACGGTGGCACGGTGATTGGTCAAAACCCGGTAACAGCGGGCAACCGCAGCGGTTCGATCGCTCTTACTCCGGATTCGATCGATGGTTTGCTGCAGGCCCAAAGCGTTGCTTCCGCCATCGCCCCCGGCGTGTTCTCCCTTGCTGGTGTGTTCACTGACCCACAATTCCAGTTGGTCATCCGGGCGCTGAGCCAGAAAAAAGGGGTGGACTTGATGAGTGCGCCTAGTGTCACCTGCCGCTCCGGTCAGCGTGCGGTGATTGAAGTGATTCGCGAATTCATCTATCCAACCGAGTTCGATCCACCGCAAATTCCTCAGACCATTGGTGCGACCTCTGGTGTTGGTGGCGACATCCTTGGCGGTGGCAGTGCGGGCTCCTTCCCGGTCACTCCTACCACCCCAACCGCATTCGACATGCGTCCCGTGGGTGTGCGGATGGAAGTGGATCCTGTGCTCGGCCCAGATGGCTACACGATCGACCTCAACCTCGCTCCTGAAGTCACCGAATTCGAAGGATTCATCAACTACGGCAGTCCGATTCAGACAGGTGCATCTGATGCCCTTGGCAACCCTACCACCATCACTCTTACGGAAAACCGCATTGAGCAGCCCATCTTCTCCACCCGGAAAGTGACCACCTCCGTCACCATCTGGGACAACCAGACGGTCGCCATCGGCGGTCTGATCCGCGAAGACGTGCAAGATGTGGAAGACAAAGTGCCTCTTCTTGGTGACATCCCGATCCTTGGTCGTTTGTTCCAGTCGAAAGCTGAAGACCACTTCAAACGCAACTTGATGATCTTCGTTACCGCAAAACTGATCGATCCATCTGGCCAGCCAGTGTTCCGTCAGAAAGCTCCTGACACCACCGCTCCGATTGGACCTGCTCCAGTCTCCATGGACGGCGGTCCAGGACTTCTCCCTGCGGTGAATCCTTGATGCTGATTTTGGCCTCGGGCTTCTACAACCTTTAGACTTAACTGTGAAAGCGAATCCTGCGGGGTTCGCTTTCATTTTTTGTTTTGGCGGGGGCAGTTCGAAGTCTCGTTGTCGATTTAGTGGTTGCGCACAGTCCGGGCAGCGCCTTCTAGTAGCACGATGAAGACCTGGGTCATCACCGGAGGAGCCGCCTCAGGGAAATCGTCATTTTGTAAAATGCTGCAGTCGTTGCAGCCGGAAAAGATCGCCTTCTATTCGAGTGATGAGACCGTGCATGCTCTCTTCGAAGAATCGTCCGTAAAAAAGGAACTGGTGCAACTTTTCGGAGAAATGGTGGTGAACGCCACCAGTGGAAAAGTGGACCGGGTGGCCCTGCGTCAGAGGGTGTTCAATCATGCCGAGGACCGGAAGGTGCTGGAGAATCTGCTTCATCCGCTGGCATTTGAGCGGTTGACAGAGTTGCGGGAGAGGCTTTCTGGCGATGGAAAAACGCAACTTTTGATTGCGGAAATCCCGCTATTCTACGAGACTGGCAGGGAGTTTCCGGCTGATCTGGTCATTTTGGTGGCGGTCAGCCCCGCCGTGCAGCGACAGCGCATGATGGAAAAACGGGGGCTCACTTCCGTTGATGTGGAGCGCATCCTTGATGCGCAACTACCACTTGCCAGCAAGCTCGAACTAGCTGGCAGGGTTGTCTGGAACGAGGGCGATACCGACCTTCTGCTACGACAGGCTCAACTGATCCTTCATCAAGTTAATTCCCCGACATGCACATTGAATCCACTGGAACCGAGGCCGTGACGTCTGATACGTCGGCCACCGAACTCGTCCCTGACACCACGGCAAACATCAACGACCAACTCGATCCGGCCACTGTCTCCAATACTGGCGCAAGCCCGGGAGAAAATGAAGTGGCTGAACCTCTGTCCGAAAACAGATCAGCTGAAATTGGCAACGATGCGGCGGCGGCGGTTGCCCCCGAAATGGGGGAACCTGAACCGAAGGTTAAACCGCCATTTCCTGAGATGTCATCGGTAAATGAGCTGCAGACTCGTTCGTTGGGTTCACTACAGGTGCTGGCAGCGGAACTTGGCTGGCGGGTCAATGGCAGTCGCACCAAACATCAACTGATCTGCGAGCTGCTTTCGTGGATGCTTCAACATGGCACCAGCATTGAGGCCGAGGGATTTGTCGAGTTGCAGCAGGACACTTTCGGGCTTTTGCGTTATCCGGCCTACAATTTCACCCCGCTGCCGGAAGATGTGTTCATCCCGGTGTTTGCCATCAAAAAATTTCAGATCCGTGCGGGTCAGAAGGTGAAAGTGACGCTGAAAACGCCGCGCGAGAAGGAGAAGTTTTTAGCGATGGATCGTATCCTGGAAATTGAAGGGGTGCCTGCCGATGATTGGCAGCCAACGGCCGATTTCGAAAAATTGACGGCGACGTTTCCCTCGCAGCGGTTGATTCTCGAAACTCCCAAGGAGGCTTCGGTGAGTTCCCGTGTGATGGATCTGGTCGCCCCGCTCGGCAAAGGCCAGCGTGCGTTGATCGTGGCCTCGCCGCGCAGTGGCAAGACCATGTTGTTGAAAGATGTGGCACGCTCCATCATCACCAATCACAAGGAGGTGAATCTCATCATCCTGTTGTTGGATGAAAGGCCTGAGGAGGTGACAGATTTTGAAGACACCGTGGCCACGGAGATTTACAGTTCCACCTTTGACGAGAGTCCGAAGCGCCATTCGCAGGTTGCTGAGCTTGTTCTCGAAAGGGCCAAGCGGCTGGTGGAAATGGGCAAGGATGTGGTGATCTTGCTCGATAGCATCACCCGTTTGTCACGGGGATACAATGCGCTTCAGGGCGGCAAGGGTCGCACGATGTCCGGCGGGATGGACTCAAAAGCGTTGATGAAGCCGAAGAAATTTTTTGGGGCAGCGCGCAAGGTGGATGAGGGCGGCAGTTTGACGATTGTGGCAACGGCTTTGGTGGATACCGAGAGCCGGATGGACGAATTAATTTTTGAAGAGTTCAAGGGCACGGGCAACATGGAGGTGAGCCTTGATCGTGAGATCGCAGAGCGTCGCATCTATCCTGCGATCCATGTTTTGAAGTCAGGCACCCGTCGCGATGATCTGCTTTATCATCCTGAAGAAATGAAACGGGTGGCGGTGATCCGCAAGCAACTGGCCAGTGTGCCCGCTTACGAAGCCATCGAATTTTTGCTGAAGAACATCGAGCGCAGCGGAAGCAATGCCGAACTGTTGCTCTCGGGATTGCGTTGAATTCATGAATGAGGTTGAGCCTGCCATTTTTCCATCGTGAGCGAAAAAGACTTTAGTTGGATCAGCACGGACGCCGAACTGCGCGAGTTTTGCGATGCGGCGTCTCCGCCGGACGGAACGGTGATTCCGGCCTTCATCGATACTGAGGCGGACAGTCTGCATCATTACCAGGAGAAGCTGTGTTTGTTTCAGCTGGCCATTGGCAACCGGTTTGCCTTGATCGATCCCCTGGCGATTGCCGACATGAGACCGCTGCTGTCGTTGCTGGAGAAGTGCGATCTTTGGTTGCACGGGGCGGACTATGATTTGACCTTGTTGAAACGATCCTACGAGTGGACCCCCCCAAGATTTTTTGACACCCAAATTGCATCCCGACTGGCCGGGCATCGGGCTTTTGGTCTGGCGGCATTGGTGCTGCATTACACAGGAGTGACGCTGTGCAAAAGTTCGCAGAAGGAAGATTGGAGTCAGCGACCGCTGTCGGAAAAAATGCAGGCTTACGCAGTCGACGATGTTCGGTATCTCCCAGAGTTGTCATCGCGATTGATGGACGAACTCCGCGCGGCGGGAAGGGTGGAATGGTTTGAAGAAAGTTGCGAAACGCTTCGTTCGGACGTGCTGGCGCGGCAGGTGCGAGATCGCGAGGAGGCCTGGCGCATTTCAGGGGCTGGCAAATTTCGACCTGCGGGACTCGCCTTGCTCCGCGAAATGTGGCGCTGGCGTGAGGGCATGGCAAGCGAGCGCGATGTGCCGCCGTTCCGTATTTTGAACAACCAGCAGATGCTCACCATGGCGGCTGACTGGGAGCAGCAGGGGAGGGTCAACATCCCCAATCGCTGGCGTGGTCGCTGGCGCACTTCGTTCGAGGAAATATTGAACGGGGTAAAAAACAGCGATCCACAAACCTGGCCGGAGCGTCCCAAGAAATTGCAACGGCGTTGCACGGATGAAGAGCGCACCCGCATTGACAATCTGTGCAGGGCACGCGATGCGAAGGCCAATGCGCTGGGACTTGAACCTTCGTTGTTGGGTTCGCGTGCGGTGATGGAGGATCTGGTGTTGAACCAGGCTTCGCCGCAGGAGCGATTGATGCGCTGGCAGATTGAAGTGCTTGGCGATGCGCTGGAGCTGGTTCAGCCAACCCGGCAGGCGGCTTGAGCCAGTCTCGACCTGATATTGAAACAAACAAAAAAGCTGCTGGTTCGACCAGCAGCTTGAAAATTGTTCGTTGAATGCCATGCGATGATCAATCGCAGTGGTGATGATGTGAGCTTCTGAAGACGTATCCGAACCCAGGTAGCCAGACCATGAATCCGCCATGGCAACGATAGCTTGGACCGCGGCTTGGGTAGTGGTGGCGGTGATGGGAGCTGTGGCCGTAGTCATGGCCACGATAGTGGCTGCGATGGTGATCGCGGTGATGATGATGTCCACGATCATGGTCATGATGGCGGTCGCGACGATGATGGTCGCGGGCTTCGAGCGGCGAGGTGGCGGCGACAAAAAGCAGGGCGAGGATGGCAAGGATGTATTTCATATGGATTGGCGGTTGAATTCTTTGATTGGCGGCTGAAGGCCAGTTGGCCGCAGCTGTTTTCTTCGACGAAGCCCCTTGCGGCTTATTCAAGAATTTTTTTGGGAGCCAGTTTCAGGAGGTCAACTCCACTCGCGCAACCGTTCAGGGAATGGGCATTCGGAGCACGCCGAATGATCTTCAAGGCAAAAGTCTTCATACAATTGCAGAAGGCCTTGTTGTTGATGCAGACGTTTTTGGAAAGCTGCGGATCGGGGGTCGTTGCCGAACAGCCGCAGGGCGGCACGACGCACTTTGTGATTGTCGAGTGCGGCGCTGAGTTGCAGGTATTCGTCCCCGAGTTCGGGTTGATCAGGAATCAACAAGGGGTAAACGAGATTGGCGAGGATTTCGCGGATTCGCGTTTTTCCAAGCAATGCCATAGGTCTGACAATGGGCTTGGAAAGCAGGGTGTAGTGGTGGCTCCAGTAGGGATGATCGAGTGATGCAAGGGCATCGCAAAATTTTTTCAGATCCCATTCACGGTTTCGGAGCGGTGCAGTGATGGGCCTCCAAGAGCCGAGGATGCTGACGAGCGCGCCCAGCCGCCGTTGAGGATGGTTGCCTGGTCGCGAGGAGGTGTTTTGCCATGGCGGCAGGGTGGCAGGTTCCAACCAGGTGAGAAAGGCGTGGCGGCGTTTCCACCATTCCGACCATAACGTTTTCAGATAGAGGCGGGTGTCAGGGCTGGTGTCCTCGTCCTTGATGGGTTCGAGGTGACCGGCCACTCCAAACAACAGGGATTCTCGTTCATTCCTTGGTTTCTTGAGCAAAAGTTTGAGCGGGAGTCGCTGGGCGAGGATGGTGAAAGCACGTTGATTCGGACGATAGCCGAGAATGGCGGCGAGAGTTTGATAGATGGCCTGATCCCGACCATGAATGGCGATGAGAGTTTGGAGCCGTGCGGATTTTCTCTCCAGTCGATGTTCGGCTGCGGCTTCGATCAGACTGTGAATCTTGGCGTCCTGCATGGAGGCGAGCGGTGTAAAACATCGTCCGAGATGCGCTTCGGCCTGTCGTCGGGGAACCGCATTGGCCGCGAGCATTTCAGGTTGAAGATGGACCTGCACGATCTCGCGATGCTCGCTGTTGCGCGTGTAAAACCTCGCCAAGGGAGTTTGCGTGAACAGGTGGAGGACGACGTGGTTGTAATCGGCATTGGACCCATGGCCGTGACGTTCCCAATCGCGTGCATCGGGATCGAGTTCAATGGCACCACGCCATGTTTTGTCGCCGATCTGGACGCAGGTTTGAATAAAGTCAGGTCCGGCAGAGTGGTTCCAGATGCCGAAGTCGCGGATGGTGACCTGCTGGCCGCAGGTGGTGAGAAACGAATGGCCGAACTCGCCCGAAAACCACAAGCTTTGAAGGTCGAGTTCAGAGAAGGCACCTGGCCATGAAGGGGAGGTAGGTTCTGCAAGTCCACCGAAGACGGCGTCGAGAAATTGGGTGTATCGTGCCGCAAGGGGGTATGGCATGGATACCATCATAGCGAAGAGCAAAAGAAGCTCAAGCAATCTTGTGCGCCTGAACAGGTGACAGCCGGATTGGCTGTCAGGGGCGATTTCATCGGAACTTACTCATTATGAAACTCTTCATGCTTTTGGCTGTCATCGGAACCACGCTCTTGACGAGTGGTTGTTATCATCATCTTCCCCACCGTGGTCATGGGCCTGGTCATGGTTATGGCCGTGATCATGATCGCGACCGCAGTCATTCCCGGTATGACCGAAATGATCATCGTCGTGGTGATCATGACCGTGGTCATGGTTCTGGTCATAGCCAGCGTCGTGATCGCAAATGGCATTGATCAGGGACGGCAGTCTTGGGCCAACGGATGAGTTCATTGAAATTTCATCTGTTTGGTCACGGGCATGCGTAACCTGACAAATTAGGCTGGCAAACTCGTGTTCGACACGCCATGTTTGCCCATTCATTATCCCATGTCCGCTCCCTTTCTTGCCCAGTCGTTTCACGTTCGATGGTCCACTTTAAATCCTGCCTGCATCGAGTCGGATATTTCCGCTTCGCTTCTGAGGGCAGAGCAGGCCATTGATGCCCTGATCAGTCAGGATCGCGGGAGGCTGACATTTGAACGGGTGATGCTGGCGTATGAGGACGCTTTGAAAGAATTGAACGAAGCTTGGGGATTGGTGACGCATCTTGATGCGGTTTGCAACTCGCCGGAAATTCGTGAGGCACACAACAAAATGCTTCCGTTGGTGAGTTCATTTTTTGCAAAGATTCCGCTGAATGAGCACTTGTGGGATCTGCTTTTGACCTATAGCAAAACCGATCAGGCGCGTGATTTGACGGGGGTGCGACGTCGTTGTGTGGATGAAGCGCTAGCCTATTTCCGTCAACACGGCGCGGAACTGCCAGTGGCAAAAAAGCAGCGGCTTGAAGAGATTGAGGCCGAGCTGTCACAGGCGACGCAGAAATATTCCGAGAATGTGTTGGATTCGACCAATGCTTGGGAATTGATCATTGATGATCCTGCAAAACTTGCAGGGCTGCCAGCGAGTGCGGTGGATGCCGCCCGGGCGGATGCAGCGGCGAAGGGTTTGGGAACGGAGGAGCAGCCGGTGTATCGCTTCACATTGAAGGCACCTTCGCTAATTCCGGTGATGGAGCATCTCGAGGATGCGGCGATCCGCAAGCAGGTGTGGGAAGGCAGCGGAACGATTGGACGCGGGGGAAACTATGACAACACGGCTTTGATCTGGCAGATTTTAAAGCTTCGGAATGAGAAGGCGCAATTGTTGGGCAAAAAGAATTTTGCTGATTACGTGCTGGAACGACGCATGGCAAAGTCGGGGCAGAATGCTTTGGATTTTACGCACAACCTGCATGCCAAGGTGAGCGAAGCGTTTCGTCGGGAAGTAATCGCGTTGCAGGAGTATGTGGCGGACAAGGAAGGGGCGGCGGTGCGATTGCTGGAGCCTTGGGAGGTGGCTTACTGGAGTGAAAAAAGGCGTCGTGAGCTGTATGATTTTGATGAGGAGCAGTTGCGTCCGTATTTCCCGGTGGATGGGGTGCTGAGTGGGATGTTTCGGATCGCTGAGCGTTTGTTTGATATTCGCATCAAGGAACGTCAGACCGTTTGTATCGATGGTGCTGATGCTGATGCTCCTGAAGGTGATGGAAGCGGCGTCAGTGCCCAAGACGGCGGCGTGGTGGAAACCTGGCATCCCGAAGTGAAATTTTATGAAATGCGCAACGCGGAGGGCGTGCATGTGGGCAGTTTTTATGCGGACTGGCACCCTCGTGACAGCAAACGCGGTGGAGCGTGGATGAATTATTTGAAGGGGGGCGCGCCTCCGTCGGGTGATCGGGATCGGCAGCCGCATCTGGGTTTGATTTGTGGGAACATGACGCCGCCGGTGGATGGCAAGGTGGCGCTTCTGACGCACGACGAGGTGTGCACGATTTTCCACGAGTTCGGTCATTTGCTGCACCAGTTGTTGGGCAATGTGGAGATCCCCAGTTTGAACGGTGTGAATGTCGCATGGGATTTTGTGGAACTGCCGAGCCAGCTGATGGAGAACTTTTGTTGGGAGCGTGAGAGCCTGGACTTTTTTGCCAAACATCACGAAACGGGCTCGCCGATTCCGGATGGGTTGTTCAAAAAAATGACGGCGGCGCGCAACTACATGGGCGCGGTGGCGATCATGAGGCAGTTGAGCTTCGGCAAGCTGGATCTGGAACTGCACATGCATCATGCAACGGACGAGAACACCGATCTGGATCAGCTCGCACGCAAGATTCTGGCAGACTACATGTTTCCGACCGGAACCGAGGCTCCTACGATGGCGCGGCGGTTCAGCCATTTGTTCTCGAATCCGACAGGTTACGCGGCCAGCTACTACAGCTACAAATGGGCTGAGGTGCTTGATGCGGATGCGTTTACGCGATTCCAGGAGGAGGGCGTGTTGAATCCAGAGGTGGGGCGTGCATTGCGCGACAGCATCCTCAGTCGTGGCAACAGTGATGATCCAGCCAAGCTGTTTCATGATTTCATGGGTCGCGATCCAGATCCGAATGCGCTTCTTGCCCGGGCGGGATTGCTGACACCGTTGCTGGCTTGAAGAACGGATGGCTAATCCTTGGTCAATGCGTAAATGCTTGGCAACCTGCTGGCATGGCGTATGCGTATCTTTGCAAGGAGGTCCAATTGCGACAGTAGGGCGATGGGTCTTGCCTCCGCAGCGCGGCGCATGCACGCAGTTGCCGATTTGATGGTTCACTCTATATTTCCGCTCATGAACACATTTCCCCGGGTGATCTTGGCTATGGTCATCTTCAGCTTGTCGATGGCCTTCGATATGAGGGCTCAAGTGCGGGACGAGCCGGTGAACCCCGCGATATTGGAGCAGATGGCGGAACGGGGAAACCCCGATGCGCAATTTGAGCTGGGCATTCGCCTGTTGGGGGGAGAGGGTCTGGAAAAGGATGAGAAGAAGGCGGCGGAGTGGTTGCAGAAAGGGGCGGCCCAGCAGCATTTGCCTTCGATGAATGCGTTGGGAACGCTTTATGAAACCGGGGCGGGTTTGGCCAAGGATGAGAAGAAGGCCTATGAGTGGTATTTGAGGGCGGCTGAGTATGGTTATCCGCTGGCGCAGCAGAATGTGTCGGAATGTTTTGAGCGGGGTCGTGGAGTGGCGCAGGATTCGAAAGAGGCGTCCAAGTGGCTGGCCCGCGCGGCTCATCAGGATTTTGCTCCTGCGCAGGCGCTATATGGTTGGAAGCTGGAAACGGGGACGGGGATTGAGAAAGACACGAAGGAGGCGGCGAACTGGTATTTGAAGTCGGCCCAAGGTGGTCTGGTGCGTGCGATGACTCGTCTGGCTTACATGTATTACATCGGGAAAGGGGTGCCGTTGGACTACCGAAGGGCGGAGGCCTGGTATCGGCGGGCGGCGCGTTCGGATGATCCCATGGCCCGCAATGACCTGGCGTGGTTCCTTTCGGTTTGTCCCGATGACAATTTTCATGACGGCGACAGTGCGGTGGATTTTGCACGCAGTTCTCTGGCAGATTTGAAGGAGGAGGATTACCAGGTGATTGATACCCTGGCCGCCGCACTGGCGCGCAGTGGCAACTATGGCGAGGCGGTGCAGACCCAGACCAAGGCGATTTTGGCTTTTGAAAAAGAGAAGACCAGCAACAAGGAGATGTCGCCTGAAGACGTGGCGAAGCTGGAGCAGGAATTGAGTGAGCGTCTGAAGACCTATCGCGGACAGCAACCGTTCACTGAGGAGGAACCGAAATTTGAAGCGGGCACGAAACCGTTGATGGACGATCGGATACTCGAGGAAGAGCACATGCCGCGTCGTAAGAAACGCAATGTTAGTCCAGGGAATGACATTGAAATTTCCTGAGGGCTGATCGGGTTTTCCATTCAACTGCGTCTTGACATCGGAGTCGCTGCAAGCTGGACTGGGGCTGATGAAAACATGCACCCGTTTCCTTTCGTTTTTTGCGGCGGCCGTTCTGGCGGCTGGCGGTCTTTTTGCAGCCAATCAGATTCCCGAGGAGGTGAAGCAAGGAGGCTTTGCGGTCGGGCCGCAGGCTTATTCGTTCAACAAGTTCACGGCGTTTGAGGCGGTGGAGAAGGCGGCGGAGGCGGGGGCGAAGGTGATTGAGTTTTATCCAGGACAAAAGCTGAGCGTGGAGAAGCCGGACAAAAAGTTGCATCACACCATGAGCGACGAAGATTTCGCGGAGCTTCAGGCAAAGCTGACCAAACACGGCGTGAAAGCGGTCAACTACGGGGTGGTGGGCGGCAAGGATGAAGCGGAGTGGAAGCAAATTTTTGAGTTTGCGAAGAAGCTGGGGCTTTATGCGGTGACGACGGAAGACGTGAAGAATGTCGATATCATCGAAAAGATGGTGAAGGAGTATGACATCAAGGCGGGGTATCATCAGCATGCCAAACGTTTGGACCGGGCCTATCAATTGTGGGATCCCAATTTCGTGTTGAGCCTGGTGAAGGATCGTGATCCGCGTTTGGGTGCCTGTGGCGATACCGGACATTGGGCGACGAGTGGATTGGTGCCTTTGGACTGCTTGAAAATTTTGAAAGGTCGGATCATCAGCACCCACTTGAAGGATCGCACGGAGATCGGCAGACAGGCGAAGGATCAGATTTATGGCGAGGGGATTTGCGATGTGCCTGCGATGCTTGCGGAACTGAAGGCACAGGGTTTTGATGGCAACGTGTCGGTCGAGTATGAAAACAAGTGGGAGGACAATGTCGGCGACATTAAGAAGTGCATCGAGTTCGTGAAGGCCTGGGGAGAGAAGAACCAGTAGGTGTAGGGAGGTGACACAGGCTTGCAGCCTGTGGGTGGGGCAGGTTTGCAACCTGCCCGGTGTGGGGGCTTATTTGGGCGGAGGACTTTCTGAAAGCACAGACTGGAAGTCTGTGTTACGGCTCCGAGCCGAACCTTCCAGTCGCACAGGCGAAATGCCTGTCGCACCCACAGGCTGCAAGCCTGTGTCACGGTTGAAAGCGGCGCAGGCGTTGCTGGACGTCGTCCTTGAGGCGGTCGATGTAGGCGGTGGTGTAGGTTTCGGGATCGAGGGTGTCGTCCTGGATCAGCGGGGTGAGATCCATGGCGTAGGTGAGGGCGTTGGTGTTGTCGGTGGTGTGGGAGTCGAAGTAAGTGGCGTTGGCGCGACGCAGGCCTTCTTCGGCAAGGTCGTAACGTTTGCCGCCACTGATTTGGGAATCGAAAACGGCGAGCAGGGCACCGATGAGATGAGGGTATTGATCGACCCACAGCATCTCTTTGTCCTGGGCGAGCAGCCAGTCGAGTTTGCGCCAGACTTCGCAGCCGTAGACTTTTTGCGGACGCGCTTGTTTGGGAAGCTGGCGAAGGGCTTCAAGACAACGCAGGAAGGTGGCGACGTGAGTGTCGTGTCGGTCGGCGGGATTGTGAAGATAGACGAAGCGGGGCTGGCAGAGTTGGAGGATTTTGAGGAGGTCGGAGGAGACGTCGTCGTGGCGGGTGTGTTTGACGTCTTCGCTGGGATACCCCAGTTGAACCATGACGCTGTATTCTCCAACGAAGGCGGCTTTGCGCTGTTCCTGTTTGCGAACGTCCTGCATTTCTTCATCGGTGTAATGGCTGTAGGCACCTTTGCGGGGACTGCCCGAGCCGTTGGTGACGACGACACCGCCGAACCATTGGTCGTTGCGGCGGAAACATTCGGTGATGCCGTGGTAGGCGGCGATTTCGAGGTCGTCCTGATGGCTGACGATGCCGAGGTGGGTGACGCGGGCGAAGGCTTGGGCGGGGTCGCATTGATCGGGGACGAAAAGGTCGGCGTGGGAATGGCGGAAGAGCATGAAAAAGAAAGGCTAAAGGATAAGGGCTAAAGGATAGATAAAATGCGTCAGGGGAGTTGGAGGATACGCATGATTTCGGCGAGGGCTTCGGGGGTTTTGTAGGCACCGTGGTCACCGGGGACAATGACTTCGGAATCGACGCCTTCGAGGTGACTACTGGTGTAGGGGACGACGCCATCGCTGCTTTTCTCAAGGGGGCCTTTGCGGCCGCGATTGCCGATGATGCTGTGGCGGCGAACCCAAGGGGCGGTTTCAAGTTCGTTGAGAGAATGGAGGAGGGGATCGTTTGGGGAGAGGTTGTGGATGCTGCTGAGGCTCAGGCTTTCGACGGTTTGAAGGGCTTCTTCAGTGAGGGCATCGGCATCCAATGCGATGAGGTCAGCGGTAACGCTGAGGAGGGTTTCGGGAAGGCGGATGAGCCGTTGGATGAGCCGGGCAGGGAAGCTGGTGGCGAGGGTGCTGCCGCGATGGGGAACGGCGACATAGATGATGCGTTTGACGTCGGGCCGGGCTTTCCACTGGAAGCTGTCGACGAGCAATTGGCGGTTTTTGGCATCGAGACGCAGCTCTTCGGTGCTGATGGTGAAGGCGCGTTTCCAGAGTTTGTCGTCGGTGGTGGTGATGAGCGTTTTGCTGAGCAGTCCGCCCATGCTGTGGGCAATGACCACGCTGTGGCGCATGGCGGGATCATGCTGACTGGGGTTGAGGTCGCGGCGGAGCTGATTGAGGTTGCGACGGAAAACTTCGGCTGAGAGGAGGACGGGGTTGCCGGTGGGGTAGTGGTAGAACCAGATCTGATATCGGGCGCGGATTTTTGGGTCGGCGATGAGGTCGTTGGCGACGTTGCGCCAGGCGCTCTGGTTGGAGAGGAGGCCGTGGACGAGGATGAGCGGGGTTTTCTGGGGATCGTAGGGTTGAGTGAGAAGGAAGCCGGCTTTGAGGTTGGGGTTGTCGGAACGAAGGAGGCCGATGAGGCCAAGTCGACGCATGCGACCGGGATCGCCAAGAGCATTGCTGAGGGGGGCAGTGAAGTCGGCGGCGAGCGGCTGGCCTGAAACTTTCAGAGTTTTTCCTGGATCGTAGAAGGTGAGTTTGGCCTGATGGGGTTGGGGGAAATCGAGGACGGCGGTGACGGCGCGTTCGATGCCTTCTTCGGGATGGTATTGGGCCAGAGGGTCGTCCTCGGCGAAGGTGCGAATTCCTATGAGTGGCGTTCCAATGCCGTCGCGGGTGTAACGGGTGTTCATGCCGCTGACGCTGCTGGTGTCGGCGGGTCGATAGTGTTGGAAATAATAGGGATGGGCGGTTTTGTGCGGGCCGGAGTCGACTTCAAGCTTGAAGCTGCCGGTGGGGGCGGAGGGATTTTCGCGCCACAGTTCGGCGACTTTGGCGGTGGCGCGTCGGAGGGCTTCGTCGTCGTTGCGGCGATCGGCATGAGCGGCGCGTTTGAGCCACTGGGCGAGTGCGGCCTGCTGTCGATGGGATGGGCGGTCGGCTTTTTCCGTGGTCGACTGACAGGCGGTCGACAGGAAAAGGGCAAAAAGGAGAAAGGGGAGCGTGGAGCGCATCGCAGGGAATGGGATGATTGAAAGGCAGATGGGCAGGTTTGGCAACTGTGGTGGAGGCTTGATTCGGAGGGAGATTGGAGGTATGGATGGGGAATGTCCGATGCGGCCCCAGTCACGACTCAAATTGAGCGCCCAGTTTTGACCCCTCCCAATGGGGCGAAAAAGGTGCTGCTGCATTCCTGTTGTGCGCCGTGTTCGGGGGAGGTGATGGAGGCGATCCATGCATCCGGGGTGGAGATGACGATCTATTTTTACAATCCGAACATCCATCCGCGGCAGGAGTATGATTTACGCAAACAGGAGAATATCCGCTTTGCCGAGAAGCACGGGATCGAGTTTGTGGATGCGGATTATGATTCCGACAACTGGTTCAAGCGGGCCAAAGGGATGGAGTGGGAGCCGGAGAAGGGGGCGCGTTGCACGATGTGTTTTGACATGCGGTTTGAGCGCACGGCGTTGTATGCGCATGAGCATGGGTTTCCGGTGATCACCAGTTGCCTGGGAATTTCGCGTTGGAAAAACATGGCGCAGATCAATGGCTGCGGGGAGCGGGCGGCGGCGAAGTATGAGGGGGTCAGCTACTGGACCTTCAACTGGCGCAAAGGCGGCGGCGCGGCGAGGATGTTGGAGATTTCCAAACGCGAGCAGTTTTACATGCAGGAGTATTGCGGGTGCATTTTCTCCCTGCGCGACAGCAATCAATGGCGGGTGAAGAATGGCCGGCCAAAGATTGTGATCGGCGAGAAGTATTACGGCGTGGATGATGCCGGTGGGGCGGCTTGCTGAGGTGGGGTGAGAAGCGACGGACCAGCGAGAGAGTTTACGAGGGGTGGGAAAGAGTTTGTGGAGGGTGCGCAAAGGCTCTCGCTGGGTGCTTGAAATCGTGATGCCAAATCCGTTTTTATTGTGGGAAGCTGGACGAGGCCGCATTAGAAATGTCTTCAAATGTGGATGGGACAGGACAATGTTAACCTTCATAACCATGGATTGGCGTGCTATGGGGTAACATGATGACTTGCAATCTTCCCAATCTGTTTCGCATGTCCGCTGAAACGGACGGCAGGCGCTTTGCATACGCGAGTGGTTACACGCCGTTACCCGACCGAAAGACATTTATCCCCGAGATCGCGCGGGAAAGGCATGAAGAATTCACTCGAATCAGTGGCTTCAAGCCGGGGATACATATTGGAGACTTTGGGAGTAAGTGGCCCGACTTTTTGATGAATGGAGGGGGCTATGTGAGCCAGTTTGTTAGTGAGCGAGTCATTTCGGCGCTGGAGAGAGAAGGTGTTGAGATTCTCGATATTACCGAATTTCCGATTGAGAGCATTGCGGGCTGCAGGGCCAAGCTTGCCGACGCACCTCGTTATTTTGTGTTAGAGGCGCCGCCAGAATTGGTTCCGGACTGGAGAGCCATGAACGTTCCCATCAATGTTGACGGGAAACCGATCCTCCGGCCATATCCCAAGCCATGGCCACCAAGACCGTTTATTTATCGCAAGGATACCTGGAGCGGACGTGACCTTGTTTCAGAGCATCCGCGAACGATGGTTTGTGGCACGACCAAGCTTTTTGTGAGCGACCGAATTCGTCAAATGGCCGAGAAGGAAAAGTGGAGCAACGTAATGTTTGAAGGAATCGGCTTCCATAGCAATCCGAACCTATAAAATGGCTTGTTAGCATTACGGATTGGATCGGGTTGAAGATGGGGCGGAGATTTGCCAAACAATTTCGCTTGGTATGGAGCGACTTAAGTCGTCTGTTACGGTTGAGAGTTACAGGCCGGAGAGGTTGAGGTATTTGCTTTCTAAATATTCTTCGATGCCTTCGTGTGAACCTTCGCGACCAATGCCGGATTGTTTGATGCCGCCAAAGGGGGCGGTTTCGGTGGAGATGATGCCGGTGTTGATGCCGACCATGCCGCATTCGAGGGCTTCGGCGGTGCGCCAGATGCGGCCGATGTCGCGACTGTAGAAATAGGCGGCAAGGCCGTATTCGGTGTCGTTGGCCATGGCGATGACTTCGGCTTCGTTTTGAAAACGGAAGAGGGGGGCGACGGGGCCGAAGATTTCGTCCTGCGCGAGTTGCATGTCGGAGGTGGCTTCGGTGAGCAGGGTGGGTTCGAAGAAGGTGCCGCCTTTGGCATGGCGACGGCCGCCGACGGCAATCGTGGCTCCTTTGGAAGTAGCGTCGGCGAGGAGGGATTCGACTTTTTCTACAGCCTCGATGTTGATGAGGGGGCCTTGGGTGATGTCGGGTTCGAAGCCGTCGCCGACTTTCAGTTCAGCGATTTTGGCGGCGAGTAGGTGGGTGAATTTTTCGTAGATGGTGTCGTGGATGAAGATGCGGTTGGCGCACACGCAGGTCTGGCCGGTGTTGCGGAATTTTGATTGGATGACGCCCTCGGCAGCGGCTTCGAGGTCGGCATCATCAAAAACAATAAAGGGGGCGTTGCCGCCGAGTTCGAGCGAAACTTTTTTTATGGTGTTGGCACAGTCGCGCATGAGGGCGGCGCCGGTTTTGGTGGAGCCGGTGAAGGTGAGTTTTCGGACGAGTTGGCTGGAGGTGAAGGCTTTGCCGATCTCAGAAGAGTCGCCGGTGATGACGGAGAGGACGCCGTCGGGAACACCAGCCTCTTCGGCGAGCACGGCAAGAGCGAGCGCGGAGAGCGGAGTTTGGCTGGCGGGTTTGACGACCATGGTGCATCCGGCGGCGAGGGCGGCACCGGCTTTGCGGGTGATCATGGCAGCGGGGAAGTTCCACGGGGTGATGGCGGCGCAGACACCGACGGGTTGTTTGATGGTGATGAGTCGGCTGCCTTTGCTTTTGGAGGGGATGGTGTCGCCGTAGGTGCGTTTGGCCTGTTCGGCGAACCATTCGATGAAGGAGGCGGCGTAGGTGATTTCGGTCTTGGATTCAGCGAGGGGTTTGCCTTGTTCGGCGGTCATGATGCTGGCGAGATCATCCTGGTGCCCGATGATGAGGTTGAACCAGCGGCGCAGGATGGTGGCGCGATCTTGAGCCGGAGTGTCGCGCCAGGATGGGAGGGCGCGGTAGGCGGCTTCGATGGCGCGGTTGGCTTCGGCTTTTTCCATGGAGGGAACATGACCGATGAGCGATTGGGTAGAGGGATTGGTGACGGCGATGGTCGAGCCTGAGTCGGACTGCTGCCATGAGCCGTCGATGTAGCATTCGGAACGGAGAAGATGAGGGGCGTGGAGTTTTTTCATGGGAACCATTAAGAAAACGTTGGGAAGGGAGGGTTTGCGCGGGGTTGATCGCGAGGGGAGAATGCTTTGCGAGGGATGGGTTGCGCTTGGAGGGTGGGGGGGTAGGTTGGCATCATCCCATGGGAGATTCTTCGAAGCATAGACCGACTGGCAATTCAGGACTCAGGGGTCGGCGAGTTGTGTCGTGGCTGTGGCTGGCGTTGGGGGCGGTGGTGTTGGGATTGTGCGTGATGCCTTTGCCTGGAGACTGGCGTGAAGGGGGGAAGGCTTTGTGGTTGAATGTGTTGCACTGGCCGGTGGCGGCGGGAGTGGCGCTGGGCTGGTTAAGCTGGCAGCGCCGAAAGGTGAGTTGGGGAAGTCTGATGGAGGCGGTGTTGCTGGTGGCGGTGGCAGGGGCGGGGGCGGAGATGTTGCAGTTGTTTACGGGGAGAACCTTTGATGGTCACGATGTGTTCGTCAATGGATTGGGGGCGTTGGGCGGAGCGTTGACTTATGCGAGGCGAAGTTGGGGCGGCTGGGTGTTGCCTTTGGCGCTGATGACCTCGGTTCCGGCCTGGTGGCCATTGGTGGAGCGGGTTCAATTGGAGACGGCTCAACGGGAGTTATTGCCGGTGATAGGTTCGCAGGGTGGGCAGGGGCCGGTGGGTCTGTGGCAGCGCGAGGTGGATGGGGTGGTTCGGGGAGATGGCGATGATTTGGTGCTGGAGTTGGTTGCAGGAAAGTGGTCGAGTTTGCGCCGACCGGGATTTGGTGGGGACTGGTCTGACTATGCCGGGATCGAAGCGGAGTATGAGTGGATGGGGAAGGGTGATGCGGCGGTGAAGATGGGTTTGCGCATTGATGGCAGGAATGGTGGGCGCATCAACGGAGAGGTGGAATTGCAGCCAGGGACAAATCGATTGATGATGAGGTTTGCTGAAAATGATGAGGCGGTTTTGAATGAGGTGGAGCAGTTGGTGTGCTTCTTTCGGCCGGGTGAGAATGAAGGGCGGATCAGGATTGGGGAGATGCGGCTTTGGCGTGAAAAGGAGATGGGGCAACCGCAATAAATGCTACAGGATTGTATGATTCTATGGTTGCGTAATGGAGGGCGAGTGTTTAACGGCTGTGGAGAAATTTTCGACGAGTGTAGTGGATCATGAAAGTAAGTGTTTTTGGCCTTGGATATGTGGGAGCTGTCACGTCGGCGTGCCTTGCTGAGGCGGGTCACGAAGTGATCGGAGTGGATGTGCAAAAGGAAAAGATCGAGGCGTTCAATCTGGGACGTTCGCCGATAGTGGAGCCGGGATTGGATCAATTGCTTGCCAAGGCGGTCAGGGATGGGGCTTTGCGGGCGACGACCGATGCGGTGGCGGCAGTGGCGGAGACGCAGGTGTCGATTGTTTGTGTGGGGACGCCTTCATTGCCTTCGGGAGAGTTGAATCTGGATTATGTGCGTCATGTCTCCGGGCAGATCGCTGAAGCGTTGAAGACGAGCGGCAAGGAGCATGTGTTGATTTTTCGCAGCACGATGTTGCCTGGGAGCACGGGGTTGATGGTGGCGGAGTTTTTTGAGGAACTGCGCTTGAGCGGGCGCGTGAAGATTTATTATTGCCCGGAGTTTTTGCGTGAGGGGACGGCGGTTCAGGATTTCCGTGATCCGTCATTGGCGGTGATCGGGACGTTTGATGGCCTTGCGCCAGCGGATGGCGTGGCCCGACAATTGCTGGGCGGCAAACCGGCGGCGTTGAGATGGCGGGCGGCGGAGATGATCAAGTATGCGTGCAATTATTTCCATGCGGTGAAGGTGGGGTTTGCGAATGAAATTGGCCGGCTTTGCAAGCAGTTGGGTGAGGACGGGCAGACCGTGATGGAGGTGGTGTGTGCGGACACGAAGCTGAACATCTCGAAGTATTACATGCGACCGGGGACGCCTTTTGGCGGGTCGTGCCTGCCGAAGGATGTGAGCGCGCTGAATGCTTTTGCGGATGGGATTGGGGTGGAACTGCCTTTGCTTGGTCATACTCTGGCGACCAACCGGGCGCATCTGGAGGCATTGGTGAAGTTGATTCTTGGAAAGGGGAAAACGCGGATCGGATTGTTGGGTCTGGCGTTCAAGGCGGATACGGACGATTTGCGTGGCAGTCCGATGGTGGCGGTGGCGGAGGCATTGCTGGCGAACGGGTGCGAGTTGAGCATCTATGATCCACAGCTCAATTTGGCCAGGTTGATCGGTGCCAATGCGAGTGAGATTCAAAGGAGGATGCCGCATTTAACGGAGCTGATGTGCGAGAGTCCGCGTGAGGTGTTGTCGCGTTGCGATGTAATTGTGGCATCCCAGCGATGCGCGCGCACGGATGAACTGGCCTCGGCCGCGAGGGCGGATCAGCATGTGGTGGATGTGAACGGATGGAATGAGCTAAAGCTCCTTCCGTGGCAGTATGAGGGTGCTTGTTGGTAAGCCTTTATTGATTCAGTGATTGTTTGTTATGACCCCCTATCAGATTCAACAGCAGGTATTGGTATCTCGTCCCCAACAATGGCTCGTTACCGGAGGAGCCGGTTTTATTGGTTCACATGTGGTGGAAAAGTTGTTGGATGTTGGCCAACGGGTGAGAGTTTTTGATGATTTTTCAACGGGGAAAGAGGCGAATTTGAAATCGGATGCGGAGTTGGTTTCGGGGGACATTCGGGACAGGCAGCAGGTGGCGTCGGCGATGGCGGGGGTGGAGCGGGTGATTCATCTCGCGGCCATGGGCAGTGTGCCTTTGTCGTTGGACAAGCCGGCTTTGTGTCATGACATCAATGCCACGGGAACGCTCAATGTGTTTCTTGCAGCGAAAGAGGCGGGGGTTGTCCAGGTAAGTTATGCGAGCAGCAGTGCGGTCTATGGCGATGATTCGCTGGATTTCAAAAAGGAGGAGAGCATTGGTCGTTGTTTGAGTCCCTACGCCGCCAGCAAGCGGATGAACGAGATCGATGCGCAGGTGCTGTCGAATTGCTATGGCATGAAGGTGGTGGGACTGAGGTTTTTTAACGTGTTTGGTCCGCGTCAGGATCCCAATGGTGCTTATGCGGCGGTGATTCCCCAATGGGTGGACGCGATGAAGGCGGGGCGTGAGGTGTTCATCAACGGGGATGGAGGGAACACGCGGGATTTTTGTTTCGTCCGCGATGTGGCACAGGCATTGTTGCTGGCGGCGTTGATTGACGATGAACGGGCTTTTGGATCAGTTTTTAATGTGGGCTTGGGCAATGCGACCAGTTTGATTGAGTTGTTTGCGGTGTTGAAGTCGCTGGTTGAGGAGCAGACGGGCAAAGTGGTCAAGGAGGTGATCCATCGCGATTTCCGCGCGGGAGACATCCGGCATTCATGTGCGGATGTCGCCAGGGCGCGTGACGTGCTGGGATTTACTCCCGAACACGCGCTGCGAGAAGGTCTTCAGGAAACGGTGGCGTCGTTTTGAGGAACGGCGCAAGTTTTTGGAGTGCGGGGCTCTGCACCGCTTTTTTTGCGCGGCGGAACTGGGTGGATCGATTGGCAGAGAGGCGTGTTGTCGGGGGCACAGTGACAATCCAAAGCGCCGCAGAGCGGCGCACTCCGTTCGCATATGAAAACATGAAACCAACCAGTGAAAGTCCAGGTCTTCGAGGTCGATGCTCCTTGATGGTAGTCGAGTGTAACTGCACGGCTGCGAAGTCGTGTGGAGAGAAATACGAGACGAAA